>JAQBWV010000409.1 GCA_027624335.1 Planctomycetota bacterium
CTGCTTTCCGTTGAGATGCGTGATGTATCGTTTCCCGACGACGCTGATTTGCAGATCGTTCCAGTCGTCCGGTTTGATGATTGTTTCAAGTTCCGGAGCCGGCCACACGATCCAACCCTTTCCATCCCCGTAGATTCCAGCCGTGTGGTGACCGATGGCGCGATCGATTTCAATCTGGCGGCCCTTGATGACTTTGGGCGTGCCGGGCTCGAACGTGGTATGAATATAGACGCCGCTGTTACCGCTCGCCTCACACTTGAACTTCAGTTCAAGTTCGAAATTCTGGTAGGTCTTCTCGGTCGCCAGATAGCCGTACTCCTCTGTAATTCCCTCGCCGTAGATGGCTCCCTCTTCCACGAGCCACTTCTCGTTACCGATTTTTTCCCAGCCGCTGAGGTCCTTGCCATTGAAGAGCGATTCCCATTTCGGAGTGACCTTAAGTGACTCCTGAGCGAAGGCGGTCGTCGCGTAAAACAGGCTGACGATCGTGATCAGTGCAACTCGCATGGTGAATTCCTTGAAGAGTGACAATGTGTGCCGGTCGTGGCCCGGCAGTACGGGCTGGCTGACTTCTCGTCGTACCTCACTTGAAACACCATCAGGGCTTCGTCGTGAAGCCAACCACCTGGCTCTGTCTGCCGTTGAAGAGAACGGAAACATGCCCGCCAGCAGGATCTCGTCTGGCAGCGCGGGGCGATTGTATGCCCGTATGGTCAAAAAACGTCAGCCGAACTCCAAAGCACTTTCGTGCCTCGGAGTTTTGCTGACGTGGATTCTCCAATTCCAGACACTTCAATTTACGTGACTCGACACGAAATTCTGGTTGCTTTTCCAGTCAACGCCCGCCCGTTCGTGCTTCCGTCACTTCGGATGTCTTGACGATCCTCGTGCCGGCTCGATTCATGAGCCCGTTGCTGGTGCGTGTTCGATTGACACAGGGACACCTCAGGGTATGGAGCGTCGTTCGGATATTTCAGTTACGGTTTGATATCTGGTGATGGCTGTCACGTGGGCGGCCGACGGTCAACATCTTGCGAGCACGCATCTGTGGATAATATCTCGCTCATCGACTGGATCATTTGCGGCAGCTACATGCTGATCATCGTCGGGCTTGGGTTCTATTTCTCGAAGGACCAGGCGAGCAACGACGATTACTTCTTCGGCGGCGGCAGGATGCACTGGCTGCCGGTGGGCCTGTCGCTGTTTGCCTCGACGATCAGTTCCAATTCCTTCGTCGGTCTGCCGGCCGAAGGGGCGTTCGGCAATTACCACCAGCTGCTGGCGATTTTCTTCATTCCGTTTGTGGTCGTGCCGATCACCTGCATCTGGTTCATACCGTTTTACAAGAGCCTGGGCTTCATCAGTCTTTACGAGTACCTCGAACGGAGATTCGCGCGACCGGTCCGGCTGATGGCGAGCCTGATCTTCATGGTTTACCTCGCGGGATGGATGGGAACCATGCTGCTTGCCGTGACGCGGATCCTGAACGTCGTGCTGGAAACTCAGTCTTTCGGCCAGAGCGTGACCATCATTGTGACGCTCGGTCTACTGGCGACGCTTTACACGGCCGTAGGAGGAGTTAAAGCCGTCATCTGGACGGACACGATCCAGGCGTTCGTCCTCCTCGGTGGAATGCTCGTCCTGCTGTGCCTATTGATCAGCCGGATCGATGGCGGCGTAACAGCGTTCTTTGACGTGGGCTCGCGTGCCGGGAAGTTCGAGATGTTTCGCACGGACGGTGGGCTGGCCGAGCGGAATGTGTTTGCGGCCTGTGCGTACGGATTCTTCGTTTACCTGGCTGCGCAGGTGGGCTCTTACGGAGCGTACCAGCGATACATCACGGTCGAATCCGTCGGAGACGCCCGCCGCGCACTGATCACCAAAGGCGGATTCACACTGTTTTCGACCACACTGTATTTTCTGGTGGGGACAGCTCTGTTCGTGTTCTACCAGCAATCGGACATGGACACGTTCCAGCAATTGTCCAGCGGAAGCTCCAAAGATCAGTTGATGCCGCACTTTGTGGTTCATCATGCCGGTGGTTACGGGATGACGGGCATGATTCTGGCAGGATTGTTCGCGGCGGCGATGAGCAGCCTGGACACCGGGATCAACAGCATGGCGGCCACAATGGTGACAGACTGGCTGAATGGCCACGAAGTCGGGACGCGGATTAATCGCTGTCTGACACTGATGTTTGGTGCAACGGCCACAGCGACGGCCTGCGCGCTGTCGCTGATCGATTCGCCGGTTTTCGATTTGCTGCTTTCCATCGCGGGAGCCACACTCGGGCTGCTGATGGCGGTGTTGCTGCTGGGGATGCTGCTCCCCCGAGCCAATACGATCGGCGCTGTGAGCACCATCGTTGCTGGACTCGTCATGTTTGCCATTATCCGCGTTTGGATTCCAAGCCTTGAAGGGGAATCTCTGGAAAGTCTGGGAGTGTTTGCCGGGCTGAAGAGCAACACCTGGTGGGACGGTGTGCTGACAACAGTTCCTGCCTTTGGAGTGGGCGCGATTGTCAGCTTTTCCGCACCCGCTCCCGCTCAGGAAAAGGTGGAAGGGCTTCTGCTGCTTCGAAAACGAGAGAGTTGACCGTTTTCATGGTTTCTCCGCAGGAGCTTGTGCGCTCTCTGGCCGTAGAGTCAAAAAACTCAGCCGAACTCGAAGTCGTACTCGACACTGCAGTTGGCGAGGTCGATTTTCGACATTTCAGCTGAAGATCGACAACGTCTGGCTGAGAAAACGCCGGGAATCGAAATCGAGACTCTCCGTCAGATCTGCGTGTTTGATCCCGCAGAGCTGGTTGCACCAGATCACGAGACCGATTCGACAGAGAATCATTAGCGCCAAGTGATCGAACTGGCTGTGTAGCCCGTACCGGTTCCAGCTTCGAGGACCGTTCCTCATCCAGTCAGTCGCAGTGCCTCACACATGAATGCGACTGAGTAGGGCGTGAGATCGTCTGGTTGTGGTCGATTGGCAGTGAGCTGTCCGCGTAAGCTGACTCTCGAACGGCACCGGGGACAAACGCCTCTCGCGGGACTTCGTTCATCGCCTGTAACACGCGAACGTCGCTGATTCTGCGTGCGCGAAGCTGTCGTTCGACCATTTGCGAATGGAAAGTGCCACTGTTCCTGACGATGGACTCTGAACCATGCGATTACCTCCCGGCAACGTGTTACTGGAGTGTGCAAACCTGCTCTCTGCGCGCCGTGAGGATCGCGGAGCGCCGGTCCGATGGTCTCCCGTTGCTTCCGTCCGATCTGGGCAAGACTGTTGCCGTTGCAATTCGTGTGGAGCGACTAAGCAGGGTTTTCGTGAAGCGTTTGCTTTGAGCCTAAGCAATTGAACATTCAGGACGCCGTGCAGCCAGCAGATCGCTCAGATACTCGGAGTTCTGGTCGCGGGTTCATCATGGCTCCCGTTCTGACGATCCTGCACGAGGGTTCGTTAAACGCCGGGACGGGCGGCATCGGCGGTGAGAGCTGGTCGCTCCGCAAGCCGGCCTGTTCGTGTCACTGTTTGGCGTATGATCACAAGCTGCATGGCCGACTCCCTCAACGCGGCTTGCGGATGATGTTGCGACGCGACCGATCGACCAGCAGGCCATCCAGCACGGACTGAACACCAGAATGTTTCGTGGCCACTTCCTTCCGCAGTCCTGAGTTATCGCGCGGCGTCATCAACAACCGGGTGAACCGCATCAATCGCTGCTTCAATTGGGCGGTCGTTAAGGAGCATCTCCCGTCGTCCGTTGACGAAGGACGCCGCACGGTGACTGGCCCAGGTGAGGCCGCTCGAAGACTGGGGACCAAAATAGGTCAAGTCAGCACCCGATGAGACAGACATCGAGTCGGCACTGGCGGCGACTTGTTCGGGGCCTGTCCTTGATTTTGTGTCAGGCGGTTCTTTGGGGGGGGTAGTAGAGGTTTTCCGGCATTCGGTCTTCGAACATGATCG
>JAQBWV010000086.1 GCA_027624335.1 Planctomycetota bacterium
CCAAACCATTACCGGCTGCTGGGACTTCAGGATCTGGAAGAGAACACCGACGTCATCGACGCCGCAGCCAACCGTCAGACAACTTACCTGCATGAAATGGCGGCGGGACCAAAGCGCAAGGAATCTCAGCAGCTGTTGAATGAAGTTGCCGCCGCCCGACGTTGTTTGCTGAACCCGGAAAAGAAGAACGAGTACGACGAAAAGTTGCGAGCCGACGCGGCAGCCAAAGCCGCGCAAGCTGCGGTCGCGTCCCCGGTAGTTCCTCCGCCAGCCGCCGTTCCCGTTGCGCGGGCCGTATCTCCAGCGGCTCCACCCGGTGATTCCAATACTGACTCTGCGACCGAAATTCCCAATTTCAATTTTGGAGATGACGCCGCTCCGGTTGTGGATGACGGTGCTCTCGATTTTCCGATTCTGGGCACACAGTCGAAAAAGCCGACAGTTCCGATCGCACAGTCGTCAGACGCAGACGTCGCAAACCAGTCAGGCGACGAAACTGAGTCGACGCAAAAGAAACCGGTTCCGAAGCAATGGATCATTGCCGGTTGTTCTATCGCTGTTGTGGCGGTTGTGGCGTTCGTTTTCTCAGGTGAGTCGGATCAGAAAAGGAAGTCCCGTCCGACTCAAACGACGACAAAACTGGATAGCAGCGGAGCTGCTGTAACGACTGCGGTCCAGGCAGCGCCAGTCGACGACGCAGAGACGTCAACTGCTTCCGGCGAGAACGCTCCGAAGAAGAATTCCGGGCCTTCGTTGTTCAACCAGATCGAAGACCAGGACACTCTCTTCAAAGCGCCGACAAACTTCGGAGGCAAAGAGAAGAAGAAAAAGAAGTAACAGTCCGACTTCGCCTCGTTCTGCTTTTCGATCTTCTTATTCAACGGCTTTGGCAGACTCTCGTTTCGGATTGAAATGCCAGAAGCGGACGTGGCCGATGGCCAGCAGGGCAAAGATTGACAGTCCGCTGATCCATAGTCCGTGGCGGACGCTGGCCGGTCGGTAGGCCCACTCAATCGTGTGCTGCCCCGCCGGAATGTCAACGGCTCGGAACATTCCTTCGAAGCGGTATCCTTCTGCGGGTTCGCCGTCGACTGTGACAGTCCAACCGGGGAAATAGAGGTCGGTCATGACGACGGTTGCGGGGTCGAGTGATTCGGCCACGATGGTTGCCGTGTTCGCTTTTTGCGATGTCAGCTCAATCTTTTGATTGGTGGTCGGTTCTGCAAACGCAACTCGTCCGCGTGAATTGAGAATCTCGGTCAGGTAGATCGGCTCGTTGAATTTGCGAGCCCAGGACGGATTCAGAAATGGATCAGGCTGCTGCCAGACAAGTCGCGTGCCGGGGACATCGCCGCGAGAGAAACCGTCGGCAACGTGCGGATTCTCGAACGAGACGACATGCGTGATTCCGGCGTCACGGCACCACTTGATAAACGACGGCGTCAGACCATCGAACGGCGGCGCTTTGAGTTCCTCGTCGTAGTACTCGGCAGGGCCGATGCCGAGGTACTCAGGGACGGATGCGTGTCCAAGGAGATTCAACAGGTTGGGACCAGGACCGTAGACTCGCGGCGTGCCTGGATAATCGTCGAGGATTTTTCGTACCGGACTTTGTTCGACGTTTGGAAGCGGTGACTTCTCAAGTAGAGCCACGACGGAAACAACGCGAGAGACGTACCACAGATCGGCGACAGTCAGTACGAAGATCGCTCCGCACAGGATGAACTGTTTTGATCGTGACCGACTTTGCAAAACCGCGCCGGCAGCTTTGCCAACGATCAGACCAACACCGAGTGCCGCGAGGATTCCCCATCGACCGGGGCCTCGGAAGAAGCCGAAGCCCGGCATATGCTGAGCCATCGGGACGAGTAACCCCGTTGCGTAGATGATCCCGGCGATGCTCAGGACAAGCCAGGTTGCCGTAAAGCGGTTGAGGATTGATCCTCGATGCCGCGCTGAGGACAAGGTCACGGCGAGCACAAGCAGCGGAACCAGCCCGAAGTAGAGATGCGCTTCGGTGTGGTTGGTGGCAGCGGGGCTCGACAGGAAGGTCAGCTGGCTGAGAGCCTGATTCAGGTTGATGTCGGGTGAGTACCAGAACCACCACGAAGCAACAATCTGCGACAGGTACAAAGGCGGGATGTGTCCGTAGGCCGGATCGAAATTCGGGCCTTCGGAAACGTTCTGTCGCTGACTGAGCTGTTTCAGTTCCCAGGTCGGAGACAGTTGTGCGGCAGCGATGCCGAAACCGATTGCGACAAATCCCAGAACCAGCCCGGCAGATTTCAGACGGTGGCGGGCAATCGTTTCCGAGAGCGAATCCCGGTTGAAGAAAAGTCGCAGGCCGAGAAACAACACCAGCAGCACCAGCGAAATAAACGCCAGGTTGAAGTGTCCTGCCAGAAGCTGCAGCCCGATCGTGATGCTCAGCCCGCTGAGGTATCTCCAGTGACTCGTCTTCAGAAAGCGTTCGAGCCACCACAGCGTTAGCGGCAGCCAGGTTCCTCCGATGATCGCCCATTCCAGACACATTCTCGGCGGGAACCATCCGTAAACATAAATGAGCGCGGCGAGAATCGCTCCGAACTGTTTGAGACCCAGTTCCCGAGCCAGCAGCCAGGTAAACATAAACGCCAGGACGTAGTGCAGAATCTGAACGGCGTTGTAGCCCTCGTTCACGTCGAGCAGCGGATAGATCAACAGGTGTGGCGGGTAGAACGCTCCGGTCTGACTTTCCGCGACGAGGGGATAACCAAAGCCGCTGCGGTTATTCCAGAGCGGAAATTCGCCGTCAGCCAGCCGCTCGGCAAAGAACTGTTTCTGCGGAAAGAAATAGGTGTAAGTGTCCCCACCGATCAATCCGCCGCCGGTCCACAGAGATTCCCAGAAGACGATCGTCAGGCCGATCGCAAGAGTGAACACGGCCATCGTCCCTCGCCAGGTAATTCCAGTCGCTGATTCTTGCGAGGAAGCTGTTTTGGTTTCTGAGGTCACTCGATTGTTCGTTTCTGAAGGGCTCTGACAAATGTTTTGGAAACACTAATCGACGCGAATCTTCACGGATGACCTCGCGATAACGCACTCAATTATTAGTGTCGATGAGCGGAAATCAGCGTTCCTGCTTCTGGTGAACTGGCGGCTGTTCCAGCCTGTGATCGCCATGATCGTCACATTGTGTCAGATCGGCAACGACGCTTCTGATTCCCGTGTGTGAAACTCGCAATTCTCTGGCGTGAACGTCCGGAGGTCAGCGGGTAGACTGCTCCGAACCAATGTCCGTAACCGAGTCGTCTGTTGATCAGAAGCTCGGATCATGACCAAAGGCGGGAAGCTAACCGTGGCTGATAAACGCAGCGTACTGATCGTCGAAGACGAAGAGATCATCCGAAAATCTCTGAAGGAAGTCCTGCTCGGAGAAGGGTACGACGTCGGCGAAGCCGAAAGCGTTGCCGATGCCTTGCGACTCGCTCGCGAGCGCGACTTCGACGTTGCCTTCTGCGATGTCCAGCTGCCCGACGGAGACGGTATCGCGTTGTTGAGGCGTCTTCATCAGCTCAACGCTCATACCTGCATCCTGATCATCACGGCCTACGCAACCGTCGAGAACGCAGTTGAAGCATTCAAAGCCGGAGCGTTTGATTACCTGGTGAAACCGGTGATCTTTGAAGACCTGCTCAACAAACTGGATCGGCTTTACGAGTTTCGAAATCTGTACTTCGAGAATCAATCGCTGCGGCGCGAGCTGTCGCGGCAGGGGAATCTCGACGAGATCGTCGGGTCGAGCGAGGCGATCAAGGCAGTCCAGGATCAGATTCGCAAAGTCGCCGTCACCAATGCCAACGTTCTGCTGGTCGGTGAGACGGGGACCGGTAAAGAACTCTTCGCGCGAGCTGTTCACGCGGCGGGGCCAAACTGTGAACAGAGTTTTCTGGCAGTGAATTGTGGGACTCGCCCGGTCGAACTCCTGGAAGGTCAGTTGTTTGGCCATCGAACGTCGATGCCCGGCGGCGGCCAGACTGTCGAAGAAGGGCTGCTGGTTCATGCGGGCGAGGGAACGGTTTTCCTTGACGAAATCGGCGACCTGCCGCTGAGCACTCAGGCGAAACTGCTACGCGCGATCGAGTACCAGGAAGTTCTGCCGGCGGGCGCGTCGGAACCGCAGCAGGTCAACGCCCGAATTGTGGCGTCGACAACGCGTGAACTGGCTCGCGAAGTTGCGCAGGACAACTTTCACGAAGATCTGTTTTACCGCCTCGACGGGGTCAAGATCCCCATCCCACCGCTGCGCGATCGCATCGACGATGTTCCGGAACTGGTCGACTTCTTCACGGCGAAATATTCGAAGCAGATGAAGAAGCGAGTTGCCGGAGCAAGCAGCGAGACCATCCGACTGCTGATGTCAGCCGAGTGGAAGGGCAACGTCCGACAGCTCGATAATGCCATCGAGCGAGCGGTGATGATGTGCGAAGACGCCACGATCGAACCCGGCGATCTGCCGCCCGATCTGCTGGGACTCGGCCAGCCGCTGCCCGATACCGAAGACCTGCGCAGCGCCTTGAAGCATTACGAACGGCTACACATTACACGCGTCCTGCGTCAGTGGCCGGACAAACGCGAAGCGGCAAAGCGGCTTCGACTGGGGCTTTCAAGTCTCTATCGCAAAATCGAAGAGCTGGGCATTGATGTCTGAAACGCCACCTGACGCTGCTCACCCGGCGGCGTTGCCACCCGACATTCTGCACGCACGGTGCCAGGAAACCCGGACTCGACGTTCCGGGCCAGGCGGGCAGCATCGCAACAAGGTGGAAACAGCAGTTGTGCTGTTTGACCCGCAGACCGAGATCTCAGCAGAAGCCGCCGAGCGGCGCAGTCAGGCAGACAATCGTCGGATGGCGATCTTTCGGCTGCGACTGAATCTGGCTCTTGGGTATCGACGAGAGCCTTCGCCGCTGGATGCTCCGAGCGAAGTGTGGAACACTCGCTGCCGCCACGGTCGAATCAGCATCAATCCGTCACACGACGATTTTCCATCGCTGCTGGCCGAAGCTCTGGACCGGATCGTCGCCTGCGACTGGGACGTCAGCGCGGCAGCAGAACAGCTTCACGCAACGACGTCGCAGATCATCCGCCTGCTCAAACACGAGCCTCGCGCGATGACACTCGTCAACCGCGAACGGCAGTCACGAGACCTGCGACCGTACAAGTGACGCGCGAAGATCGCGACGTCAGGATTTCGACGGCGACGAGCTGACGACGTCCTGGCGTTTCACAGCTGCTGCATACGAGAAAAAAGACCTGCCCGAAAACTTCGGGCAGGTCTCTCGATCTGGAAAGTGTGCCTCGCTGAAGATCAGTCCGCGTAGAAGCGGGTCAGTTCTTCAACAGTCAGCGGCTCCTGGATTGAGTCGCTGGTCAGGCGGGCGCGAACCCTGTGGTTACCTTCGTCAGCTCCCCGAATGTGAATCTGGAAGATGGCGGTCTTGCCAGCTTCCAGAGCGGGCAGAGCTTTGAAGACAACCAGACCGCTTTCAGCAATGTGCTGAGTCGGGCCTTTGACATTGATCAGCTTGACGCCGGTCGGAAGTTCGAACGACAGGCCGACGTTCTGGGCTTCTTTCGAGCCTTCGTTGCGAACTCGCACTTCGTAAGCCGTTTCGCGACCGATTTCGACGGGATCGTCGAGGTCCAGAACTTCCAGGACCAGCGATGCCGTGCCTTCGATTCTGGTCGCGACTTTGGCTTCGGCAATGGCTCCGTGTTCCGAAACGGCTCGGGCCACGTGGTGGAAGTCGCCGAGTTCGATCGGCTTCAGCTTCAGACTCAGCTCGATTGTTTCTTTCGGACTGACGCTGCCGACAAACCAGGTAACGGTTCGAGTCGTCTCGTCGTAATTGCCGCCGCGGCTTGCGAAGAGATACTCGAAGCCCTTCGGAACAACGTACATCGCCCGGACGTTAGTGGTGACGGCCTGTCCGTCGTTCACCAGATTCAGTGAGTACCGCGCATCGCGACCAACGTATCGCAGAGCAGGACCGGTGACCGCTAGATTCAGACTTGGTGCCAGGACGGCAACCGCCGCGTTGGCGGTCTGGCGAAGTTCCGTTCCAGAAGTGGCGATCACGCTGACATTCTGCGAACCGCCAGCGACAGCGGTCAGCGAAAGTCGAACACTGCGTTGTTCGCCAGGATTCACCGAGCCGAGTTCCATCTTCAGGCGTCTGCCTTTCGGATGTTCCAGTCCTTCGGGAATGTTGACTTCAAGAGTGACGTTGTGAGCGACGCCCGTCCCAGGGTTCGACACCGTCACAACGTGCGAAGCTGGCTCGCCCATCATGACTTCTTTCGGACCCTGCATGACGAGTTTGAGCATCGGCTCTTCAACAGCCAGCAGCATTGTTGCGGCGGTTGAGAATCGAACGTTGGCGTTCGCGGTCAACTCGCCTCGCTGGCTGGGAATCATCGTGATGTGAATGTCGCGTTCTTCGCCAGCGTCGAGCGAGGGAAATTCCCAGACGACTGAAGCTTCGGCAGCGGCAGGCTTTGGACTGGCTGCTGTCAGGCGAACGGTGCGAGGAAAGAAGACATCGACCACGACGTCTGACGCGTTGGCTTCGCCCGAGTTCTTGACGGTGAGCATCAGCTCACACGGCTGTCCGACGTTGATGTCAGACTGTTTGGTCCATCGAGTTTCGATGTGCGGAGCGCTCTGCGTGAAGTTGACAAAGCCGCCTGCCGGCCCGGAAGCCGGTGCTACCTGATTTGCTCGCCCGATTGGGTGAGTGTCGATTGCCGATTCAGAATCCAGAATCGAGGTCTTCAGAACCGTCTGCTGACCGCCCGGTGCGAGCGGCAAAAGTGGAGCCGCACTCGAACCGCTTGTCTGCTCGATCGGTTCGGCAGTGTCGGACTTCCGTGCAAAGTCGGCCTGCATAATTCTGCCTGGAGCCTGCTCCGTACCAAAGCCGCCTGCTTGGACGACCCCTGAATCCGGCGTGCCAGCCTGAGTCGCGCCGACCGGTCGAACCGCCGGGTGGCGGAAAGGGCTGTCCTGTTTCGACGAGGCTCCGCCGGGAGTTGCCGACAACTGTCGGGTCACCGCGTTGGCAGAACTTCCAACTGGCGGCGGTGCTGTGCCGAAAAGTTCTCGATGGTAATTCTGCAGACCAGTCGCGGATCGCTCAGTCGGCTGCCCTTGATCCGCCGGTCGATTCCGCTGGTAACGCAGAATCCCGCCGCCACTGGCCTCGCTGGTTGGCGTTGCGTTCTGCGCTGATGTTTCTTTCTCAGAACTGCGACCGAGGAAGTTGAGGCGGCTTAAAGCGCTGGACTTCTGAGTCGGCTGATCGGACTGGTTTGGTTCGTACCTGTTTGACGGTGCTCGCTCCTGCGCGACACCTGCCGACATCGACAGAGTCATCGCTCCCAGGGCCGCCAGGCACCAAAAGAGTTTTCGCATGGTTTTGTTTCCTTCCAGATCGAATCGGAAAGTGAGTATTTAGTTCAGTTGAACTGGCAGATTCCTGCCCGCCTCATGCCGCAAACCTTCGCGCAAAGCTCGCCTGGCGAGGCACTCATCATCTTTATCGGTCGTGCCGGTTACTCAGCATGAGGTGATTTTGCCGGTTGTGACGACCTGGTCGAATAGGGTGAATACGAAGTGTGGAGAAGACTTATCGCCAGCAGACCGTTCAAAGAGCGGAGCCAGGTGGTGGTCGAATTGCTGGAGAATCTCCGACCGTCGCCGTATCGTGCATGAAACGGCGTTACCTTCGCGGCGCCATTAAGACTCAGTCCGCCCTTCAGCAAGTCAGCATTGCCATGTCTCAGCCGGATCCGTTCGATCAGCCAGACCCGTTTCAGTCGTTCGACAAAGATGCGGTCCCTAAGAAAAAGGGACTCAGCGGCTGCGCGATTGCGGGCATCGGCTGCGGAGTCATCATCGTTCTGGGGGTGATTGCTGCTGTGGTTGCTGGGCTCTGGGTCGCGCAGAACGCTCGCGAATTCGGGACTGACATTGCCGTTGCCGCGATGAAAGAGGGGCTGAACGAACTTGAAGTTCCCGACGATCAACGTCAGCGAATGCACGATCGCATCGACGATATCGGGCAACAATTCAAAGATGGGAAACTCGAAATCGAGCAGGTCGGCGCCATCTTCAAAAAGCTTTCAGAGAGCCCCATCCTGCCGGCCGGAGTGTCGCTGTTTGTCAAACGCGTCTACATCCGCGACTCGGGACTCGATGAGGAAGAAAAGGCAGCAGCCGACATCGCCATCCAGCGTTTCTCGCGCGGCGTGATCGACAACTCGATCCCCGAGGCCAAACGCGAAGCCGTTCTCGACATGATCAGTACAAAGAAACCTGACGGAAATCGGGAGTTCAAACAGAAGCTGACCGACGACGAACTTCGAGCATTCATTGAAGCGGTCACCAGGACCGCCGACGAAGCCGGAGTCCCCGCCGAAGTTCCCGAAATCGACTTCGCCGACGAATTCGACAAAGCCATCGACGAAGCACTCGACGAGTTCGGCGGTACGCAGCTTCCTGACGAAGAAACTCAGAATCTCACGATCGAGGCTTCACAAGAACTGCCTCCAGAAACTTCCGACGCAGCGGACGTCGAGAATTCGACCGCAGCAACAACCGAACCTGAGCCAGTAGCAAACTGAAAACAATCAGGCCGGACCGAGGTGCTCAACTACCATGTGCACTTAGCACCTTCATGACCGCGTAGGCGGGCACCCAGTCGATCGCAGAGTTAGTCATCAATGCTCACTAGGTTCCCGCCTGCGCGGGAATGACGTTGATGAATTTTCCGATTCCAACTCAGGGGCAAATCAAGTGGGCTATGTTGGCGGCTTGGCCTCGACATCCACGCCTTTTGCTCCAATTGAAAACCGTTTGAATTGTTTTGCATAGTTTTGGAGGTCGTCGAGAGGGTGTACAGCTTCAGTTGACGACTCATCTCGAAACAGATCCCGGCAAAAGTGCTGGATCATGGTGTCTGGAAACTCAACTGGTGGTCGGCCGTCCTCAGATAATTTGTTTGCCTCAAATAGTAGTTCAGCGACCCAACTTGCCCGCAGAATGTCGCGATGATACTGGGCGCTTTGGAAATCAAATCGTGACTGATGTTTCGCAGTCGAATGAAGCTAGCGAATCAGGAATGCGAGCGTGCTGGCTGTAATCAGAGTTCCTGACGCAAGTGGAACGTAGAGTTGGACAGCATCCAACGTCGTCGGCTCAGGTCGTGCCGGTGTGCTGGTGACAGTATCGGTGCTGACTGGCCATCGTGTTGCCGAAGCATTCGCAAAGAACAACGAGTAGGCGATCAAACAGATGCCGACCGCCAAGGAAGAAAGTGAAACGAAATATACTCCCAGGTTCTTTCTGAAGAGTGATGCCGATGTTTTGAAGTTCTTCTGGTACGTGATCACCGCTCTCAGTTTATTGAGCAGTTTTCTACGCACACCACGGCTTTCAACGAGTTGAAACTTGTCGCGTTCGGCTTTGAGGTTCGCCCATCCTTCTTTAATTCTGTTGTTTGAAGCCTGTTCTCTCTCTTCGTGTATTCTCTTTCGTTCTTCATCTAAGTTGTCGAGTTCTTCATGTTTCCTCCGCCAGTAGTCATCGAACTCGGCAACCTTCGCTGCGTGGTGTCTTGCAATTTCGGAGGCTGCTGATTGCAAGGATCGCGTTGCACTCAGATGAGCTTCAACCTGTGTCTGAACGGTGTCGGGCAATGAATCTAGGACAATTGTTGCCTTATCCTGGATCGTAAAAATTGTTTCGATCGCTTCGAGGATAATGAGCTTATCCTCGTCGGGTACGGCTTGCAGGTTTGCCAGGTCGATCGTTGCAGAAAAATCGTCTTCGGCATTGTAAATGACTTGCGGCGTGTCGCTTCGATTTGGCAGCTTCCGCATCGTGAATGTTACAGTCGTGATCCGAACTGCACTGTGTTTGCGCAACGACGTTTCAAGCTGATCGAGACTACCTGCGGTGATGAGGCTTGGCGTCACGGAAATATGAGTGGCTTCGATGTGTAGAGACTTAAACGTTGAAAAACGCTTTAGTTTCTCGACAACAGCGAGCCCAGATTCACGTGCAACGTACAGTTTCTCAGTAGACATTTGCCGTTCCCTCTAACCTGCGTGGACTGCCAGTATTGTCGCGAGAGTGGACGAATGTTGCAAATGTCTGAAAACAATGGTCGAGTGGTGATTGAAACTCCTTGAGAAATCCGATGGACGTTTCTGTCGGCTGTTCAAGTGGGTGACAGCCGACCTATGAGTTGATCTGCTCAATCAGGGAAATCGGTTTGCAACCGCAACGAAAGAAGGCCGCAGTCGTTCAGGCTGCGGCCTCTTTGGCTAAGTCAGAGCGGATTCCACGAGGTTGGAAGTTTACGGAGTTTCGTAGCAGCTTCTTGTCGTGACGGTGCAGTCTTCTCCGTTGCAGAATCCTTTGTCGGGGCCGTAGGTGGTTTGAGTATTGGCGCACCAGAAGTTGCCGTCTCCAGTGGCGTGTTGTCCCGGTGGGAGGCCGGCGTTGATGAACAGGCCTTTTGACAGCAGGTGTCGGCAACGTTCGCCCTGCACAACTTCGAGTTCGTGTTGCATGGCTATGTCCTTGAGTTTGGATTTGAGTATTGGACGACTTCGGGTTGAGATTCCCGAGATTGTTCTGGGTCAGATTTTGAACCCCCTCACCCTAACCCTCTCCCCCAGGGGGGAGAGGGGACTTGTGGGCGATGGAGTGATGTCGTTCGTTAAGGATGCTGATTAAACGAGAGCGTCGTCGAGTTTGCCGACCGCTCGAAGCAAAGATCGCTTCACTGCGGCGCGGGCCATCGCGACTTTGTACTCGTTCATCGTAAGTGGAGTGGCTTTGCTGACGGCGAGATCGCCAATGCGACCGGCCATGTCTTCGTCCAGTCGTTGGCCGACCAGAGCACGTGCGGCTTCGTGGGCGATCCACGGAGTCGGAGCCACGTGGCCCATCACGATGCGAGCGTCTCGAACGAAGTCGCCGTCGGTCTGCAGGCACACTGCGGCAGCGGCCTGAGGACGATCGAGGCCCTTCGATTCCAGAACTTCGTACGCGGCGCTCTTTGTGTCAGCTGCCTTCGGCAGCCAGATGTGAGTGACGAGCTGGCCTGGCTTCAGAACGTTGACGCCCTGAGATTCCAGACGCGGCGTGACGAAGAAATACTCGAGCGGCACGAACTGTTCGTCTTCCGGGCCGGGCCCGATGACTCGCACTTTCGCACCCCACGCCACCATCGATGGGGCGAAACGCGACGCGCAGACAAACTTCGCCGGACCAGCGTTGCCGAACACCGCGTGGTATCGGTTGTCGCCGAGTTCAGCGAGTGACTCGCCGTCTTTGCGACCGAGAACTCCGAAACCGTTTCGAAAGTACCAGCACTGCGGCATTTGACACAGATCGCCGACGAGTGTTCCCGACGACTGAATCTGAATCGCCCGGTGACCGTCGATCACCTGCGCAATGGAGTCGTGTCCGGCGAGCAGTGGACTTTCCAAAGCTTCGTCGAGCGTGACCGTCGCTCCGATCAGCACGCCGTCGTCGACCTGTTCGATCGTCTTGAGCGTGTCGATCTTTTTGATGTCGACGACCCGCTGCGTCTGCACGGCGTCGCGTTGCAGCAGGCTGATCAGGTCGGTCCCGCCAGCCAGCACCATTGTCTGACCGTCGTGATCGTTTAAAGCGTCAACAGCCTCGGCTTCAGTTGTCGGGCTGACGTATTCAAAAGGTCTCATGCCTGGCCTCCTTTCAAAGCGTCCAGAACCCGTTTCGGCGTCATAGGCAGAACGGGTACCCGGACGCCGGTTGCATTGGCCACGGCGTTGGCAATGGCTGCTCCGGTCGAAATAACCGGTGGCTCACCCAGTCCTACCACACCGCGATTGTATTCGCTGTCTGGCTGGTACATCTCGACGACCAGTTCGCCGATATCACCAATCCTTGGCAGCCGGTAATTCTCCATGTCGGCATTGATATAGCGACCGGACTTGTTATCCATGATCCGCTCTTCGGAAAGAGCGTAGGCAATGCCCATGATCAAGCCGCCGTAAACCTGACTTTTCGCAGTCATCTCGTTGATGACCAGTCCGCAGTCCTGAACGGCGACCATTTTGTTGATGCGGACGATGCCGGTATCGGTATCGACCGAGACATCCGCCATCTGCACTCCGCCAACCAGCTTGCTGGTCAGACCATCGTCGAGCGGGCTCGCACCCACTTCTGAAATCGGCACACTGCCGATCAATCGACAGGCATCCTTCCAGGAACAGACTTTTTTATCGCCTGACCAGACGGCTTCGTTGCCGACGGTCAGACTCTTTCCGTCCAGTTCGTACTTTGCAGCAACCTTGTCCAACAGCTTCCACACAGCTGCCAGAGCCGCACGACGGGTTCCGCCGCTGACACTGCCGACGGTGATCGAGCCACCCGAAGGGTTCCCGTAAACGTACTCACTGCTGCCGAGTTTCGCCGTGACTTTTTCAATCGGCAGTCCGCACGTTTCAGCCAGCACCATCGCAATGACGGTGCGGGTTCCAGTGCCCAGGTCCTGGCTTCCGATCGAAACCTGAGCGGCACCGTCTTCGAACAGCCGAACGTCCGCTTCGCACTTGACGGACTGCCCGCCCCAGCGATGCAGAGCGACGCCAAGGCCACGTTTGACCGAGCCGCCACCGCTTTCGCCGTGTGCATGGAACTTCTTGTTCCACTCCATCAGTTCGGCGGCTCGATCAAGCTGGGCTCGATATAGATCGCCGTTCTCCTGAGCGACTTTGTCGAGCTGACCGAGGTTCGCCTTGTACAGATCAATGGGATCCATCTTCAGCTTCGCCGCCAGATCAGTCATCGCCGTGTCAGTGATGGCACACAGTTGCGGATGATTCGGAGCACGCCAGGCTCGATTCGGTCCACAGTTCGTCTTGATGCCAGTCACTTCGACTCGTTTGTTTTCGAAGTCGAAAACGTATGGCATCTGATTGCCATCAATGGTGCCGCCCTGCGGGCCGTTGGTGCCCCAGTGGTGACTTTTCCAGGCAGTGATCAGGCCGTTCTTCTTCGCCGCCAGTGTGACCTTTGCGAACCCGGACGGTCTGGTTCCAGGAGTCTTCAGCTCGGTCGCGCGATCGAGCATCAGCCGTACGGGTCGACCGGTGTCTTTCGACATCTGAGCCGCGGCCCAGCCCCATTCATCGGCAGCGAACTTCGAGCCGAAGCCGCCGCCGATAAAGTTGCAGATGACTCGAACATCCGTCGCATCCAGGCCAAACTTCGTTGCAAACTGAGCCCCGGTCGTCGACACCGCTTGCGTCGAATGTCGCGCCGTCAGCTTCGGGCCATCGTCGCCGTTGTTCCATGTGCAATGGGCGCCGTGAGGTTCCAGGCACATGTGGCTGATCGTGTGGATGCCGTAGTAGCCTTCGTGAACGACGTCGGCTTCGGCGATCGCCTTGTCAGGATCGCCGACCGTACGGTCAACAATGCCTTCTTTAGTCGCTTCAGCTTTGCGAGCGGCGTCCAGATCCTGCTCATCGACAACGTGCGGGTGTTCTTCGAAGGTGACTTCGATGGCTCGCACGCCGTCTTCAGCGATGTCCGCCGTTTCAGCAGCGACGGCGGCGACGATGTCTCCGTCCCAGTTACAGTCGTCACCTTCGTTCTTGAAGAGGTACACCGTGTGGACGCCGGCAATCTTCTTTGCCGGTTCGACATTGATGCGTGTGATCTTTGCACTGGCGTGTTTGCACGTGAGCAGTCGGGCGTAAAGCGTGCCTTCCTGATTCATGTCCGCCGTGTATTTGGCAGACCCGGACGCCTTATCGACGCCATCGAGTCGAGTGGTTTCGGTTCCGATGAGTTTGTTGGAGGCTCGCGGCCCCCACGAAACAGTTCGCTCGGCCATCACGCACCTCCCTTCTTCGCAATTTCCAGCGCACAGGCGGTGATACCTTTGTAGGTACCGCAACGGCAGATGTTGCCGCCGAGTCCGCTCTGAATTTCTTCCAGCGTGGCTTTCGGTTTCTGATTCAGAAATGCTCGCGTCGCCATGACGAATCCCGGCGTGCAGAAGCCGCACTGCATGGCGTCGTGCTTGACGAATCCGGCGATGACTTCGTCGATCTTGTCACCGTCACGCAACGATTCGACCGTTTGGATTTTCTGGCCTTGAACTTCGATCGCCAGACGAGTGCTCGCGTAAACTGCTTTGCCATCAATGATGACGGTGTCAGAACCGGAGCAACTGGTCGTGTCGTAGTCGTCTTTGCAGCCGGTCAGGTTGAGCTGATCCCGCAGAGCGTCGAGCAGTGTCGTGCGCGGCTCAATTGACAGTTTGTGTTGTTTGCCGTTGACGGTCAGCGTGACGTCAACTTTGCCGGGGCCCTGAACAGCCGCAGCTTTCTGGGCCTGAGCTTCCTGCTCAGCGGTCGCGATCGCGGTCGCGGCAACGACCGCCCCCGATCCCTTCAGGAAGTCCCGGCGGTTAAAACCGCCCGGACCGTTTCTCTGCTGCTCGTGTTCACGCATGGTTGCTCCTTCGTCGAGTCAGCCGCCGAGCGGTTGATAAGGCTCGCACCTCATCCGGGAACGATCTGAACCAGGCAGACTCCCGCTCGTGCCGGTGCCGCAGATTCTTACGGCATCCCGCTCATATCACAATTGACTGATGCGGAATGCACCGTCGTCAGACCCATCCCCGAGGCGGCGAGACCCGCGAGATCGGCTCAATCGACTGGAATTTCCTGCCTTATCTGAACGGCAACTTGACGGTCACAGGATGTCGGCGGAAGTTTGATGCGTCGCCTCGTGAACCATCGCGCAGGGCCAGTTCCCACCGGCCAGTGATACATCTTCCTGATGGCCGGAAGGAACCGGCCCTACGGTATCAAAACAGAGAAACAGCGAATGTCTCAAAACGTTCTCACTACGGAATACCGCAACCGCTTCACTGGCCTGGAGGCATACCGCGAGCAGGTGTGGCAGATCCTGACTGGATCGTTCTTCAACCGGTTTGTTCGATCGTCAGACCGCGTGCTGGATCTGGGAGCCGGTTGGGGTGAATTCATTCGAAACGTCCAGTGTCGCGAAAAGTTAGCCATGGATCTCAACCCCGACACTGACAACCGTGTCGGCGAGAACGTCAAGGTCATCCTGCAGGATTGCTCGGACGATTGGCTACTTCAGGATGACAGCCTGGACGTCGTGTTTACATCCAATTTCTTCGAACACCTGCCGGATAAGTCCGCGCTGGAGCGAACGCTCGTTGAAGCGAAACGCTGTTTGAAACCCGGAGGTCGACTGATCTGTCTCGGCCCCAACATTCGCTTTATTGGCGGAGCCTACTGGGACTTCTGGGACCATCACGTCGCGCTGACGGAACGGTCACTCGAAGAGGTGTTGAAACTCGAAGGCTTCAAGATCACTGAGTGCATCGATCGATTCCTGCCGTACTCGATGTCGCAGGGATCGACCCCACCGCTGGCATTCCTGAAGCTGTACTTGAAGCTTCCATTCGCGTGGAAATTCTTCGGCAAGCAGTTTCTGGTCGTTGCTGAAAAACCTTCGTGAAGAAAAACCTTCGTGAAGTTGAGCCACGGATGGGCACGGATTCACACGGATGATCTGGAGCTTCATGAAGCCATCCGTGCTTATCCGTGTAAATCAGTGGTTCTTCGCCATCTTGAGATGAGCCGTGCGCGACGGCGCGATGATTTCGTCGCCGCCGAGTCACGATCTTCCGCGGCCCTGCTGTAACGATCGCGCCGGTTTGTCGCATCGCTGAGCCGACAAATCCCCTGGCTGGTCCGATCTGGCAGGTCTCGCTCTGCCTGCGCGTCAATCGTGCGGCATAGTCAGGTGAAGAATTGCGGATCTGCTGATCCGGCAATCTGACGATGATGTGCCATGTCAGGAGCTGACTGATGGATATCGCGATTGTGACGGGATCGGCCGGCCTGATCGGAGCCGAGGCGGTGCGTCTGTTCGCCGACCGAGGCTACAGGGTCGTCGGAATCGACAACAACATGCGCGAGTACTTCTTCGGCAGAGAAGCCTCGACAGCGTGGAGCCGCGCCGAGCTGGAATCGACGGTCTCAAACTACCAGCACTTCGATGTGGATATCCGGGATCGGGCGTTCGTCAATCAAGTGTTCGCCGAGTTCAACTCGGATGTGCGAGTCATTGTTCACACCGCGGCGCAGCCTTCGCATGACTGGGCGTCGTCGCAGCCGCAGGTGGACTTTTCCGTCAACGCCAATGGAACGCTCAACCTGCTGGAAGCGTGTCGCGAGTTCTGCCCTGAAGCCTCGTTCATCTACACGTCAACGAACAAAGTCTATGGCGACAATCCAAATCGCTTGCCGCTGGTCGAACTGGAAACCCGCTGGGATCTCGAGCCGTCGCATCGGTTCGCCGAGCACGGCATCGACGAGACCATGTCGGTTGATCACACAACTCATTCGCTGTTTGGAGTGTCGAAGCTCGCCGCCGACGCCCTCGTGCAGGAATACGGTCGCTACTTCGGCATGAAAACGGCCTGCTTTCGAGGCGGTTGCCTGACCGGGCCGGGCCATTCCGGAACGCGGCTGCACGGATTCCTGTCGTACCTTGTGAAGTGTGCGTTGACTGGCGACGAATACACGATCAACGGTTATCAGGGGAAGCAGGTTCGAGACAACATTCACTCAGCAGATCTGGTCGGGATGTTCTGGCACTTTCACCAGAACCCTCGCTGTGGCGAGGTCTATAACGCCGGAGGCAGTCGACACAGTCACTGCTCAATGCAGGAAGCGATCTCGCTGATTGAAGAGCTGACTGATCGCAGAATGAATGTGTCCTACACTGATCATCATCGAATTGGCGACCACATCTGGTACGTCAGCGACACCAGGAAATTTCAGTCGCATTACCCCGACTGGAATTACGCCTACGATCTCCGGACAACGGTGCAGCAGATCGTCGAGTCACACGCCCTGCGAAGCGGTAAGCTCGCCGATCAGTCCCGTCAGGCTTCAGCGAGACAGGTTCCAGCTTCCATCGAGTCAATCCTCGAGAACATCGAGCCAGCAGGAGCAGCCTCGTGCGATTCGGCTCGATCCTGATCACAGGCGGTGCCGGCTTCGTCGGTGCCAACCTGTCGCTGTACCTGAAACAGAGTTTTCCGGGCGTTCACGTGACGGCGCTGGACAATCTGTCTCGGCGTGGCAGCGAGTTGAACCTTTCACGCCTGCGCGAAGGAGAAATCGACTTTCTGCACGGCGACGTCCGCTGTCCCGAAGACCTGCAGCGTTGCCCCGGTTTCGATCTGCTCATCGATTGCTCCGCAGAACCATCGGTTCAGGCCGGAGCAAACTCGTCACCGCGATTTGTACTCAACGCGAACCTGCTGGGAACAATTAACTGCCTGGAAGAAGCTCGCGAGCGAGATGCCGCATTCCACTTCCTGAGTACCAGCCGCGTTTACCCGATCGCCCGCCTGAACGAACTTCCGTTCGCCGAAACCGAATCCCGCTTCGAATGGCAAATCGAAACCGGAACTCGCGGTGCGTCAGCCTCGGGAGTCAGCGAAGACTTCCCGCTGGAAGGCGCTCGCTCGTTCTACGGAGCCAGCAAGCTGTCCGGCGAGTTGCTCGTCGCCGAGTACGTTCACAACTACGGAATGGAGTGCCTCATCAACCGTTGCGGCGTGCTGGCCGGCCCGTGGCAGATGGGCAAGGTTGATCAGGGAGTGATCACGCTGTGGGTCGCTCGGCATCAGTTCAACCGACCTCTCAGCTATCGCGGATTCAACGGTCACGGCAAGCAGGTGCGCGACGTGCTGCACGTGCTCGATCTGTGCGAACTGATCGGACATCAGCTCAGTAGTGATACTGGTTGGAACGGCAGCGTCTTCAACGTCGGCGGCGGCCTGGATGTTTCAACTTCCCTGCGTGAGCTGACCAGACTTTGCGAAGACGTCACCAGCAGGAAGTTGAACATTGGTGTCGTCCCCGAAACCAGCGACCTGGACCTGCGAATCTACCTGACGGATTCATCGAGAGTTCAGCAGACGTACGGCTGGAAGCCGCAACGGTCCGTTCAACACATCGTCGAAGACATTCACGGATGGATTCTGAACAATCAGAACCAACTGAAAACGATACTTGCCTAACAAACAGGGCCGGTTCCCACCGGCCGAATGCAACCACATTCAGTAATGGCCGGTGGGAACCGGCCCTGCGAAACTTCACTTTTGCAGCCGCAGATCAGCATAGATGGACGCAGATAAGGCAATTTACTTGGAAAGACATCTGCGTCCATCTGTGCTGATCTGCGGCTGAATCTTCTTGTTCAAACTCCTGAATCCGAAGCCTCTGCTTGTCACATGAAACTTTCCATCGTCATCCCCGCGTACAACGAGGCCGGTAATATCGCCGCCTGCGTGAAAGAACTGCACGACGTCGTCGGTGCGTGCGAAGGGCTCGACTACGAAATCATCGTCGTCAATGACAACAGCACGGACGAAACCGCTGACGTTGTTCGCGGTCTCATCGAACAGAATTCGCACGTCAGACTTGTCGACAGAACTCCACCGGGCGGCTTTGGCCGGGCGATTCGTTCCGGGCTGCAAGCGGTTCGCGGCGACGTTGTTGTCATATACATGGCGGACCTGTCTGACGATCCGCATGACGTCATCGCTTATTACCGGAAGATTGAAGAAGGCTACGACTGCGTCTTTGGTTCGCGGTTTCGCAAGGGCAGCACGGTTCAACACTATCCCTGGCTGAAGCTGGTTGTGAACCGAATCGTCAATCGATGCATTCAGTTGATGTTCTGGGCTCCGTACAACGATCTCACCAACGCATTTAAAGCCTATCGAACCAGCGTAATTCGCGATTGCGGCCCGTATCAGGCCAGCCATTTCAACATAACGCTGGAACTCTCGTTAAGCGTTCTGATCAGGCGGTATCGAATCGCCGAAATCCCGATCTCGTGGTCCGGTCGACAATGGGGCGCGTCGAATCTGCGCCTGCGTGAAATGGGGCGGAGATACCTCAGCACGCTGCTGATGATCTTCTTTCAACGAATCTTCGTCGCGGACGATATTCGCGCGGATTGTTCAACTTCGCGACCTCAACCTTCTGCAGATACCGTGTCCGTTCAACATGACGAAGTGGAAATCGAAGCCGATTGTGACGAACGGGACCTCGCACACGTCCTCGAAGATTTGCAACGAGTGCAGAAGGAATTGCACTCTCTTGCTGGGAAACCCGGAACGGTGCCGTCGTGAAGTTCGGTGAAGAATCCTGTTCGAGCTCATGCCGAATCCCCGTCGGGAAACTGTCCCTGCGATCGCTTGTCAGCAAAGTAGCCATCTCGCTCCGCGAGATGAGCCGCCATCGCCAGCCGTCGACCAATGCTTCCCTCGGCATTCCCTGCGGAGAAAGTCATCTCAAGCAGCACGGCAGAGCAACATCTGACGGCCTGGCCAGTGAGCTGCTCGTCCCACAGAACGCGACGGCTGTGATGCCGTGGCTCCTGATAATAACCTTCAGCGTGTTCCGAGTGCCGCCATGGTTGCCGTTGTTTACGGTCGAGTCGAACGGCGTTGACCCGTCCTGGCAGATGCTGCTGAACCAGGCTATCCGGAACGGCTGGGTGTTCGGTCGCGACCTGTTCTTCACGTACGGACCGTTTGGCTTCATTCACGCCAGAATGTTTCATCCTGAAACGTGGTCGGTGCTGATCGCGGCCTGGGCTGGCATCGCCGTGATCATGGCCGACCTCGTCTGGAGAGTCACCGGTCATGGCCGACTGACTACTACATCGAGAACTCTCTGGAGCATCGCGCTGATTGAACTCATCAGCCGCGACGCCATGGCGATGTGCTTCAACCTGCACGCGCTAATCTATCTCGAAGCGGTCCACTCATTGAAGAAACAAGCGGGACTCAACAGCACGGAATCATGCAGTAGCCCACAGGGATTTCAGCAGCGCAAATACGCAAACATACAGAGCACTGCGAAGGCTTTGCGCACCTTCGCGTCTGTGCGTCTTCACGCAGCGAGCGTTCACTCACGATCATATTTTCGTCAGGCGTTGCCGATTCTGCTGCTCGCCACATTGCCCTGGGCGAAGTTCAGTTACTTCGTGACAGCAGCACTGCTGGGCATTGCTTTGTTTTCTGCCGACTATCTGCAGCGACGGTTTCCCTGGCGCGCAACTCTGTTACTGGTCGCGTGCCCGCTGGCGTGGACATTGACCGGAGGAACACTCGACGAGTGCCTCGAATTCATCTCAATGGGTTTTCAACTGACCATTGGATACAGCGCGGCGATGGGACTGGGACCTGACACCTCCGCAGGTGGGATGGTCGTGATCAGTACGGGTTTCGTTGTGCTGCTACTGCCTGTGTGGCTTTCCCTCAGACTGCACCATGACGACAGGCGGCAGCGTGTATTGACGTCGCTGTTCTTCTGGGGGCTGCTGTTTATTGTCTGGAAATCGTTCTTCGTCCGGTGGTGCCAGGCTGACCGCATTCCTGCGTTTCTTGGAACGGTGCTACCGCTCATCATCTACGGGTTCGTCGCTCGATTCGCCGACCGAAGACCGTCGCGCACCATCCCGCACGTCATCCATGAGGTGTCTCGGTGGTTCACCGGGCCAGCACTTCTGGCGGTCATGCTCGTCGTCATTTCAGCGGCGAGTGTTGAAGCGATTCGCCCACTGACGGTCGTCGGTCTTCTGGGTGAGATCTTCACACCTGCGCAGGATCAACTGCGGGCTGTCGTCGAGTCGGTAAAGGATCCTGAATGGCGAAACCGCATTCACGAAACTCAGCTGGCGGAAATTCGAAAGTCGAATCCGATCCCGCAAGTCGATGGTACCCTCGATGTCTTTCCGAGCAGGCTGGCGATTGCATTCGCTCATCATCTGAAGTTGAAGCCGCGACCACTCCCGCAAAGTTACACCGCGTACACGCCAGAATTGATCGAAAGGAATGCCGAACATTTCCGAGGACCGCAGGCACCCGATCATGTCCTGATGTCGATCGGAGAGATAGACGGACGACTGCCGACGATGGAAGACTCGCAAGCCTGGTTTGAATTGCTGTCGAACTACGAACTGGCCGACGCTCACTACGAACTGCTCCAGCTGCGCCGCCGAGGAAGGCCGTTTCTGACACTCAGTCAAGAACCGATCCTGCGGAAAACATGCCGCTGGGGTGAAACGGTGTCGCTGCCTGAGTCGCTGACTGGCCCTGTGTGGTGTCGCATCCAGATCACACCGGCGCTGCCAGGACGCGTGGCATCAATACTCTATCGACTGCCGGAGATTCGTCTGCACGTTCGGGTTTACCAGGACGAACCCTCACTCAGTTCGTTTCGCCTGATTCCTGAATCTGCTGAGAGTGGATTTCTCATCAGCCCGTTGGCCGAAACGCGAGACGATCTCATTGCCCTGTGGAGAGCGACGGAAAGTTCCGAATCAGGTCACTCAACCGACGGACGCCGAGTCGCCAGCATCGCTTGCGAGTTCGCCGGCAACGAATGGAACCAGCTGATGTTCGAATCCAACATCAGCGTTGAGTTCTTCGGTATCTCCACCCTGCCAGTTCGCCCGTGACGTAAACAAGCCCGCAGATCGCGACCGATTTCGTCGAGTTCCTTGGTCGTTCACGAGACTCGCGGTGGCAAACGCTTGAGCAGTCGGCGGCAGATTCCCTTCAGCGAGCGCTGGTAGTTGTCGACGGTCGCTCCCGAGTCTTGTCGCGGGATCAGGATCAGGTCGACTCCGACTGGCAGTTCGTGCCGGACGTGGCGGAAGGCTTCCCGCATCAGGCGTTTGAGGCGGCCCCGTTTGACGGCGTTCCCGTGCTTCTTTGAAACGCTCAGCCCGCAGCGTGTTTCGCCGAGATCATTCCACGAAGCAAACACCAGCAGGTGATCGTCGCCGGCTCGGATCTGTCCGTCGTAGAGGCGGCGAAACTCCGCTGACTTACGGAGTTTTGCCGATTTCGGAAATGAATAGTCAGGCATAAGTCGTAGGTCAGGCTCTGCCGGACGGAGTTACGGGGCTTGAAAACTCTTGAGTAAGGGAACCACGAAAGACACTGGATACACGAAAAAGTTGTTATGGAAAGTTCTGGTTGATGCCTGCCGAAATCGCGTTTTGATTGGTCAGCCTGACTTTCGTGTATTTGGTGTCTTTCGTGGTTGTAATTTCGACTGAACAACTTCGTCAGGCAGAGCCTGACCTACGGCTTGCTCAATTATTGATGAGCAGGTTGACGCCTTTTTTGTTGCCCAGCGCGATGTCCAGGTCTCCGTCTCCATCGAAGTCGACGGTCAGGAATTGAGTGCCGACTCCCGTGTCGCGACCGGCGGCGATTTCATGACGCGTGAACTCGGGTGACTTGCCTTTGGCTCGGCTGACTTCGTACCAGAACATTTGAGTGGTGTCTCTGGCTCCGGGGTCGCCGCCGTTGTGCGCGTAAAATCGCTTGCCCGTGACAATGTCCCGCTGTCCGTCTCCGTTGATGTCCACATATTCCATCGCGTGAGTCTGCGAGTAGTACTCGTCGATCATGTGTGCCTTGAACTGCGGCTTTTCGTTACCACCGACATTTTCAAACCACCACACGCCGTGAGCGTGCGCCGAGCTGCCGATCAGATCCTGATCGCCGTCCATGTCGAGGTCTTCGGCATGAATGTCGGACAGCTTTTCCGGATTCACTCCGTCCCGGCCCAGTGCATACGGGTGGAAATTCCATTTCTGGTAGGCACCCTTTTTCGGATGTTCCCACCAGCCGTGAGCGATCAGGACATCCGTGTGGCCGTCGCTGTTGAGGTCTCCATAACCAAGCCCGTGGTAATACTTGAACGTGCCGTTGGCGTGAGGTTCGCCAGGCTCGCTGATCGCCTGAAACATCCATTTCTTTGTCACGCTGGCTTTAACGGGAATTGAGCAGAATCCCATCTCGCCCTGAGCTGGCGAGCCCTTCGCAACATCCAGTTCCGAACCGAACACGAATTCCGGCTGACCATCGCCGGTGATGTCGACGAAGTCGGGCGATTCGTTACAGATGCTGTGCCAGATTTCGTGTTCGTCCCACTTGTCACTGGCCACGCCGGGGTTGCGATACCAGTGGAACGGAGCTCCTGGGAAGCCAACGACGATGATGTCCTGCCTGCCATCCTGATCAATATCGTGGACGTAGTTGCAGAAGCTGTTGCTGTATCCGTTGCCAGCGACGAACGAACCAACCGGTCGAAAGCCGTGCATTTTCCAGCCGTCGACGCCGAGCTTCTTCGGAGCTTCGTACCAGACGTCTCCGGCAACGACATCGTTGACGCCGTCACCGTTGAGGTCTCCCACGGCGACACCTTCCGAGCGGAAGGCCGGGTCGATTTCAATGCGCGTCCAGCTGTGATCCGTGTCGGCATCGAAAAACGGAATATGAAAACCAGCCGACTTCAACGGGATGCGGTACAGGCTGACTCCGACCGTGACATAGAGCGTACGAATTTCGTTACCGATGCCGAATTCGACATTGCTCGGCAATCCTTCGGGAGTACCGTCAGGATCCTGGTTCTCCGGACCCGTCGCGATAAAAGCCAGTTCCTTGCCTTTGGGATCGACGACCAGAACACCCGGTTTCTTCAGGCTGCGAGACGTCAGGTAGAGATTTCCAGCCGCGTCGATGCAGATGCCGTCGCAGCCGTGTTCCGTTCCAAAGTCGATCAGAGTCCGGCGTTCCCCGTTGACCAGTCCGTCAGCTCCCAGTGGAAATGCATAAACCTTCATCGCTCCGGCAGTCGGCTTTTCGTCACTGGCGCCGATCGCGTCCGTTCCGTTGTTGTGGTCGACGACGTAGAGCGTCTTCTGGTCCGGACTCAGTGCGACCCCGTTCGGCTTTTCGACGTCGTGCGTGACTTCGACCACTGACCCATCGGTGTTGATTCGGTAAACGGCGCGATGTTCAAGTTCCCGCGTCTCGTGACCAAGGTAGCGGGGATCGGTGAAGTAGATGCGCCCGTCGGCGTCGAGGACCAGATCGTTCGGAGCGTTATACCGATCGGTGTGTGGGACGAATCGGTCGACAAGGTTGGCGCCGGTAACGGGATCTTTCTTCTTCACCCCGATCATCCTGGTGAGGCCAGCCGAAATAACAGTTCGCTTCCCTGTGGCGATGTCATATCGCGAAATCGCTCGACCACCGTAATCAGCGCCTTCGCAGGCCAGCAGTCGACCGTAAGCATCGAAAGCCAGTCCGTTCGACTTGTGGCTGTCGATCGCGAAGACAGTCGTCTTCCCACTTTTCGGATCGAAGCGAAGGATGCGGCCTTTGTTCTCCTTCTGAGTGATGTCCGAAAAGTAAATTGACCCGTCGGGAGCAACTGCCGGGCCCTCCGTCAGTCCGCCTTCGACCCCGGTCTCCCGAGTGAACAGTTTTTCGAGTTTCGCGCCGTCCGGAACGATCGGGTTCTGGGCATTCGTCGAAGCGCCATCGGCGATTAACAGGCCGAGTGTCACGCAGGTCAGCATCAGTGTCTTCATCAGAAGGAATCTCCAGGGACTCGTTCAACAGGACTGACTTCACGATGAGTGCTCGCGATTGGCGAGACAGAAGTTTCGGATGGTGGCATTCATGAGTGTCCCTCGCCAGTCAACCGGAGATGAACATCAAACTCTCACCCCGCACCCCTCATCCCTCGCCCCTCTTGCAACTGCTTCGCCGGGCTCGCAGAATCAGCC
>JAQBWV010000410.1 GCA_027624335.1 Planctomycetota bacterium
TCTCACGGTTGCAGGTCAGCAGTTTGACCTGCGAACGCTGTCCCGCATCGTTGTCGTCGGGGCTGGCAAAGCCGGTGCAGGCATGGCGGCGGCTTTGGAAACAGTGATTTCTCCGACTGTTCTGATCGGCGCCGACTCACAGTGCAAAGTCACCGGCTGGGTCAACGTGCCGGTCGATTGTGTTCGGTCGCTGCCGCGGATTCATCTGCACGCGGCGAGACCTGCTGGCGTCAACGAGCCGATGGAGGCAGGAGTTATCGGTGCGAAGATGATTCTCGAACTGGTTGGCAGCGTGACGGATTCGGACCTGTGTCTGGTTCTGCTGTCGGGCGGCGGAAGTGCTTTGTTGCCGGCTCCAGTTGATGGAGTGTCGTTGCAGGACAAACAGACGGTGACGCGACTATTGATGCATGGAGGGGCGACGATTAATGAGCTGAATTGTGTGCGTAAACAACTCTCACAGATCAAGGGTGGAGGTCTGGCTCGAACGCTGCATGCGGGGCGAATGATCTCGCTGATCATTTCTGACGTGATCGGAGACCCGCTCGATGTGATTGCATCGGGTCCGACGGTTGCTGACCCGTCTACACCAGCAGATGCATTGAAAATACTGCGGAGAATCGTGACCGACCTGTCGCGAGTGCCGGCGAGTGTGCTGATATTTCTGAGTGAGAAATCGCTGATGTCTGAGTCGCCAGCTCTCATCTCAAGTGATCGTGTGCAGAATTTCGTCGTCGGCAATAACGCGGTTGCGGTGTTTGCTGCTGAGAAGAAAGCGATCGAGTTGGGGTATCAAGTGGTGAATCAGGGCAGCGGGCTGGCTGGAGTGGCTGCCGAAGTGGGCCAGCAACTTGCTGAGACCTGTCTGACCATTCGTGACCAGATGCTGCCTGTTGCCCAGCCGGTCTGCGTCATCAGTGGTGGCGAGCCTGTCGTGCATCTTGCCGAAACGGATCTACCGGGAAAAGGTGGACGAAATCAGGAACTCGTTCTGGCTGCTTGCCAGACACTGTGGAACGACGATGCCCAGGGAATCGTGATTCTGTCAGGCGGCACCGACGGTGAGGACGGGCCGACGGATGCAGCCGGGGCAGTGCTGAATTCATCATTGATCGTCGAGGCTCGCCGACTGGGACTGGAGCCGGGCGGATTTCTCGCCGTCCATAACTCGTACGAGTTCTTCGACAGAACCGGCGGACTCCTGAAAACCGGACCGACACACACCAACGTGATGGACCTTCGCGTTGCCATCATCGGAAGCTGACGTAAGTGGTTGTTCTGGCCGAGCCAGGAAGTCATTATCGTGTCTGGCTGCGTCCTGAATTCTGGCCCTCGTTTCCTTTCGGTAGTCTCGTGTGATGTCCGACGATTCGGAACTGCTTCCGACTGATCTTGAAAGCTCACCGTGCCTGCAGGGCGAACGAGTGACTTTTACCGGCACGCTTGCGTCGATGACTCACCGACAGGCGTGCGACGTCGTTGTCCAGAACGGCGGATCAGCGGGCTCTCATGTCAGCGGTCATACGACGATGCTGGTCGTCGGCGAGGAAGGCTGGCCTCTCGACGAAGAAGGCAAGGCGTCAGTCAAGCTGGAGCAGGCGGTTGAGTTGATCAATTCCGGTGCGCCGCTACGAATTCTGAAGGAATCGGAATGGCTACGGTTGCTCGGGTTAGAGCACCGCGAGCGGGAAGTGCATCGTCTGTTTACACCGGCGATGCTGCAGCAGAAACTGTCGATTCCTGTTGGAGTCGTGCGCCGTTGGGAACGGCTGGGATTGATTCAACCAGTGCAGCGGGTTTTCCGGCTTCCATATTTCGATTTTCAGGAAGTGGCTGGAGTTCGGCGGCTGCAGGAAATGCTCAAGGCTGGAGTTTCTCGTGACCGGATCGAAGAGAGTCTGACCGCGTTGCGAATTCTGTTGCCATCGGTTGATCGACCGTTGGCACAGCTTGAGATTCTTGCACGCGATTCGCGGGTCGTTTTTCGTGATGGACACGGGCTGGTCGAGGCTTCCACCGGACAACGCATGCTTGATTTCGAAGTTGATTCCACAGTCGCATCGTCCTCGCTGGCCAGCGATCAATCGGGAGAATTTGCCGACACCGATGAATCCGCGTCGGACCGTCCGCCGAACACAATCCGGATGCCGATCTTCCGCGTGGTATCAGAAACTTCCCCGTCCAACTGGAACGCCGAAGAATGGTTCGATCACGGCTGCGGATTGATGGGCGACGACGAAGTCTCTGAGGCGATCGAAGCGTTTCGCATGGCGCTGATGTTGTGTCCAGACGATGCCGAGATTCACTTCTTTCTGGCGTCGGCGCTCTATCGGTCGGGAAACCGTGCGGGCGCGATGGAGCGGTATCACGTGGCCGTTGAACTGGATCACGAATACATCGAGGCGTGGACTCAACTGGGGTGTCTTCGCTTCGAGGCTGGAGATTCGGACGCGGCTGTTGACGCGTTTGATATCGCATTGACGGCACACGCCAGGTACCCGGATGCAATGTATCACAAGGCGGCGGTACTGGCGGACCAGGGCAGACATGACGAGGCCGTCGTGCTATGGAAGCAGTATCTGGAATTCGACCACGAAGGCCCGTGGGCCGAGGCGGTCATTGAACGCCTCGAAGCGGCGAATGTTTTTGAATCAGTGACGGCCGACGTGCTCGGTGACCAGGATTCGATCTGAATCAATTGTGTTTTGGCTGAAACTCAGCTGACTAAGGAACAGGATGACGTGTCGATTTCACCGAGGGAATTCGCCGAGCAGGTTGTGCGGCGTCTGACCGACGCCGGCTATAGCGCGTTGTGGGCCGGTGGTTGTGTGCGCGATCTGCTGATTGGCCGCGAACCAAAGGACTACGACGTCGCAACAAATGCCCGCCCGGAACAGATGCGGGTGGTTTTTGGGGATCGAAAGACGCTCAGCGTTGGTGAAAGTTTTGGAGTCATCGTGGTACTCGGACCGAAGTCCGCCGGGCACGTGGAAGTCGCCACGTTCCGCACCGACGGCAACTATCTGGACGGTCGCCGTCCGGAGACGGTCGTATTCAGTTCTCCCGAAGAAGATGCGCAACGGCGTGACTTCACCATCAATGGAATGTTCTACGATCCGCTGAAGAAGCAGGTCATGGACTTCGTGGGCGGAGAACGCGATCTCGCCAGAGGCATTCTGCGAGCTATCGGTGATCCGCACGCGCGGATGAATGAGGACAAACTTCGCATGCTGCGAGCGGTTCGGTTCGCAGCGACCTTCGAGTTCACTCTTGACGAAGCGACGGCTGACGCAGTGAGATCGATGGCGGATCAGATTGCTGTCGTCAGTGCGGAACGGATCGCTCAGGAACTGCGACGGATGCTGGTTGATCAGCATCGTTATCGAGCCATCGAACTCTGCCACGAGGTTGGACTGCTTCGGCGAATTCTGCCGGAACTGGAACCGGTTTTCTCGGAGTCCGCGCGATGGAATCGTCTGCTTAGCTCAATGAGGCTACTGATTGAACCAGACTTTGCTCTGACGTTCGCCTTGCTGCTGGACTCGATCGTCGAGGCCAGAGGGGCAGCACCAGAGTTTGGGGCTGAACTTGCCGAAGGCATCGGTCGACGTCTGAAGCTGTCCAATCAGGAGATCGACGATACTGCCTGGCTGCTCAAGAACCGTCGCTCGTTGGATGGTGCGTCGACACTGCCATTGTCTCGGCTGAAACGAGTGGTCGCTCAGAAGCTGGCGGCTGACCTGATCGCGTTGATGCGTGCCCGGTCCCTTGCGAACGACGAACAGCCTGATGATGCCTTGTTCTGCGAGGAATATCTGAGGACGACGCCCCGAGAGGTTCTCGATCCGCAGTCGCTGATCTCTGGGGACGACCTCATCCAGGCTGGTTTTCGACCGGGACCGAAATTCAAAGAGATTCTTGATCAAGTGCGGGATGCACAGCTTGAACTACG
>JAQBWV010000087.1 GCA_027624335.1 Planctomycetota bacterium
TCGATCCATCGAGTCGAGCGGTGCCAGGTGAGCGAGTGCCGAACGGCCAAACTTGCCGCTGTCCGTCACGACCCAAACCTCGTCCGCCGACTCCATCATTGCTCGCTCGGTCTCCACGAGCAGCGAATTACTGTTGAACAATCCCGCTTCGGTGATCCCGCCAACGCTCATGATGAGTCGCCGTGCATGAACCGCCTTGAGTGCCGCCTGAGCGATCGGTCCCAGTGCCACTCCCGTTTGCGGATACACGTACCCGCCGATTGAAATCAGCTCGATCCCCGGCTGGTTGAACAGCAGGTTGATGATCGGAACCGAATTAGTAACCACCGTTAGCGACCGCCCGATTAATTGCCGAGCCACTTCCAGCGTCGTCGTTCCGCCATCCAGCAGTACGACTTCGCCCGACTCGACCATCGCTGCGACCGCCTGAGCGATCGCCTTCTTCTCTTTCAGAGCGGCGACCGTCCGTTCCTCGAACGACGTGATCGATTCCCCGATGTATGCCGCTCCGCCGCGTGTCTTCTGTACTTTGCTGATTCCGTCGAGATGTTCCACATCCCGTCGTGCCGTCGACTCGCTGATCCCGAAATGGTCAACGAGCTGCTGAAGTGAAACAAATCCCTGTGTTTCAATGTGTTTCAAGATCTGAGTTCGACGTTCGCCGAGCAGCATTGCAGCATTCCCTGCTTCGTTACAGATACTTTAAGTTTCGCAGTCTTCCATACTGCGATGACGTTTTCAAGTCTCGAACAGCCATGTTCTATCAAAATAAATCACAATACGTCATACAGATTCCATGAGTCTGGACATTCTGCGCAAACTGTAACGCCAGTATCTACCACGTCCCGGCTGGTGTGTCTGAACAATCCAGCGTCTGACGTGGATGCGCCTTGCCCTCTTGCGAAACTTTTTCACGTGAGGCCGCTTTGGATGATCGCATCGATTCTTACGGTCGCTCCGATGCTTCCTTCTGGTAGCCGCCGAGTTATGCTTCTGACCGGGAACCCATCAATAATGGCTTACCTGTCTCTGCGAAAGGCTGGTAGCTGGCTCAAGACGAGGGCTTCGCGACATGCTTCGATCAATCTGCTTCCTGCTGATGTCTGCCTCACTGGTCTTGAATCACGGCCAAACGCTGGTCGCTGCGGATGCGCCTCGGCTTGAGTTCACGCGGATGGTGGCTCACTGGGCGAAGTACGACGGTCCGGAATATCTGGAGTTCATCGACGAGGCCCAGCCAGAACTGGTCCAGCTCGGGTTCTACGGCGGGCACTTCTGGAGCCTGGCTCACACTGAGTCTTACAAGGGCTACCCGGCTCACTTGCCGGTCAAGGGCCACGACGAGTGTGGTCGCTGGTTCCAGGAGCGAAACAGCGAACTCCGGAAACGGGGCGTCAAGGTTATCGGGCATTTCAATGTCGAGTTTCTGGTGGGCGACATCGACGGCGAGAAAGGCCCGACCGGATTCTTTGACTTCTACCGGAATCATTGGAACGAGAAAGAGCTGGGACCGAAGCCCGTTCAGGATCCTGTCGACTTGCTGGAGATTGGTCCGGACGGAAAGCCGATCGGCCAGAAAGGCTACGGTATCGGCGGCATGCACGAGTACTGGGCCTGTCTGCGGAATCCTCACTGGCAGAGTGTTTTGAAGGCACTTGTCAAACGTGGCATCGAACGCGGCGTTGATGGATACATCGCGAACTACTTCTACCGTCACAATTGCCTGTGCGAGCATTGTCAGAGCGGCTTTCGCAGCTACCTCTCAGAACGACACAAGCCGGCTGAACTGGAAAAGCAATTTGGCATTCAGGACGTCGCGACTCACAAGTTCGACGAGATCGTTTACTGGCACAAGCCGGAAGAATCGACTCCACTCCGACGCGAGATGCTCCGCTGGTCACAGATTTCCAACAAGCAGGTGTTTGACGAAGTCTTCCTGAAATACGGTCGCTCGTTGAAGCCGGATCTTGTTACCGCTCAGTGGAATCATATCTCAAATTTCAGCGCGATCCGTGGCGACGAGCGTTGTCTGCTGCCGGCCGAGTTCTGGGGCAAGGACGAAGACTACTTGTGGTACAGCACCGGCGCTGCGGCTTACTTCACCGATCTTGAAAATCGGTTTCTCGGCGATGCAACTCTGCAGGCTCGGTACATCCGAGGCTCTTTCGACGACAAGCCGTACACACTCGGCAAATACGAAAGTACTCGCATCCGCGCGGCGATCGCCGAACTCGCTGCCAACGGCGGAGCACCGATGGGATTTTACACTCGGTACACCGATCCTGAAGCTCGGAAGGTTATTGCACAGTACTACCAGTTTTTGAAAAAGCACGACGCTGTCTATCGCGCGAATCGTTCGCACGCGGAAGTCGCGCTGCTGTTTCCTCGTAAAGCTGTGCATGCGGGCAATGTTGAACCGATCGCGCATTTTCGAGAGATCGGAACGAAGCTTCTCGACGAGCATATTCTGTTTGACGTCGTCCCTGATGACCTCGCAACGGACGAGCTGCTCGTGCGGTACTCGCACGTCGTCAGCGTCGAAAAACCGGAAACGCAGGCCGTCATCGCAAACTCGCTGCGCAGCCAGTTTGAATTGCCGTATACCGTTCGAGTCTCCGCCAGCCGCCCTGCAAAAGGCGACGGACTGGCAGTTCACTTTGTGAATTACAACCGCGAAGAACCGCCGCGCGGCAAAGATGGCAAGCCGAGTGCCGGGCGAGGCATCTCTGACGAAAAGCCGATCGCGGTGCCGGAATCGAAAGTCCGCATTCGATTGCCGCTTGGTCAGAAAGTCTCGCAAGTGAAGTTTCTTACGCCTGAATCTGGCGAGGCGACGCTGCTGGAAATTCGAGTCGAAGCAGACCGGCTTCATATCACCCTGCCGACGTTCCTTGTTTACGGCGTACTCGTGATCGAGTGATCGTTTCAGGGTTATTCGGGCTGCAGTGACAGCAGGTCGTGCCCCTCGTCGTACTGGCCGAGCTTGAAGATGTGTTCTCGGTAGTGCAGAACGTCGAGCACTGTCAGGGTTTCGATCATGCGGAGCGTCAGAAGTTGTTCGGTGATTCGTCCGGGGTGTTGCAGGATCTCGCCGAGCCGCCGTTCGCCTTCCTGTTCGACGTCGTTGCCGAACGTGTTCCAGGCCACCAGAGCTGCAGCGGCTCCTGATTCGTTGTTCAGGATGGCTTTCCAGGCGCTGCGCTTCGCGACCAATTCCGTCATTTCGGTTGTTTCCCAGTAGCGATTGAACGCGGCTCGCAGTTTGAAGCGAGGGCTGAGTCGGTCTCGGAGTGACGGCCTGGCAGCAGTCGTGTGCAGTACCTCCGCGAGCATTGGCAGGGCAAAAAGGTGAGAGCGGACTCCGTTCAGGTCTGCGTGAACGGCGATCGCGGCTGCTCGCAGGTGCTGGCGGGTTGCCAGGGCGTCTTTGTCGAGTCCGCGTTGTTCTGCAATGCGTTCCAGTAGATTTTCACCGAGGGCATGGTCAAACCATCTCATGCCGGAGAGGCAGCGTCGCTTTTCGGCTTCGATCTTTTGTTGCGTAGCTGGTCCGAGTCTCAGGAAAGCGATGTCTGTATCCGCATCCGCAGTGCCGAGCGGTGTGACGTCTTCTCCCGGCAAATTAACGCCCAGCCACGCTGGGTCGAAGATTGCTCGCAGGCGCACGCACCGTTCGGCGACAGGGCCGCGGACTCGTCCAACTTTTCGGACGGCGACTCGGAAGTCCGCCTGGGCGGCATCAATGGGAGTCTTACGCCGCTCGGGATGTCGGATCTCCTGCACGGATTGAAAAACCCAGCCGATGATTCGGACCAGCCAGCGGCACGCGGCGACCAGCAGAAACCACGGAACGAGAAACATCCGCCCCCCGGCGATCCATGCCTCGTAGGCTGCGTACAAGTTGACGACTCGCTCGCTGCGAGGTCTTAAGTGCAGAGGTAGCGTGCCGAAGGTCTGGCGAATCAGCAATCCGCGGTCGCTTCTGATGCGAGTCGCGACGTCAGGTCCGAAATGTTCCTGCACGGCCTGATCGCGTTGAGGGTCCGGGTCGAGAAAATGCAGGGCAGTAAAGGCTGTGGTCACGTAACCCGACTTCTCGTGGTGAGCTTCGACGATCGCTTCCGAGTCCAGCTGGAAGTCCGGGTCGGTGTTCAGCCATTGCGTGAAGGAATTCTTCTGCGCCTCCGAGCAGTACGGCAGTTCATGAACGGGGATCGCCCGACGGTTATAGTCGACCAGCAGGCGGGCGACAGAGTGGCTGATTGACTGAGCGATGAAATGAAACCAGAGAAACGGGCCGTTAAAAAGAGACTTCTGATTTTCGAGGTCAACCTGCGAGAGCAGTTTCGCATCCCTCTTCGAGATTCTGTCGGACATCAGAATGAGCTGACTGATTGCCGTATTGCCGAGCAACTGGTTCGTTGTGCGTGTGTCGCTCTTCGTAAACATCGCACCGTCGAGCCAGTCGTGGTACAGCAGTTCCATGCGATGGACGAAAGGAATTTGTGACACAAACGGGTCATCAGTCTGAGTTACCTGATGACTGCGAAGCATCGCCCCGCGGAGTCGCTCACACAGGGCTGCGATACGATCCTCGTCGCTGCGGCTGTCGCTCGTCGGCCAGTCTGGCGCGAGGACTCGTTCATACAGAATGGCGGCATCGCGTTCGAGATATTTGGGCCGTACGGAATCCATCAGATGCAGAAACTGAGCCTGCACGGACTTGTCGTAGAATTCGGTGGCTTCGCGCGCGACTCGCTGCAGCCACCATCCCAGTCCCAGCACAAACAGGCAAACACCGCCGAGAACGAGAACGGTCGTTCCAACAAACCGTTTCAGAAATTCCCGGACAGGCTCCAACGCGTCGATTGACACGACGGAAAGTGTCATTTCGGTAAGCAGTAGAAACCCGCCGAACAACAGCAGTCGATAGGCCGGGCGCGACGAACTTCTGACGAGGAGTCCGCCGACTCGATCGATGAATTGTGATGGCGTGACTGTTCCGTAAAGGTCGGTCAGCCAGAACCAGCCGTCATGAAACTTTCGCAGAAATCGAGCAAGTTGACGTGAAGTCGTCGAGACGACTTCGGCATCACTCATTTGAGCGGCTTGAGCTGGAATGCAGCTTCTGATTAATGGCAACCAGCGCAGTGGAGCCACCGACAGCACGCGGACGATCCGAGCGAGTTGCGCCATCATGGGCTCACCGAGTGACGGTTCTACCAGTGATGGTTCGAGTGACTCCATGCGGTCGAGCAAGGCTTCGGCGGGAATGTCTCGCGTGCCGGTTGCAGCCCGGCTGGTTTCCTCAAACCGAATTCTGCGCTGCGCCAGCGTCTGTTGCAGACCTTCAATTCGGGTGTTTGCCACGAAGAGGCGGTCGTCCGGGCTGGCTTCGGCCAACATTCGCGACCACGCATCGCGCAACATCTGCTGCAGTTCATGGAGACTTCTTTGGGCCTCTCGCCGTTCCCGTTCGAAGGCATCCTGTTCCCGCTGCGTTGGGTGGAGGATCACGTTGCAGTTCAGGACGTGGCCGTACTGACGGACCAGTCGGTCGATTCCTCGTGCAACGAGACCCAGCGCTCGCACAATCCGAATAATTGGTCGCAAGACTCGAACGTACCTGACGAACCTGGGTAGCCGTGCGAATCGTACGACGCGGCCGGCACGCACAATGTCTCCGGAAGTTGCCATGCCGACACCGACAGTCAGCAGGCCAAACGGAATTGACGGCACGAAGTCGACGAAAAAGTGCCGCATGAACCAGCGGCTGCGACCGTCTACAAGTGCCAGTTTCATAGCGAATTCGGATAGAAAGATAACGCATGCTCCACCGTCGATGATGGCGAACCAGAATGCGGTCGCTTCGGATAAGTGAACTGTCCACTCGACGATCATCAGTCCGAGCACCAGGCATATCAGCAACAGTACGACTCGTTCGATCGTGCCAGTGAATGGGCGTCCGAATCGGGATTCCATCGCTGACTGAAGTTGTCGCTCCTGCTCCTCGGCACGCAGTCGTCGATGACGCCGTTTCAGATGACGGGTTCCTTCGTTACGTCGACGATCAACTTTCCTGAGATACCATTCGGTGAGGATCAACATCGAACCGATTTGCTCGGCCGCGACGTCCGGGGCGAGGTCGTCGACCGTGGTGAGGATGTGGTCGCACTGGTCTGCAACAAGACGAGTCCAGCGGTCAAGTGTGCGGGAGTCCGGCTTCTGGCTGTCCATTCTGGCAGTCAAAGCGTTCCTGAGACTGTCACGCAGTTCTCGAAGTGGCGTCAGAGAGGATGACTCCAGCAGACCACGGTTGCGGATATCAGCCTCGAACTGAGCGGTACCAAGCAGATCGTCAAACAGCGTATCGAGTCCCGCTGCGTCCTCGCGTTGTTCGACGGTGGCCTTCCAGTCGGTGGCTGCTTCAGTGAACGCGGATCGAGAGAGTTCCTCACACAGATCGGCCTGTTCGTCAAGTCCGTGCCGTTCGCAAAGCCGTTGCCATTGCGTGACCGAGGACAGGTATCCGCCGAGATTCAACGTTTCGGTGTTGCCGTCTTCTGCACGAGCTGCAATGTCGACTGCCTGACTCTTCAACTCTTTGAGTTCGGCGCAACGTGCGAGCAGGTCGTCTTCGCCGAAACGGTCGGTTTCTATCAGGCGTCGTTTCAGTTCTGCAACCGCGATGCGATCCGGAACAGCGACTGACGTGACGAGCGGAGTATCGCTTGAATGCGTTGTTGAGTCTGCTCTGTTGTCCTGAGACATCTACGTATTCGTCCCGTTCAGCCATGCGCAATGGAAAGCGATGTGTTTCACCAAACTCGAAGCGCCAGCGAGTGAATCTTGAGCTGACAAAACCCACTCGCTGGCGCTTCGAGCCTATAAGAAAGTTATTCACGGTCGTTATTCGGACAGAGTCCTCACGTGCACCGGCTGATGTTGGTGCCATTCTAACTGAGAAGTTGTTTCGGACACGCTCCTATGGCCTTGTGATGATGTCCTCGCTCAGTGTCGGGGGGCCCTTGATCCATCCCAGCGACTCGAGGAATCGATCCATGGCCACGACCGTTTCGAAATATGGTTTGTTGCCATACTTACCGTGATTGAAGAAGCCGTGCGGCATGCCCTCAAAGATGTGAGCTTCGGCCTTCACGCCGACGTCGTTCATCTTCTTCTTGAAGTCGTGCGCGGTCTTCACGGGGACCAGCGCGTCGGCCGAGCCAAGGAACACGATCGACGGCGGATCGTCCTTTGAGATGTTGTGAAACGGCGAGAATTCGGGATAACGGTCGCCGACGCGATTCGCTCCCCAGGCTCCCGGCCCGTTGTCGTACACCGGGTTAAACAGGCACATCGCATTCGATTTGGCGGACACGGTGGTGTCGTCCGTCGGGTCGTCTGTGCCGTCGACCGTTCCGACAAATGCCGCCAGATGACCTCCGGCAGAACCGCCGCCAGACGCGATCCGGTCGGGGTCGATGCCGAGTTCCTTCGCGCGGCTGCGGACCCATCTCATCGCGGATTTGGCATCACGACAGCAGGTGATGGGCGGCTCCGATTTCGCTTTGTCGAGCAACCGATACTGCACCTGGACACAGACCATGCCCCTGGTCGCCAGGTACTTGCTGTGCTCAGTGAACTGCCCCGGACTCCCGCCTGTCCAACCGCCGCCGTGGAAGAAGACTATGCCGGGACGCAAGTCGGTCTGCTTCCAGTCGACAGGTTTTGTGACGTAGAGCTTCAGTTCCCGATCGTCCACTTTCTTGTAGACATGCGGTTCTCCGACCGGCGGCGCACCGACCGCGTCGGCATGCGTTGTCAGAATCCCCGAAATTGTCAGGAGCAGCATGATGGCAGGCAGTTTTCGCAGCATGAGATGTCCTTAGTCTGTTTGAGGGGCGGCACGACTTCGAAAGGTTCCTGTCGGATCCGGGATTAGTCAACTCGTTGCCGCGCAGGATGCATTAACGCGTTCCCGCGTTTTGAGGCTAAGTAGAGATGTGGGGTTGCAGAAAAAGGCCGCGGAACATCGGGACGAGGGAGCACTTCGGAGATCGGCTCCTGTCATGCCGTCCGAACCCATCTTCCAGAAAAACTGCGGAACCGACTAGATTTCGGGCCTCACGCGAGGAGCGTCCACGGATCGGACGCCTGCTGAACGACCTCGCCGCATCGATGGGCTTCCTAGGGACGGGACCATGCGGATCGCAATTTTCGAAGATGATGGTTCTGACGGATTCGCACCGATCGCGCTGACTCGACCGGTGTTCGAACTGCTGTGCGGACAGTTCAGCCTGCGTGAACGGTTAATTCGGCGGCTCGACGTGCACGAATGGGGCGTGTTCATTCGGTCGTACCTCGAGCAGTCGTATCGGGAGTTCAGCCCCGAGGCCTTCGTCAACGATTGCGTGTGGCTCGGTGAAGAACCGACGCTGCTGATCAATGGTCGCTGGTTGCCGTCGCCGGAAGCGATCGAGCAGTTGGCCGACGTCGGCAATGGGGACTCCGGAAACGACATTGCTGGATTCTGCGGCAACACGCTGGCGTTCCTGCTGGTTGAGCCTTTCGAGTCTTCGCTGTTGTCCAACACTGACTGGGCCGAGCCACTGTTGAAGATCGCCGGGACTCGAAATCCCGTGCAGGTCGAAGGCAAAGTGGCGAGCCATCCATGGGACCTGATCGACTTTAATTCGGATCAGCTGGAAGCGGACTTCCGGTCGTGTGAATTTTCAGGGGGCCAGACGGAGTTCGGTCCGCAGGTCGCGATTCTCGGAGATTCGCAGAATGTTTTCGTCAGTCCGAGTGCTGACATCGATCCGTTCGTCGTGATCGATGCTCGCCACGGTCCGGTGTCGATCGATTCCGGAGTGAAGGTTCAGGCTTACACAAGAATTGAAGGTCCATGCCACATCGGTTTGGAAAGCCAACTGTTTCGTGCGAATGTCAAAGCCGGAACGACGATCGGTCCTGTCTGCCGAGTCGGTGGCGAGATCGAAAACTCGATTCTGCACGGCTTCTCGAATAAGTATCACGACGGTTTCCTGGGACACGGCTACATCTGTCCCTGGGTCAACCTGGGCGCGCTCACGACGAACAGCGACCTCAAGAACGACTACTCAACTGTTCGCGTTCCGCTGAGCGGCGAGGCGGTTGACTCCGGTTCATCGAAGGTCGGCTGTTTTATAGGGGATCATTCCAAGACGGCCGTGTGCAGCCTGTTTAACACCGGCACGTCCGTCGGTGTCATGGCCATGGTGCTGCCCGGCGGTGAACTGCTGCCGAAGTTTGTGCCGTCGTTCAGTCGTGTCTGGCATGGCATCCTCGATGATGAATTGAATCTGGAAGCGGCGCTCGACACCGCTCGCGTGGCGATGGATCGTCGCGGTCAGGAACTGACCCTCGTTCAGGAACGCCTCCTGCGTTTCCTGCACGAGGAAACCCGCGAGCAACGCAAGGCCGCCATGATCCGCCAGAGAGCCCGCCGGATCGGTCTGTCGATCGTTGGATCGTAGACCTGGGGGGCAGTCCGAACTTGAGCCTGACTTACGCATGCGCCTTCCACTGAAGGACTGCCTGGTCGCTGTGGGTTCGTTATCATGGTCTGCTCGCCCGGTGTCTGGAGTCGGGCCTTTATCGCAGATTCCGCCGAGCCCGTATCGATGACGAACCCCCGAAACGATCACACTGCCACGATTGGGTTGTGGATTGGTCCCGCTTTGTTTGCGACCATTCTGCTGCTGCCGTTGCCGGACGGGATGTCGGTCGAGGCTCGCCGACTGCTGGCGACGACGGCCTTGATGTCTGCCTGGTGGCTGACTCAGGCGATCCCGATTGCCGCGACGAGTCTGGTTCCCATCGTCATGTTTCCGCTGCTCGGTATTCAGAGCCCGGACACGGTCAGCTCAGCTTATATCAACAAACTGGTCTTTCTGTTTCTCGGTGGCTTTATCATCGCGCTGGGGATCGAGCGCTGGGGGCTGCATCAAAGAATCGCTTTGCACATCGTGCGGATTCTCGGGACAAGTCTGCGGAAAGTGATCCTGGGCTTTATGGTTGCGACGGCATTTCTTTCGATGTGGATCAGCAATACTGCGGCGACGCTTCTGATGACTCCGATCGCCATCGCGCTGGTGGTCTCGCTGCAGGATGCGCTGACTGGCAGAAGCGATCACAGCGGCTCGTTAACTCCTGGAGAAAACAGGATTGATCGGAACGGCCCGTTGGGGCCGTTCGGTATTTCGCTGATGCTCAGCATTGCCTGGTCTTCCAGTATCGGTGGCATGACGACCCTCGTCGGAACAGTCACCAACGTGCAATTCGTCAGTTTGTGGGAAAGTCGATTTGCCGATGGTCCGCAGATTTCAGCGGGAGGCTGGCTGGCGGCGTTCGGTCCCATCGGGATCGTCATGATTCTGGTGACGTGGGGGATTCTGACCTTTCGAATGCCGACGCCGGGAAAGGACGCTGTCAACCGGCGGTTCTTCAGCGAACGGCTCAAAACAATCGGAAAGCCGACGCGGTCCGAGTACCTGATGTTCGGAATTTTTCTCGCGACAGCGATGTTATGGACGTTCCGTCGTCCGCTGGAGTTTGGCGATGTCACGCTACTGGGTGGCTGGGAATCCGTCGCCGAGTGGTTTCTGTTCGATGTCCTGCGGGCAGACGAAGCGGTTTTTCCGAAAGGGTTCGTCCACGATTCAACCGTCGCGGTGGCGATGGCCATTCTGATGTTCGTGTTGCCGGGAGAGCGAACAGCCAGTGGCCATTCGCAGCGGTTGATGGACTGGCCAACGGCTCAAAGGCTGCCGTGGGCGATTCTTCTGCTCGTCGGAGGCGGCTTCGCGATCGCCAGTGCCTTTCAGGAAACCGGACTGGCCGAATGGGTCGGCGTCGCTTTCGCTGGAACAGTCGACGGTTGGGCGATCTGGGCTCTGGTCGCGGCCATCTGCTTCCTGCTGACTTTCCTGACAGAGTTCGCCACCAACGTCGTCGTCGTCAGTGTCATCATGCCGGTCCTTGCCGAAGCGTCTCTGAAACTGAACATCGACCCCAGGCTACTCATGCTGCCCGCAGCGGCTTCGGCGAGCTGTGCGTTCATGCTGCCGATCGGAACTCCTCCCAATGCGATCGTCTTTAGTTCAGGAGTGCTCTCGATGGGCGATATGGCTCGGAAAGGGCTTCTGCTGAACCTGATCGGCGTCGTTCTGCTGACGCTGGCGACGGTGTTTTATCTCGTTCCGCATCTCGGACTGTCGACCGGTGGCACGCCTGCCTGGGCGCTGCCGAAAGAGGTTCCCGCGTCCATTTAGACGCCCCATCGATCACGGCACCGCAGTAGTTCGCGGCGCCGAAGTAGACCCAATAGAATCTTCGCTCGTACCCATTCGTAACCCGTATCGACACGCTCCTGAATATCAACTTCGATTGATCACTCAAAGAACGAACTAAGGAAAGCCGAATCATGAATCGACCTGCACATACTCACGGTGGCCACACCCTGCCCGAACCAACGATCAAACTCACCGAAGGCTGGCACTGCCTGCACATCAATTATCAGGTGGATCAGGCAGCGCTGAACGCCGTACATGAGCATCAGCGAGCAGAAGGTCGCGAGCAGCTTGCCGAGATCCTGAATCCGGAACGAGACGGCGGCCCGGAACGTCTGCAGACTTCGATTCTGTCCGGCGGGCGTGGCGACATCGCGTTGATGATCATGGATCCCGATCCGCTGGTCATCGATCGAGTAACTCAGGAAATCCGTTCCAGTCGGCTGGGGACGGCTTTGAAACCTACCTATTCATTCGTGTCGATCACGGAACTCTCTGAATACATCCCGTCGATCGAGCAGTACAAAGAGCGGATGGAACGCGAAGGGTGCGGACCCGACGACCCGTCATATGCGGCCAAAGTCGGCGCGTACGAGCAGCGACTTCCGATGATGAACAAGCAGCGTTTGTATCCCGACATTCCCGCGTTTCCCGTCTGCAGCTTTTACCCGATGAACAAGATTCGAGACCCTCACGCCAACTGGTTCATGCTGCCGTTCAGCCAGCGTTCTGCACTGATGGCCGAGCACGCCACCAGCGGAATCAAATTCGCCGGTCGAGTCAGTCAGCTGATCACGGCATCCACCGGTTTTGATGACTGGGAATGGGGTGTGACTCTGTGGGGCCGCGCTCCGGAGCACATCAAAGAAATCGTTTACACGATGCGCTTCGACCAGGCTTCTGCGAAGTACGCCGGATTCGGGCCGTTCTTCATCAGCTACATCACCTCGCCGCAGGACGCCATCGCTCACGTCCGGCTGTAGTCGAGTCGGCAATGCGGAAAGTCCAGCAGGCAGCAGTGCCGTAGTCGTAGAGTGCGTTCCGCTTCGTTTCACGCGTGCTACGGCGTGGCTCAGCTGTACGATTTGAGTTTCACTTCCCCATCAGGCAGTGAGAGGAATTTGATATCCCCTCATCATCCGACGAGGTTGTGAGCTGTTTTGATCGGCAAGGCCGTGGGCTGCAACAATCGCGGCGCAGTTCCGGCAATTTGAGCCGGCCATCCCTGCGCACTGGCTGATTGCAGAAATCATCACTTGGCACACAACGCCTCGTGCCAGCTTACACGGTCACGTGTCGGTCGCTGTTCTGGGCAGGTTGCGAGGAACCGCCCTTCGTCGCGTGGCTGGCCGGTTTCGTGGTACTGCCTGTGTGTCGGCGGCTGATTCTGTACATGCTGAGCGCGAAGACTCCGGATGTCGCTGCCTGAATAGCAACATACGCAAGAATCGCCGGACCGTGGAGCACAGTGCAGGATACAGCCCAAACGGTCAGCAGCACGGGAATCAAAATGTAAAGCGGCGGGATGCGGTCGGTTATCTGAGTAAGCATTGGACTTGCTGGTCAGGATTCCTGGGTGGGTGGGATGTCAATAGCGTCGTGCAGTCGATGAGCCCTGTGGGGAGAGTTTCTATAAGCATCGATCAATGCGTGTAAAGCCAGCGACGCAACGATTTCCAAAAGAAACACAAACTCGAAACTGAGCTTCTCATTTTCGAGGACATGTTTCGAGGACATGGTAGAGACATTATCTGGCAAGCAGCTCGCCTTAATTTCGAATTCAAGGTCGAGAAGGCACTCGCCGGCGCGATCCTCGACCACAGTTACTCAGGCAGAGTTGTCTCGACCTGGTAATGGCGAGTAATCAGATCGTTTTGCAGCCAGAGCAGTTTGTTGAAGGCTCGCAGCGTCCTGGATGTCGTTTCGGCATCGAGACTCAGCCCCAGAATCGTCGCTACCAGTGCGTCGGAAACGAATCCCATGAGGGCGTTCATCTGGACCAGCGGAACGTTCAATTCTTTGCTGCCGGCTTTGGGAGTGTGCATCTTCCCGACCAGATCCAGATAGTTCACCATGTTCCCGTCGTACGGGTTGGTCACCAGCCGTACCAGATAGCGTCCCAGATGCTGCTTGCGGAATTCGATCATCTCGTGATCCTGCTGCAGCGATTCAAGACTTTCCGGGACTTCGCCCTCATAGCCGGATTGGCGTGGCACAAAATGCCGCTTCGTGGCGTCATACGAAAACAGCTTGTCGTAAACCGCGTCGACCAGTTGCGGGACAATCGGGGCAAGGTGTTCCGCTGCCCCGTGAATCGCTGAGATGTCATCCTCGCCAAAACCCATGAATCTGGTGAGGTAGCCGAATCGGTATGCCAGATCGGATTCCAGCTTCTGCTCGTCAATTTTCTGCATCATGTTTCTCCTCAACCTTTTTGGTTTCTGCAGACAAAGGCTTTCGACGGGGCCTCAAATGCGCGAGTCTATGACAGGATTCCGCTCGATGCCCGAAACTGGATGACTGTGTCCAGTTTCGGAGATGCTTACGAAGTTGAAAGAGGACGTCAAGCTCCAGTTTAGGCCGCAAAGCGAATGCTCACACAATCTGTCGAATACGCACTGCGAGCGGTTGTCTTCCTGGCGAAGGAAGGAGAACCACGGACAACGGCTCAGGTTGCTGAGGCCACGCAGGTTCCTTCGGCCTACCTGTCGAAGATTCTGCAGGGGTTAGCGCGAGCTGGCGTGGTGCGATCGCAGCGCGGGATCGGCGGCGGAATGACGCTTGTTTGTGGACCCAACGAACTGACAATCCTCGACGTCGTCAACGCCGTCGAACCGCTGCAGAGAATTGAGACCTGTCCGCTGGGGTTACTGGAGCACGGAGTGAAACTGTGCTCGCTGCATCGACGTCTGGACAACGCGATGAAGTCGGTTGAGGATGCGTTTCGGAATTCGACGCTCGCGGATGTGCTGGCCGATCCGAATCCAAGCGTTCCGCTGTGCGGCACTGCTGATTCTGCGGAAGGCTGATTCGCGGAAGTCCGTTCGCCGGTACTGCGGAGCTCCTTTTGACCTGGCATACCTTCCAGGTCATCATCCGAATGTACTGAGCTGCCAGAGCAGTTCCTGCTTTCGCATTAGAGATGCGCCACGGAGGACACAAGTGATGAGAGTCAGAGAACGTTCAGAAGAAGCGCTGACGGGTAAATGGTCGGACGCTCGAAATAGGACTGGTCGACATCAGTCAAAGGTTGTGAGCTTATTCATCATCGCCGTTGCAACCAGTGGGCTACTGCTGCGAAGCCAGTCAACTCGGGCTGATGACAAGTCGAAGCAGATCGTCGGCGGAATTCTGAAGATTCTGGTCGAGTCTCAACTGCGTGGAAAAGATCACCATCAGCAGCAACTTCGTCCCGGGGCACCCGGTCCTGTTCGAGCGACGCCTGAGCTGGCGAGATCGCGGGACGCTCTGCGATCGTTCCGGCAGGAAAGCATCACGCTCAGCACGCTGTTGCAGAAAGAATCGATCCACAACGTCGGGTTACGATCTCTGGTTGCTGACGCTGTGCAGTTGCAGGCTCGCGCGGATGCTTTGTCGCAGCGAAGTCTGGCGGTACCGGATCATCGCTTCGTTGTCCAGGATGTGCAGCGGCTCGACAGTGACTGGCGTAAGTTTTCGTATCGGCTGCAGCAGGTTCCCAGCCTCTCACCGTCGTGTCGAGCGTGTGTTGGATTGCTCGACCAGTACGACGTTGCACTGTGCGAAGCGCTTTCCATCGAGCCGCAGATAGATCGTCGAACCTTGCAGCGGCAGAGCGAAGGACTGGTCGTCTACCTGCACGGTTTGAGCGACGACATCAACTACGAGCTGAAACGATCGCCGTCTCGAAACACGCTGATGCTGAGCGTCAGTCAGGCACACCAGGCGGCGGTCGGTTTTTCCGACGCGGTTTCAGCAGGACGTCCGTATGCGGCGCTGGCGTCCGATTACAAGTCGTTTCTCAGGAAGTGGAACCCACTGGCTCGGGAACTGTGTGCCTTCGAAAGTCGATTCATCGAGCGAACTGTTCTGCGCATTCAACAGGTCGATCAGTCGATTCATGAACTTCTCTGGCTGCCGCGAGGTCTCGATCGTGAACTCCTGATTCAACTGACGCGAGGTGTCACGACCGAGGTTGATCGAATCTTCGATTCCGTGTCTCTGGCACTGTTGATTCAGCTTCCCAGTTACGAAAACGTACCGAGTGCGGCTTCCGATTTTCATGGAATCTGCCAGCACTTCGCGGATTGCGTGGAACGGGAAGAGAACGTTGACGAACTCGCTGATGCCTACGGTTATCTACCGGCGGCGTGGGTATCGTTCTCGCGGCACTTTCGAAAGGTTCCTCACGATGGAATTCGACATTCGCTTTCTCAGATCGAACAACGACTGGTCGCACTGCGAGAGCCACTGGGAATTCCCGGCGGATTTGTCGCCGACAATGCACGTCAGCGAGCCGGTGCGATCGAACGCCTGGCGGATCATCTCCACGCGGACATCGAAACATGGCTGCGTGGTGACTCCAAATTCGCTGGCGAGCGGAAAGCGATTCTTGAGCATTGTTCTCACTTCAGGACGGCGTCACGACAGCTGCACGCCGCTTTGATCCACGAAACTCCAGACCAGACAATGCGAGGACTCTGTGAGTTGATTTACTCGGAGTGGACCGTGCTGCATCGACACATCGCCGATTGCGACGCGCCCGACCGGGACCACATCAACGAACTGCTCATTCAGATCAGCGTCGAACTGGTCGAACTCGAAGCGATGTTCCTCTGAATTCAACTCACATCACAGAAACCTGATCGTTCAGTCGGCGGACTGTCGGAGATTGTTGTGCGACGATTCGGTCTGAAAAGTCGTCGCGACCTGTGCGATCCGAATTACCGGAATCGTGAAGCTTGTTTTTTGCACACACATCAACGCTCGTTGACGCGATTCTGTCGGTACGGGTACGATAGTCCGCTGAAACGTGCCGATAATGACATTGCCGCGAAGTACTTCTGAACGTTGCCCTGCCTCCATGCTCCTCCCGGAGTCCCGCCATGTTGACGATCCCCGGAAACCGACACCAGCTCTGCGATCGTGTCTCGCGGCGGGAAGCTCTGCGCATCGGTGCCCTTGGTATCGGTGGGCTGACGCTTTCAGACGTGCTCCGATCCGACGCGCTGGCTGGTCGAATTAATTCTCACAAAGCCGTGATCATGATCTACATGTGCGGAGCGCCTTCGCACCAGGACATGTACGATCTGAAAATGGACGCTCCGGCGGAGATCCGCGGTGAGTTTCGTCCGATCGCGACCAATGTTCCCGGCATCGAGATTTGCGAACACATGCCGCGCACAGCGGCGATCATGGACAAGCTGGTCCCGCTGCGTTCGGTTGTCGGTTCGCCGAACGGGTCTCACGATTCCTTCATCTGCTACACCGGTCGAACGTCTGTGAATCAGCCGCCTGGAGGCTGGCCAGCTGTTGGCTCGGTGGCTTCCCGAGTTCTCGGCGCGACCAACGATTCTGTCCCCCCTTTTGTCGGCCTGTCTCCGGACACAGGACATCCACCGTACGGGTCGCCAGGACATCCCGGTTATCTGGGAATCGCTCACGCGGCATTCCGACCTTCCGGCCCCGCTCGCGCGGACATGGTTCTTAACGGGATCTCGCTGGACCGGCTTGGTGATCGTCAGGAACTGCTTACCGGCTTCGACAATCTTCGTCGCGACGTTGATGCTTCCGGCACACTGGAAGGTCTGGACACGATCACTCAGCAGGCATTCGGAATTCTGACATCCAGCCGCCTGGCGGATGCTCTTGATCTTTCGAAAGAGGATCCGGCGGTTCGAGAGCGTTATGGAAAAGGCGAGTCGGCGAACTTTGGCGACGGAGCCCCCAGAAACCTGGAGCACTTCCTGATGGCTCGCCGACTGGTTGAAGCCGGGGCCCGGGTTGTCTCGTTGAATTTCGGTCGTTGGGATTTTCACAGCGACAACTTCGGCGGTTTGAAGAACACACATTTGCCAATCTTCGATCGAGGCATCGCAACGCTGGTCGAAGACCTGCACGAGCGAGGTCTTGCCGACGACGTTTCCGTCGTGGCGTGGGGCGAATTTGGCAGGACACCGCGTATCAATAAGGACGGCGGTCGCGACCACTGGCCACAAGTTGGCGGCGGCCTGGTCGCGGGCGGCGGAATGAGAACGGGGCAGGTCATCGGAGCGACAGATCGGCTTGGCGGAGAAGCGATCGAACGCCCGATTCACTTTGGTGAAGTACTCGCCACGCTGTACGGCAACCTCGGCGTCGATGCGAAGAACGTCAAGCTGCACGATCTCGCCGGTCGACCACAGTACCTGCTCGACCACGCTCCGATGCCGGAGCTTGTTTAGCCGCTGATCGAGTCATGCGGAACCGAGCATTCAGGCGTCCGGTGCGTTGTCCAGCAGCCAGTCTTCGAGCACGACGTGCTCCAGCAGCGGTGCCCGCAGCAGCGATGCATTTTTCGACAGGTACTTCGAAAGCCACGGTCGGCTTTGAACGATGCTGGAGACGGCTCGCAGACCGAAGCCGGAAATCGATCGCACGTTCAGTTGCGTTTCGATATTCATGCTCAGGCGATTCAGCGTGGCCGGGATGATGTTCGGGTCCGGCCCAACGTGAATCAGCGTGTGAACGTCGGTCGCCAGGATCCGCTCGATCACGCTCCACAGTTTCTGAGGATGATCAATCCAGTCATAGAGCGTCTGCCGGCTGTTGTAATCGTTGTATGATTCCGTACCCGAAACACACGAGATGATCGGAATGGTTGGTGCCTGCAGGCCCCCCGGTACAGTTTCGAGCATCACGCTGGCTCGATCCGGTACCGCTCGCTGCCGCAGGATCGCGGTGTGAATCGGTGGCCACTGGTCGGGATTCTTTTTGAGGTGAACTTCCCGGTTGAATCGTTCTTTCATCGTCTCCCGGAACAGATCAATCGAACGTCCCTGACCGAGAATCAGCACGGTGTTCGGAGCAATATGGCTGGAGACGCAGATCGTGCCTTGATTGCGGGCTGTGATTTCAACGCACAGTTTGTCGATCTGAGGGACATTCAGCTCGGGGCCACGTGAGAAAACGATTCCCATCGTGACGTTCTGTGCCAGCTCGACACAGTCATCAGAGAGTTGGAGAATGGGTGTCAGCAGTGCTTCGGGCTGGTACACCTCAGCGGCAATCAGAGCGCTGATCTCGCCCAGGCTGTAACCGAATGCTCGCGACGCATGCGTGAATTCGATACCGAAGAATTCCTTGAGCAGTTCGAGTTGTGCCAGCTCCACCGAGACAATCAGGCTGACCGCTTCCGCGTACGTTTCCAGACTGGTCTCTTCCCGAAGTCGTACTCGCTTGACTAGATCGACCCGCTGCATCGTGGCTGCGGTGTAGATCTCGGCAGCCTCTTTAAGATGCTTCTCGACGATCGGTCCGTAGGCGGGATGTTCAAGCAACTCCGGAGTGCGACCGAGATTTGTGACGTTGTAACCTCGGAAAGCAAACGCTGCCGAGTCCATTCTGGCATTGAGTTCTGATTCGGTCACTCGCCCGCCTCCATGCGTCGACTGTCGTTGTCACGGAATCCTCCGCAGCCGAGGATGATACCAGCGACGCGTCTTCCGATGAACGCGTATTCTACCGCTGGAATCGGCTGTCTCGACGAGTCTCACGCCACGATTGACGCTCATGTCAGCAGCAGCATTCCGACCTGGTAGGTGACCAGTGCTCCGACGTAGGCGAGGGTTGTCATGTAGGCAAACGTGAAGATTGGCCAGCGCCACGAATTGGTTTCGCGGCGAATCACCATTAGTGTTGCGGCGCATTGGGCACACAACGCGAAGAAGACCATGATCGAGCAGGCAACAGCCACATTAAAGACAGGTGTCCCGTCGGGATGCTTCGCTGCTCGAAGCTTGTCGGTCAGGCTGGCGTCGTCTTCGGCCACGTCTCCACCAAGACTGTAGATCGTTCCCAGCGTCGCGATGATCACTTCTCGAGCGGGAAACGACGCGATGACTCCAACGCCGATTTTCCAGTCCCAGCCCAACGGCTTGACGAAGGGTTCGATCGCATGGCCGGTTCTGCCCAGGAAACTGGCTTCGATCAAATCGCCGCTGATCTGGTTCTGTTTCTCAAGCAGTTCGGTGAGTTCGACCGTGGCCTGCTTCGCGGCGGATTGATTGCCGTCCGCGTAGAATTGAGCGATTTGAATTTCCGACAGCTCGATCTGAGCAGCCAGTTGATGTTGTGCCGTGTGATCTGCCGGAAAGTAACCGGCAGCCCAGACCAGAACGGTCGTCGCGAAGATCAGCGTTCCCGCTCTCACCACGAAGGCTTTCGAGCAATCGAGTACTCGAGCCATTACGATGCGGATGGATGGCCACTTGTACGATGGCAGCTCCATAACGAAAGGTGGCGTCTCTCCTTTGAAGAAAGTCTTGCGAAGCAGCCACGCGACCGGAATCGCTACAAAGATTCCGACAAGGTACATGACAAACAGCACGATCTCCCGCAGAGAAACCCAGCCACCAGCGTACATGACCGGCGGGACGAACGCTGTCGTCATCAGAAGGTAAACCGGCAGTCGTGCCGAGCAACTCATCAGTGGCGCGACGAGAATTGTCACCATCCGGTCACGGCGGTTTTCGATCACTCGAGTGGCCATTACGCCGGGAATGGCGCACGCAAAGGATGACATCAGCGGGACGAACGATTTTCCGCTCAGACCCAGTTTCGTCATCAACCGGTCCATAACGAACGCGGCCCGAGCCATGTAGCCGCAGTCTTCGAGTATCGCGATGAAGAAAAACAGCAGCGCAATCTGAGGCACAAAAATCAGCACGCCTCCCACGCCAGCGATCGCGCCGTCGATCAGCAGACTGCGCAACGGACCCACAGGAACGGACGCCTGGACGAGGTCTGCAACAATGTTCTGGCCGGATTCGATGACATCCATCAGTGGGCCTGACCAGGTGTAAATCGCCTGAAAGACGAGGAACATCACAGCCGCAAAAAACAGGAGCCCGATGAAACGATGAGTCAGCACTCGATCGATACGGTCGCTCCGCGTTGTGACGCGAGTTCTGGGGACGGAGGCAACTCCGTCGAGTATTTCGCGAGCCCAGCGGTAGCGAGCTTTGGCCTCGACGATGGGAACCCGGCAGCCTGATTCCCGCAACCGTGCTCGAGCGTCTTTCAGGACTGACGTAAGTCCCTCACCATGCTCAGCGGCCAATTGGATTTCGACATGCCCATCGACATCGATCAGCAGACGCTCGATCAGATAGAAAGGCAGTTTTCGACTGCCCAATGCGGTCAGCGTCTTCTTCAGGAGGCCGCATTCGGCATAGAATTCTTCAGGAAACGGCATCGGTCGAATCGGCGCGACAAGCGTGTCTGAATGTATAATTGCCTGACGAAGCTCGTGAACGCCCATGCGGCGATGAGCTTCGCAGACGATAACCTGCATTCCCAATCGTTGTCGCAGACCTTCAACGTCGATACTGACCTGTCGAGCCTGGGCGACGTCCCACATGTTCAGAACAAGGATCGCAGGCAGGCCAAGATCCAGTACCTGACTGACCAGATATAGATTTCGTTCAAGGTTTGATGCATCGACGATGCAGACAATGGCGTCGACTTCGCCAACGTCCTTCTGGCGTCCGAGCAGAACGTCGACGGACACCATTTCGTCCGGAGTTCTCGGAGACAGGCTGTAGGTTCCGGGCAGGTCGATCAGATCGACGACTCGATTGTCCAGGTGTAGTCGACCGATCTTTTTTTCGACGGTCACGCCGGGAAAGTTACCCGTACGGGACTGCATTCCGGTCAGCGCGTTGAAGAGCGTACTTTTTCCGGTGTTTGGGTTTCCGATGACGGCCACTTTGCGAAGCGTGGCGGTGACGGGGGAGTCGGTCACAGACATGGATCAAATGAATCCGGAGCGGTGGGCAATTGACGGAGTGGAGTGGTCAGCAGCGTGGCGATGCTGTCCGTCGGGAACTGAGAGGAAGAGTATCTGCTGCGGTGTGTGAGAGTGATGTCGTACGAAATCCGTTCAGGTGAGAATCGAAACAAACTGCCGTCAGGCGATCCGCTCCACGACGACTCGGCGAGCTTCCGTCGCTCGCAGAGAGAGTCGGTATCCTCGAATAAAGAATTCGATTGGGTCGCCCAACGGAGCGCAACCCAGATGCTCGACTTCCTCACCGTCGGTCAGTCCCATCTCCATCAAACGCATGGCGATCGCGTCTTCTCCGATGACATCGAGTATGCGGGCTTTCTGACCTTCATTCAATGAGTCGAGAGTCGTCACAAAGCGATTCCGGATTTGTACAGTTAAGAGGGTTTGTCCTAAGGACGCGAAGCCGCGAATCTGATAGCCCGTCTAAGGGCCGGTGCTGCTTCTGGTCGTTTTTTTCTCGTCCTTTTTGAAGAACTCTTCGGCTTTCAGCGGCTCTTCCAGTAGTACCTTCAGAGCGACGATCTGGAAGCGACCTCCTTTCGCGGGCAGCTGAACGAATTCGACTTTGGCTCCTTCTTCGACAAGATCCGTCTCTGTCATAGAGACGGTCACGGTCGCTCCCTTGTCAATGTACACCGGCTGATTTTGTAGCTCGCGGATATTGGTGCCCAGTGTTTCGTATTCTGGATAGTCCTTGTCCTGCTGTCGCGATGTGACTGTGCCGGCGATCTCATAACTGTTTTGACTTTGCCCGATGGCCTTCCCGGCCTGCTTCGCAAATGGACGAATCTTCTTTGCGGCGAGCCCCACATACACCGTCCAGTTCTTCACGAACAAGGACTTGTTGGTCAGCGTTCCGGTTCCCGAGACGACCTGTTTCTCGGCAAGGAAGGCACTGTCTCCTTTTGCTTCGACGGCAAACTGAAGACGCGGTGTGATCGGAACGGTGACTGGTTCGCCGCCTGCTTCACTGAGAATCACGAGCGACGTTGCTCGCCCCTTGCGGATGACTTCAGCAACGGTGCCTTTCGTGATTGTGACCTGTTCCTGCTGGTTCCCAGGCTGTGCCAGAGATTCGGTTGCGGCACTGGCTATGAACATGGCCGATGCCATCACAAGGGCCAGCATTCCCGGTAGAGAATTGTGTCGGCAATCAGTTTTCATCTGCAACTCCTGAGAAAGGGTAGCCGTTTCGGATGGAGGCCGGCGCGGTTCCGATCGTGAGAAAGGTACGCTCACTGTCAGTCGCGTAGTGCCAATATGCCGGCGACCGATGGACCTGTGCGTGTCACTGGTTGAATTCAAGTTATCAGGATACTTGCATTGGCCACGCCGGTTCCAGCCACGGGACTCGAATTATGGGAACAGTCGCAGCTCGCTCGACAATCGCGTTCCGACCGGTAATTTTAGTCGGATGCTCCTTTGGAGGTGGTCCAGGTTCATCCTTTGCGTATTGATTGAACGGCTCATGCGGAGTTGGCACACGTCGTCTGGCAGAACAGCCTCCTGCACCGAAGGTACGAGTTCGTCCGGGCCGGCGCAGCGCAGGCCCGTCGAAGCGATGCTGACCCGTCTGGTGCAGCGAGTGCTCGTGTCTGGCTGTCTCGTGCTTCTGTTCGAGATTCCTACGGTCGCGATTGCCGCTCCAAAGATAGAAATTGAGTTTGCAGACTGGGGGTTCGATGGTCGCGCGGTGCCCCGAGCATTCAACCTGCTGACACTGGGTGTTCATAATTCTTCAGACGAACCATTCGAAGGCACACTGCGTTGTCGGCGGGTTCTGACGGCCACGGGCGGTTGGTCCGGCGCGGAAATTCTGCAGAAAGTTTATGTCGGACCGTCATCGACTCGGATTGTGCAGTTTTACCCGTACATGCTCGACGAGGGCGAGGAATGGGAAGTGCGCTGGGGTGACGGGCTGGAGGACGCGTTTGTCACAGAGCGGCCTCAACTGACGAGCGGCTCCCGAGTTCTGTTCAACGACCCGCTGAAGAGCAGCGGAATTCAGCCAGGACTTAAAGGGTTCGTTGACACGTGGTTTCCCGTGAACGTGATCGCGGCAGACGCGCTGCGTCTGGCTGTTCTTGATCACTCCCCGCGATGGGAAACGGCGCGTCGAGATGTGTTTCGAGACTGGTTGTTCCGTGGCGGTATCCTGCACGTGCTGCAGCAGCCCGATGGTGCCTATCCGGAACTTCCGGTGTCTGAGCTCAATAATGAGTCGCGACCTGATCGCTTTGGAGCTGGTCGGATCTACTGGCACGATCGGACACGCGATGAACTCACCAAAGAATACGTTTACGAAACGATGTATTCGACGAGTCAGGATCTTGTCGCCGTTGTTGACAGCAGCGGCTCGACGTTCGACATCGACCCGACGTCGGTCGAATTCATCAGACGCGACGAAGAGTTCTTCGAGGCGTACGCTCAGTGGGACAGTGACAATCTGATTCCACGGAGGCTCAAGGAGTTTCTGCGTCCGAATCACGAATGGTCGGTGATTTATCCGATTGCGGGTCTCTATCTGCTGCTGCTGTTTCCCGGTGGCTATCTACTGGCGCGTTCCCGGCTGGATTATCGATACAGCCTTGGGACGATGGTGTTGGTGGTTGGTCTCTTCAGCTGGATATTTTCAATCATGGGCGCGCGCGGCTATGGCGAGTCCACTTCCACTTTCTCTGTCGCGACTGCCCGGCAGCTGCCTGACGGTCGGTGGGACGTCGAGCAATGGAACAGTCTATTCGTGACGGATGGAGACGATTACTCGCTGTCATCTGACGGCGAGTTTCAGGTGTACTCAGCGGCTGACAACGTCGAGCGAGTTGCTGGCTTCATTGAAAACGGTCGCGATGGTCGGTTTTCTGTCGACATGCCACCTTTCACCTTTCGAACGTTCGTCATGCGCACCGCTGCTTCGTTGGGTAATTTCACTGCGAGAGTCGTTCAAGTGCAACTGGCTGATTCCGAGGCGGCACGTCACGACGAAGATGAGGGTGTCAGAGACGAAGTTGACCGCCCGAGCGTCAAGCAACTTGCAGCTCTGCAGGTCGAGTGCGACGGCGTTCTCTCGAGCCGGCTTCGAGGTGGATTCGTCTTGTATGGTGACTCGCTGTACCCTCTGAATCTGGAGGCATTTCAGTCGGGTTCCGGGAACATCCTTGCTGGGGCCGGCGTACAGCTTGTTGAGCTGATCGATTTGACTGATCGATCATTCCGATTTCAAAAGGATGAAATTGGGAATCCGGAAAAAGCCTTGAATCGCTTTCCCCTGTGGCTGATCGCTCGCGATCTTCAACTGCGACGACACGTTGACGCGAGATTTTTCACTCTGCCGACTGGCGAAGCTCGGGTCTATGT
>JAQBWV010000411.1 GCA_027624335.1 Planctomycetota bacterium
AAAGGCCGCCATCGAGTTACGATGACGACCTATGGAGGAAGCGGAGAGGGGGAGATTCGAACTCCCGGTACATTGCTGTACGCCGGTTTTCAAGACCAGTGTGCGATGATCCCAACTGCCATGTCGCAAATACTTTAGCTCAAGTCGAGAATTCCGGGTGCCGGAATGGGTGCTGCCTTGAACTCACCGACTCTGAAGACTCAAACGAACTGGACGAGGTTCTCGCCGCGTGGCTACGCCTCGACCAGGCCGCCAGGCAGCGAGTCGCTTTCCATATTGCTGGAGAACTTGCTTTAGCCGTCGGTGAGACGGGAACGGCAGGAACGGAGGTGAGCCAATGAGTGCTTCCTCCGACACCGCTGTTTCAAAACCTTCCCACGTCGTCTTGAAGTCACTTCTGGACCTGTCCCCTCAGCTTTATGTCAGAGGGTTTCAGCCTGTGATTGAGCTGCCACTCGACAACGATCGAGCTCCGTGTCAACCACTCGGGCTTAGGAACCACAGAGTTGAGGCGGCGATCTGCATTCACGCCTGGGAAAGCTGCAAAGTCGTCCTGAACGAAACACAGCTTCGGGGGATCATTCGTGTGCTTGAAGGCATCGCCCTGAACGCCCCGCTGCGTCCAGACCACATCGACTTAGCTTTGGATCAGGAGCCGCTGCTCGACGCGATCTCGCTCATGATGTCGAAGCATGGTCGGATCGACATGACAGGAACCCAACTCCTTCGCGAACTCAATGAGATCGCTGCGGCGAACGGACTTGATCAAAGAACCTCAAGATGGCCCCTGGACGCTTCCCAGCTAAGTCGAATGTTGAACGAGCTCGATCAGTGTCTGCTGTTACTAGGCTTTCAGTTCACTCGACCGCGAACGAAATCCGCAAGGTCACTCGTGATCGAGTCTCTGCCGGATGACGACGGTACCGAAACGCCGTCACCGTCGTCGTCATTACATTCCTGCCCTGTTTCTGCGACTGAGCGGCAGGATGACGCGGGTGACGACGACAACGATTTCTGGTCGCAACTGAATTTAACCCCAAACAAAGAAGGTGAATCCCAATGCTGAAAATAACACCTAATCCCGCCACATGGCAGCCTCAAAAATGGGACGACGTGGTCGGCAATAAAGCCCTGACTGAATATCTCAAGGAAATGGTTTGGAATGTCAGGAAGCGGGGTGCAAAAAGCGGGTTCAACACCATGGTGCGAGGCTCGTCACGTAGCGGCAAAACTGCGGAAATCACCTTGGCGGTCAAGGCCATCGGCTGTCTGAAGTTTGATGATAAAAGTCTCGATCCGTGTGGCATGTGCCAGCACTGCAGCAGTCTGAATCACATTGCCGGTACGTTAGGCTGGGAAGAATTTGCCAACATACTCGAAGAAGACGAGGCACCGACGCCTATTCGTTACTTCTACTCTCCCATCGATTGCCCGAATGTGACGGAATCAGATCTCGCGGAACTAATTTACCGCGTGAGAATTCAGGACAGGATGCTCAAGCTGATCTATCTGGACGAAGTTCATCGACTGAGCCGCAGGGCAATGGATGAGCGGCTCCTGAAAACACTTGATGGAGACTTCCCTGCGATATGGCTGGCCTCGTCAGCGAACGCGGGTGTGGACAGCACTCAAAAGGCTGGCCTCGATCCGATGTTCTGCAAGCGATTTACAACGTCGATCGAGACGCAACTTCCATCGATCGATGAGCTGGCCCGCTGGCTCGGGTTACGTTGCCAGGAGTTCGATTTGAAGGTCGACGATCCTCGTCGCACGCTGACTCGAATCGCCGAGCGTTCAAACCAGTTACCCGGTCTTGCTCTGCAGATTTTGAACCGGGCATATATGAGTCGCAACAGAGTCGTGTCGGCCACCCTGGTTGAAGATCACTGTTTTGCGGCGTCGTGAAGTTCGCTCAATCGCCACCACGTGTCCTGAGCATGGGCGGCGTAATTCAACAGGGTATTGAGTGAGGCTGTCGTCCCGCAGCAAAGTGCCACTGACCCAATGGTGTCAATGGCACTTTGTATTCAGTGGTGATGAACCATTTCGGGACGGGCAACGAGAACCGTGAGCATGTCGCCACGGAGTGAATGCCTTCCTCAATCTACCGGCTCCAGGAACCTTGAATGAATGAACCGCAGAGGATTTCCTACCGAGGCTACGTCGTCGTTCTCAACACAGACGTGCCTGAAGAGTTTCGATTTCCCAATGAGACTGCCATCAAAGTATTCCTAAGCATTTGCGATTGTGAGATCTCGAAGGGAAAATTCACGTGGTCCGACGTGGAACAAATGAAATCCGACGCTGGGCTTGCCACGACCCGAGAAGCCATGAAGGCCTGTTTCACAGCAGTCATCGACCGATGGATCGAGGAGCGTGTTTACCCCGAAAAGACGACATACAAAGGCTACTGCGTCACGACCTATCGCACGACTCCAGAGGCGGCAAGAAAACCATCCGGGGAAGCGATTCGAATTCAGATGGGAGATGGACATCACGCACATTGGAGTAGGCAGATCACCTGGGCTGACGTGGAGCGTTGCAGACGTAAGCATCATCTCGGATCGACGGACGAAGCGATCACGAAATATTTCAAGCAGTGGATTGACGACACACGAGCACTTAACCGGCCACGACTTCATACCTTGATCGAATGGGCCGTGCCGTTGATCTATCCGCTCGCGTGGCTCAACAACGTGCCAACCCGGTCGACTCTTCTTAGTCTGAACGTCGCTCTGTTCGCCGCCTGGCTCGTCGCATTGCTCAGTAACAAACCTGCCTTCTGGCGAATGACACTCAAGGGAGCTCTTCGCGGGACGCTCTTCCTGTTCATCGTGTTTACCTTCTGCCCGGACGCGGAAGGTTCAAGCTGGGGCCCGGACTCCCACTTCAAGGCGTTACTGTTCGTGTCTCTGACGATCACAGTTTCTGCGGAAGTTGCTTATGCACTTGCGACTTTTGGACATCGGTTCCCGCGTTACTAAAGCGATCAGAAGCCACCGTGAAGCAAGACATGGGAGTCGTGTCTGACGTGAGAGGCCTGGACCGTTGGTCGACATCTCGCGATCACCATGTGCGAGCAGGGATGGCTCCAGTTACACCTGTCGGTGCCTGCCGAAAACTGCACATTGAACAATCGCTTCAGAAGATTGAGATCCATTTTTCGGTGACCTGCGAATTTGACAAGATCGTCAAATCAACCTTGAATTGAACTCGCGGGAATCAACCATGATCAATCCATCACAGCCCAGTGTTATCAACGGCATTTCTCTTCTCACGCGGAAGGGCGACTACAAAACGAGATACTCTTTCGAGGAGCGTCTGCAACTGCTTGATTGCAGTGAGGAAGAGTTCACTCTCTTCATGGATATCTTTGCCCGCAAGCTGGTTCCGTATGCGAAAGCACGCGAGCAACCCCGTAGTTGGACCACGCCAATAGGTAAGCTCACACGCAACGACGTTGCCCGCCATCTACTGCGTGATCGAATTCCGAATCTTTCAACTATCTGGATCGCGACACGTGCCTGGGAAACGACGAAATGGATGGGAGTTGATGTCGACCTGGGAAGCGGGAAGCGTGACTTCAAGAAAAGACGTCAACAGGTACGCCGTGCTCTCCGTGGCATGGGAATTCAGGACGACTCAGTCCTGTATTCACCGACACCGTCTGGTGGATGCCATTACCGCGTGTTCTTTAAACAGCATATCCAGACGAGTCATATCCGCGACCTGTTTAGACCGTTTGGAATAGAGCACCAAAACGGCCGGTATGAGCTGTTTCCATCTACAGATCAGGCCATGCGGCTGCCGTTTGGCCATATTCCTGGCCGCAACTGCAGTGATGATGAATGGAAGCACTTAGTCAGGGGGCGGGACCGCAGCTCCTCCGACAGATTTGGAAGGGAGTGAAGACCAGCGAACATTGACCTGGTTTT
>JAQBWV010000412.1 GCA_027624335.1 Planctomycetota bacterium
GCCGAGCGGACAATCTGATCGCAGCCGTCCTGTTTCCGGAGTTCGTCGGCCACGGATCGTGCGAGCCGGTCGAATTCGAGCCGCTTCTGCTCGGCGGGAGACGCCTGCGTGTTCTGCTCGGCAAGGTCGGCGAGATCCCTGTGAAGCTGCGCGAAGCGGTCCTGCAGGTGGTCGGTCTTTCCGGCCGCGATGTCGGCTTCGAGGTCGCGGTAACGCTGCAGCAGGTCTTCGCGAGTCTCGGCGATTTTCTTCGCGGTCGTCAGCCACGGTGACTTGAGCAGCACTTCGCCCAGCGACTGCCGGATGTCCTGCGCCCACGCGAGATCGCGACTGGTCGAGAGTGCCTGTCGCAGCAGTGCGATCCGGTCTCGCACGGCAGCCACGTCGGCGCGTCCGGTGGCGGAGTCGCCCGGCAGCGGACTTTGCGTCTGCTCAATCAGTGCGGCGATGCCGGGTTCGGTGACGTTGTCGAGCCGCTCGACCTGCCGCTGCAGATCTTCGAGCGTGCGCACGTCGTGCGCGAGTCGTTCGGCTTCGTACTTCCGCCAGCCCAGCTGCGCGACGAAGGCCAGCACGCACACGCAGATCAGCGCGGGGAGGCCGAACGTCACCGCCGAGCGGCGGCGGACGCGCGCGGTCTCCCAGGCATCGAGGTCGTCGGCAATCGCTTCGGCACTGGGATAGACGCGCGGGTCGATGCCCGTTCGATCGTCGGCGACACGCAGCCCTTTCAGCACGATGCGGCGGATACCGCGCGGGACTCCGGCCGCTCGCAGAGCGGCGTCCCACTGCGAGGCGGCGTCGCGCGAGCTGATGCTGCCTCGACACTCGGCTTCGGTCCTGCCGGTCAGCTGGAAGAACAGGTTGGCGGTGACCGCGTAGATGTCTGTCCCGAGATTCGTCCGGGCGGCGTTGATCAGTGCAGAGTCGACTTCGGATTCGGCCTGCGTCTGCGGGATGAAACCCGGAGTGACCATGTTGACGCTGGACCGCAGCCGACCGTGTCCCTTGATCAGCTCTTTCGCGCCGGCCAGATCGACGAAGCGGATGTCGCCGCTGCCGTCCTCTTCGACGAGCACGTTGTTGGCGGACAGGTCGCCGAACACGAGGTTGCTCTGATGCAGCCGCTGGACGGCCCGCGCGAGCCGCTTCCCGAGATCAAGCTGCCGGTCGCGACTCAGCTTGCGCTTCGCAGTGGCCAGCTTCGTCAGCGGCTGCCCGTCGATGAATTCGAGCACGAGGTACTGCTGGATGCCGGGCTCGGTGACGCACTGGAAGAAGCCGACGACCTCGGGCGGCAGGCGGTCGGACGAGAGGACGCGGGCTTCGTTGTCGAACGCCCGCCGCGCGGCGTCGGTGTTCTCGAGGTAGACCTTGATGGCGAGTCGGCGGTGCGGAGCATCGATCTCCTCGGCGGCGAACACGATCGCCTGCCCGCCCCGCCCGAGCGGCTTTGCCGAGATGCGATACTTCTGGCAGAGATGCTGCCAGGTAGCCTCGGTGATGCGGTCGTCGTGCTTCTCGAAGCCGAGGCCATCGAACACGTTGCCGGGGTCGCCGGAGTCAGGAATGCCGGTCATGAGTTTGCTCCTGTCCTTCGTAGCCGAACTCGTGAGAGTTCGGACCGAAGTCTCACAACTTCGGCTACAACACTTATCGATACGCCGATCCTACGTCTGCTGAAAATACTCGCGAGCCTTGTGGCGCAGGGCCGTCAGCTTCTCATCGCTGATGCCGATCACGTGGGCGATCTCGCCCCAGTTTTCGCCGACCACGTAACGCAGGTTGATCATCTCGGCGATCTGCCGGCGTTCCCCGTCATTGCCGGTCAGCCAGCCGTCGAGTTCCAGAATCGCGTCGTGAAATTCGACTCTGTACCGCTCGTTCCAATAGGTCTGACGCTTTTTCACCAGTTGAGCGATGACGTCGCGTTCGATCTCCCGTCGGCGGGTCGCGACCTTCAGGAAGTCGCGGACCTGATTGAACAGCACGGTAGCGACGAGCCGCTTGATGTCGTGAAAGCCGTCCAGCGGCCTGTCGACGCGGACCTTGCGTTCCCACAGCTTGACGAAGAAGTCGTGAACCATCTCGGTGTACTGGCAGCCAGCCTGCTCGATGCGGCGACGGGCTCCGGCAAACGCCGCCCGCAACGGACCGTCCATCAGTTCGACCAGCTCGGCGACGACGGCCTGATGCTGAGCCTGCAGCGATTCCCGCTTCCCGGCCAGTCGTGTCTTCTTCAGAAACGATGCGTCTTTCAGTTCACCATCGAGCCGGCTGATCCTGGACCGCAGCCCGTTCTGCTCGGTCATCAGTTCGATAATGCGGTCTTCGTCGGACATCATCAGTCGTTTTGATTGAGTAGCTGTCGGTTTCGTGCCAGTCAGGATGGCGAAACTCACTTTCAGAATCTATCCGAATGTAAATATCCGTAGCCGCGTTCGAAAACGCGGCTACGGTCGAAGTAAACGCGGCTTACTCGTCCTCGCCAGCGCCTTCGATTGAGATCACGACTTTCGAGGCTTCGAGTTTCCGGGCGGAAATGCTCGCGTCGCTCGGTACTGGCGTTGCCTCGTTGTTCGAAGCGGTCGGTTCCGCGACCGGCTCGGGTGCGGCTTCCGGAGCGACGGCGTCGTGAATCGCCTTGAGCGATTCCAACCGGTTGAAACCGCGGCTGACCGAACTGCTGCCCTCGCGGAGCCGCACCGGAGCAACATCGCGCCGCGCGGAATTCCGGGCTTCAAGCTGGTCAACGTTGCCTCGCAGACGTTCGACGCTACCGCTCATCAGACCGGCGACGGACTCTGTATCGTTCGTCGCGGCGGTGACCAGATCAAGCGTCTGCGATTCGGTTTCCGCCTGTTCGCGACGGCTGCGGAGGATCGCGACTTCCTGCTCGGTGTTGTCGAGTTCGCGACGCATTTCAGCCAGCGCCCGCTCGCCCTCGTCGATGCTTTTGCGCAACCGGTCGAGTCCTGTCCGCTTGATGTCGAGCTGCCGTGTTTCGCGATCCTGCATCGAGAGCAGGTCGTCGATCTGCTTTTGAAACTCGGCCAGCGGGTACTCGGAACTGGCGAACGAAACAAGCTTGATCCCGCCATCAGTGGCAGACTTGAGTACCGGATACGCTTCGGCAAGCAATCGTTCCCGCCGCTGTGTGCTGGCTTCGAGCCCCGCGACTTCGGTTTCGAGCGCCGCGACCTGCCGCTGCGACAGATTCATCTGCACCTGTCGGTCAATCATCTCCTGCCGCACCTGTTTGAGTTCGTGATCGAGCTTGCGGTCGTGAACTTCCGGCGGCAGCGATTCGGTCGCGCCATCGACGGTGACGTCCGCCGAAGCCCTCACAAAGCCGGCCATCTCCTGCGTGCTTCGTCCGGCCAGTGCAAACAGACCGACGACCGACGCGACAAGAACAGCGATTCCCAGTGCAAACTTCTTCATGACAAGTCCCCTCGTGCGAGTTGGTGCAACTAATTCCTGAAAGGTGTGAGCCGTGCTCCGGTGTCGGATCGGTCAGGTCGATTTAGTCAACCGGGCAATTCCAGCAGCGAAACACGAGGTCTTTCAGGAAGCACGACTGGGCCGTAGCGGTTTTCAGGAACAATCTGCCGAAAAATAGAAAAATCTTCGGAAAGGTGGCGTCGAGCTGTCTGCGTTCCAGGCACTCCCGCAGTTTCAGCCAGGGTAGAACAGCAGAAGAAACGCGCCCACCACGTGCAGGGGCATCAATGCAGCAGATGCTTCCTCGTTGCCACACTCAGGTGTCTGCTGACAAGTCGTTCTCGCACAGGTGCGGGCGAAGGCCCCCCCGGACCCTCACCCGCAAAAGCAGGCGCGGGCAGTGGTCGAAAACAGGACGGCGACGAAAAGGGGACGCAGCTCATTTGTTTCGGGGTCTTCCTCGCGGGCGAAGTGTGTGTTCGAGTTG
>JAQBWV010000413.1 GCA_027624335.1 Planctomycetota bacterium
ATGAAACCGTTCGATGCCTATCTGGCGGCAGGCAAGCCTGTCATTGGTCTCCGCACAGCGACGCACGGTTTCCAGGGTAAATGGGGCTTCTTTGGCCGCCAGATTCTTGGTGAGCAATGGGTCGCCCATCACGGCGGCCACAAAAGTCAGGGGTGCCGCGGAGTCATCGAAACTGCCAACGCCGATCATCCGGTACTGAACAGTGTGAAGGATGTCTTCGCTCCGTCCGACGTCTACACCGTGAAAAATCTTGACGAAACTCAATCAACGGTTCTGCTGCGAGGTGCCGTCACGGCAACTCTTGATCCCGCATCAAAGGCAATCGATGGACCGAAGAACAATCCGATGCAGTCGCTTGCCTGGCTGCGGGAGTACACATCGCCGAGCGGTGCGAAAGGTCAGGCCTTCTGCACAACGATGGGTGCATCAGTCGACCTCGTCAGCCACGATGCTCGACGGCTGATCGTGAACGCGGCCTATCATCTGACCGGCCTGGAAGTGCCGCAGGCTGCGAACGTTGATTTCGTCGACCCCTTCTATCCGAGCTTCTTTGGTTTCATTAATGACAAGAAATTCTGGCCAGGACGAAATCTGAAACCTCAGGACTTTGCGCTCGGCAAATCTCCGGTTGCTGTCGACCCACCGGGAACGCCCAAGTGGCCATTCCGTAAAATGGGTCCTGTCGAATAACTCACTCAGCAGGATTGATGTCAGCGTCACACGCTGCCCACGATCTGCAGAATGGTGAAGCCGGCACGGTTCTCCACGCCGGCTTTGCTATTGGATGACCATGAACGAAACCGCCGGTGATCCAGACGCTGTCCCTCACGCCATTGTGCATGAACTTGGCAAGGTGACGGTGTTCTATGTGCCGTCACACAAACTGGACCACCCGAAGCATTCGCGCAAATCCCTGACGCCGCGACAGGAAATTCACAAATTCCTGATGGACCGTTACCGGGCCTACACGCAGACGCCGACTCCTGTGAAGGGCTATTGGGCGGCGCCCGATGGCGAGATCGTTCACGACGTTATGGAACGCTTCGAAGTGTCGTTCGGCAGCGAGTCCGAGTTTGACCGGCTGATCCAATTCCTCGGAGATCTGTGCGAACGTCTCGGGGAACAAGCCGTTTACGTAACTCGCGGTGATCGAAGTTTTCTCGTTCAGCGACCAGCACAAGACTCGTCATTTGAATGAGGACATTCCGGGCATGCAGTGAACGAGACGATCGTGAGGCTTGTACCGTTTGTGCGAGCTGTTACGTCTCGAACGAATTCCTGGTTTGAAAGAGTTCTCAGGGCTGTTCGCCGTCTGCCGATTTCTCCGCAGACTTCGGATCCGTCAGTCGCCTGTCCTGCATCGCTTCCAGTGATTGCAGCAGTCCTGCCCGTTTTCTGGGCGGTAGTCATGAATCTGTCATTGTCGAATAATTCGCCGACGATTCGATACGACTGTCACGCTGTGATTTGTCGAAACAAGCAGGCAGACCGTTGGTTTCCTCACAGGCGATCCGCGGGCCGTCATTTCGGTGGTCGTCAAGCCGAATGCACTAAGGATCACAACACACTGTTTCAACGCTGCCTGCAGGGGCAATTGTAAAGGAAACTCGTCATGTCTCTTCAATCTTGGCTTTCAGGATTTCGTGCTCGTCTCCACAACAGTCGTGTTCGGCGTGTCGCCAGAAATCGGACATCCAGCCCGAGACAGATGACACAGCAGCTGGAAACACGCACGTTGCTGACAGCGACCGCGCTGGTGATCGGGGCAGAACTGACCGTACTGACGGACGCGGCCGAGGACGTCTCCGTTCAGGCGAACGGCACTACCGGGCGAGCGGAAGTCCTGATCGACGGTGTGGTGCTGGCATCAGGATCGACGGTTCCTGCAAGTTCGCTGACGAGCCTGACCATTGTCACAGGTTCCGGGAACAATCAGATTGATCTGCGCGGCATCAGCGTGGGTGTTTTCACATCTCTGGCGTCGATCACCGTGGATGCAGGCGACGGTGAAGACACCATTATCGGGGCCACCGATGTGGCGAGTGCTCTGTCCGGCGGAGACGGGAACGACTCGATCACCGGTGGCAGTGCCGACGACACGCTGATGGGAAACGATGGTCAGGACACGATCGACGGCGGTGATGGCGATGATGACATCAACGCTGGGGATGGTGACGACTCAGTGATCGGCGGAGCTGGCAACGATACGATCGTCGGCGACGACGGCGACGACATGGTGTTCGGTGGCGATGGTGACGACTCGATTATTGCCAACAACGGAGCGGACAGCATCTTCGGCGAAGCCGGCAACGACACGTTGAACGGCGATGGCGGCTTCGACTCGATCGATGGTGGCGACGGCAACGATGTCGTCTTCGCGGGTGCGGACGACGACACCGTTTCGGGCGGCCTGGGCAACGACACAATCACCGGCAACAGTGGAGACGACATTCTTAACGGTGACGCTGGTGCGGACCTGCTGAATGGATCGATTGGCAATGACCTGCTGGATGGTGGTGCTGACGGTGACCTGGTGAATGGGAACTCGGGCAATGACACGCTGCTCGGCAATACAGGAAATGACACCGCGTTTGGCGGCAGCGGGAAAGACTTGCTGGATGGTGGTGACGGTGACGACACACTCCGTGGACAGTCCGGCAACGATACTCTGATCGGCGGAATCGGTAGTGACAGACTCGACGGTGGCAACGGTGCGGACCTCCTGCTCGGCAACCCACCATCAATACTGATTTCCAATGTGACTGTGGTTGAAGGCAATGGCGGAACCACGACTGCTGTCTTCACGATCACGCTGTCGGCGCTCAGTGAGCAGGATGTCACGTTCGATTTCCGGACGGAGGACGGAACGGCCCGATTCAACGATCAGGACTATGTGGCCATCGCCGCGGGTACGGCAACAATTCCTGCCGGGCAGTCAACCACGACGATTTCCGTGACCATCAACGGCGACGTTCTGGCCGAACCCAACGAGACGTTCAGTCTTCTGCTTTCTAATTCAGTCAATGCAACAATCTCAAATGCCCGTGGTATCGGGACGATTCTGGACGATGGCGACACGACTGTTCGCGTTTCGATTGGTGATGCGTCGGTTCTGGAAGGTGATGCCGGCACGACGACCGCGACTTTCACGGTTGCCCTGTCTGCGGTGTCGGCTGTTGATGTGGTACTCAACGTCGCCACTCAGGACGGCACGGCAACGACGACTGACATGGACTACGTCGGGATTCCTGCAGGCACGCTGACGATACCGGCGGGAAGCACCGTTGGGACAATCAATGTTACTGTGAACGGTGACGCCACGATTGAATCCGACGAGACATTCAGCGTCAACATCACTCCCAGCGGGTCTGAGATCATTGTCGACGGCCAGGGCGTTGGCACAATCTTTGATGACGACGACACCGCAGGTCCAGGCATCTGGGTCATTCCAAGCGATGGGAGCAACCAGATTGCGCTGGTTGACATCAACACGGGGAGCGAGGTAGCGGGACGACGAATCCTCGCGCCTGGCCCGGCGCTGGGTGGATCGGGTGGCAATGGACTGGCGTTTGACGGCACGGACCTGTACCTGCTGAACGATGGCAACAATACAATTTACCGAATCAATTCCAATACGGGTGCGCCAATTCCCGGGATGGGCTTCGGAGCCGCTGGGGATTTCACGATTACCGGTGGCACAGGCCCCTTTGGTGGTTTAGCCGTTCGGACTGTCGGAGCGAATACACTGCTCTACGTGCTGGACCTGGGCAGCGATACCGTTCTTGAGATCGACCCGGACTTTACGACCCTTGCCAATCCACCGACACCTGCTCCGGTGCTTCGCACAATCACGCTCAGCGGGGGCTATCGTCCGGGAATTGCGATCGTCTCCGATCCCGCAGGTGA
>JAQBWV010000088.1 GCA_027624335.1 Planctomycetota bacterium
CGCCCGCGACAAAACCCACGCAATCCGCCGTCGTGACTCGCGAAAATGTCATCGAATTCCACGCTACGGAAATCGGCGATGAAGAGAAACTCGAATGCATTCCTGAAGTGTCGCACAAGTATGATTATCCGACGAGATCACCCATAGCACCGCGGTCCCGATGATTCTGGGCCTGTGACGGTCAACGATGAATCTGCTAAATATGCACATACAGGCAGCGAGGCTGTGAGCAGTTGTCGTAACCGGATTGCTACTGACCCGGACCATTCCTGCACGACCAGGTCAACACCCCGGTTCGGAGTCCGTTACGTCGTCGTCGTCGGTATTGCCTGGCGACTCGAGATCAACATCACCAATTTCAATCGCATCTGAGCCGTGATCCAGAGATAGTTGACGGAGCGACTCTTCCAGTTCAATCGTTGGCAGCTCACTGATCGCTTCGATCGCCCCTTCAGGAGCTGCTGTCAGTCGACGCAGGTGCTTCTTTTCAAAGTCGCGATCACTGCTTCGAAAACGGTAAAGCAGCACCGAAATTGTAACCCCAAGAATACCGGCAAAACTCAAAACATACGGCACGATGCCAAGGTCGGTCGGCATCGTCGATGCTCTTCGTCGGTGCCAACGGACAGTCTGTGCCAGAATCAAAGGAGCGACATGTAATCGATCCTGCTGCGCCGGATAGCCGTACCGCTTCAGAAAGTATCCCGTCACACTGACAACAATATCCGATCCCAGATCCTGCCCCGTCGGTATCCCGTCTGGGATACTCGTCATCCGAATGCAGTATGGATTGTCTCCCGCGTCGGCATTGAACAGCCAACCTTCCCAGATTGTTTCGATTCCGAACTCGTTCCTGCCTGTGGGGATTGCGGTCAGGCGGTGCAGGTCGCCTTTAACTGTCACGAGTTCGCCAAGCAGTTTTTTCGATTCGGTCATCAGGACGGCAAACGCGATGCCCGACCGAGCCGCTTTCTCAAGGTCTTTTGATGGAACGTCGCGACACTTTGCCAGCAGGTAGTAGTAGAGTTCCCGCTCAGACTCTCGAATGCCAACAGCATTATCTTTGATCTGCTGAATCAGCTCCGGCGCGAGCTTCAGTTCATGGGCCGCGTTCGGCCTTGAGGAATTGCCTTCAGATTTATCGGTTGTCCTGCCTGGCTTATACCGATCAGCATCAGCCGGAGTTTTCCCGCCGACGACGCGAATAACGTCCGGACCAAGCGTCTGCTCCGTCATGTCCGGGCGGAAATCAATCTTTGCGTTGGATTTGCGAGGTGTCGAGACTGTCGCGGGTGCGTCACCGGGTGGTCTTCCGGTCAACCAGTACCACGTACTGGGCCGCGCTGCGAACTCGATCGAAAACACGATGAGCGCGATCATCCCGACCAGAACCATCAGACGCATCTGATCCTGTCGGTTGAGATAAGGGGTACGGTTTGTCTGCTGAAATCGCATGCAGCGGAATCACTTGAGAACGTGCCATCGGACCCTGCCACGCTCCATACAGAAGCGCACAGAGTCTTCAGACAATCAGGTCGGACATTATTCGTATTTGCGAATTTCTGGCTCGGGAACTTCCTTGATCAGCCGTTCGATGATGGACTCAGGAGTGTAACCTTCTGCCTGAGCCTGAAAGTTGGGTGCGATTCGATGTCGCAGAACCGGGATGGCGACTTTACGGATATCTTCCAGAGAAACCACGGGACGGCCGCCCATGGCTGCGAATGCCCGCCCACCAGCGATGAGGTACTGCCCGGCTCGCGGCCCCGCCCCCCAGTCGATGAGTTCCCGAATGAACTTCGGGCTGGATTCGTCCTTCGGCCGCGTGGCACGAACCAGACTCGCGACGTACTTAATCGTCAGCGGACCGACCTCAATCTGGTTGACCTGCTTCTGCAGAAAGACGATCGACTTAGCCGTCAGCACTTTTCGAACCTCAGGCTTTTCGCCGCGCGTCGTCGATTCAAGAACCCGCTCTTCCTCTTCAAACGTTGGATAGTCGACCTTGACGTTGAACATGAACCGGTCGAGCTGCGCTTCGGGCAGTGGATAAGTTCCTTCCTGCTCGATCGGATTCTGTGTTGCGATGACAAAAAAGGGATCCGGCAGATTGTAGGTCGTCTGCCCGATCGTGACTTCATGCTCCTGCATGGCCTGCAGTAGAGCCGCCTGAGTTTTCGGCGGAGTCCGGTTGATTTCGTCGGCCAGCAGAACATTGGTAAAGACCGGTCCCTGCACAAACCGGAACTCGCGACGCCCGGCATCGTTCTCGTCCAGCACGTTGGTTCCGGTAATGTCAGACGGCATCAGGTCCGGCGTGAACTGAATCCGCTTGAACTCGACGTCCAGAATCTTCGCGATCGTGCTGACGATCAACGTCTTCGCCAGGCCCGGCACACCGACCAGCAGACAATGCCCACCGGTGAATATGGCGGCAAGGATTTGATCAATGACGGCTTCCTGGCCGATGATGACCTTGTGCAGTTCTTCGGTCATCAGCGCGTGATGCCGCCGGAACTTTTCGAGAAACTCGTCGAAGTCGCGTTTATCAGCCACAGGTGCTTCTTACTGTCTGAAGAGATCAGGGATGAATCGGCTGTGACACTGGATGCAGCCGACGATGCTGTATTCGACGTTCCGCTGCTGACTCCCGCCGACAGCCAGAACTGACCAGGTCTGCAGACTGGGTGCTGAGGATGTCAAACAACGTCGGCATGAAACTCAGTTAACTTTTCAGTGGCTCGCCTTATACAGGTTCAACGTGAGATGCACTTGTCCCTGATGGTGAGCCTCATGCCAGCAAATGATCTGCAGAGTCCTCCGCAGAGTCCACCCTCGCTCTGTGAGCCCAACCGGAACCTTGTCGAGATCGTCGTCCGAAAACTGCTCGAACGTTGCCAGCAGATGCTCCCGTCCGGCGGCGAGCACGTTTCGAATCTCATCCAGAGTTGGCACGTTGTGATCCGGAGTACTGCCGCCGCGGAACCGCTCGATAAGTTCTCCCATTCCCGGCTCAGTCCCGACGAGCCGTTCCGTCGCGAACAGTTCCTCAGTGACGGCAACGTGAGCCAGTTGCCAGCCGATGTGAGCCCGTCCAGGACCTGGTCGCCAGGAAAGCACGTCCTGAGGATTCTCCATCGCCGCAATGGTGTCCACGGTCGCCAGCGTACGTTCACGGTTCATTTCATAGAGGCTGCGTACGTTATCGATATAGCTCATCAGACAAATTGCTCCATCACACTGCTGTTGTGGTTTGATAAGGTTCCCCGCAGATGCACAATCGAAATCATGCCGTCGAAGAATATCGACCGGAGCGGCCTCTCGAAATGGTTGAGCATCAGCAGCACTTCATCGGCTCCTCGACCCCGGCATCGTCGACCTGCGCCGTGTCCCCGAGCCATCGTTACTCCGGAGTTTCTCGCAACTTGTGTGCCTGGGGTAACTCCTTACAATCCCGCCGTCGCTGGATCGCGTCGGACGAACGGCCCGGATTGAGTCGCCAGAGCGCGACCGCACAGGCAGCGGCGTACACCACAACAGACGGATTCTGACTCTGGAGAGGCTCCACGATGGCCGCGAAAACTTCCTTCGGCGCGTTGGCAACACTGAAAACTCAAGGGGGAGACGTCCAATACTACCGTCTCCGCAAACTGGCCGAGGATGGGCTATGTGACCTCGATTCGCTGCCGTACTCGATCCGGGTACTTCTTGAAGCGTGCCTCCGTAACGAGGACGGCTTCATCGTGACGAAGGATGATGTTGCTGGTCTGGCAAAATGGGACGCCGCCAACGTTGCTCAGGTCGAACTTCCGTTCATGCCTGGGCGAGTCGTTCTGCAGGACTTCACCGGTGTCCCCGCCGTCGTTGACCTCGCCGCGCTGCGATCTGCCATGGTCCGCATGGGTGGCGATCCGAAAAAGATCAATCCGCTCGTTCAATGCGATCTGGTCATCGACCACTCGGTCCAGGTTGACGAATTTGCATCGAAATTCGCCCTGCAGATGAACGTCGACAAAGAGTTTGAGCGAAACCAGGAGCGTTATCAGTTCCTGCGGTGGGGGCAGCAGGCTTTCGACAACTTCCGAGTCGTCCCGCCCGCTACCGGCATCGTTCACCAGGTCAATCTTGAGTATCTGGCAGAGGTCGTCCTCACGAAGAACGGAGTCGCTTATCCCGATAGTCTGGTCGGTACCGACAGCCACACGACCATGATCAACGGTCTCGGCGTGGTTGGCTGGGGTGTGGGCGGAATCGAAGCTGAAGCGGTGATGCTGGGCCAGCCGATTTACATGCTCACTCCGGAAGTTGTCGGATTCAAACTGACCGGCAAGCTGGCTGAAGGAGCCACAGCGACAGACCTTGTACTGACGGTCACGCAAACGCTGCGAGCCCACGGCGTCGTCGGTAAGTTCGTCGAGTTCTTCGGACCCGGCCTGAGCGCCTTAAGCCTCGCCGATCGAGCGACGCTGGCCAACATGGCTCCGGAATATGGCGCGACTATGGGGTTCTGTCCGGTCGACGACGAAACGCTGAACTATCTCCGCAAGACCGGTCGCAGTGCCAAACTGGTCGACCTTGTCGAGCGATATACCAAAGAGCAAGGGCTGTTCCACACAGCGGACAGCCCGGATCCGAAATTCACCAGCACGCTGGAGCTCGACATGAGTTCGGTGCTTCCTTCGCTCGCTGGACCAAAGCGGCCGCAGGACCGGATTCTGCTCAGCGACATGAAGTCGACCTGGCAGAAAGATCTGAAGAAGACATTCGGACACGAAGCCCCCAGTGCGGCGAAACTCGTCGATGAAACGACAGGAGAAACTACCTGTGAACTCACTGACGGAGACGTTGTCATTGCCGCCATCACCAGCTGCACGAACACGAGCAACCCGTCAGTCATGATCGGCGCGGGGCTGGTTGCCCGAAACGCTGCCGCAAAAGGACTCACCCGGAAACCGTGGGTGAAGACGAGTCTCGCTCCCGGCAGTCGAGTCGTCACTGATTACCTCCAACGATCGGGTCTCGACTTGGAACTGGAGAAACTCGGTTTCTTCACCGTCGGTTACGGCTGCACGACGTGTATTGGCAACAGCGGACCATTGCCAGAACCCGTAGCCACGGCCGTTACCAGCGGCGACCTGGTCGTTTCCTCGGTGCTTTCCGGAAACCGAAACTTCGAAGGCCGAGTCAACCCGCTGGTCAAAGCCAACTACCTGGCGAGCCCGCCGCTGGTCGTTGCGTACGCGATCGCCGGAACGACGGACATCGATCTTGTAACCGAAGCGCTCGGACAAGACCCGGAAGGCAACGACGTCTTCCTCAAGGACATCTGGCCGAGTCAACAGGAAGTAACGGACACGATCGCGTCGTCAATGAGTCCTGAACAGTTCATCGAGCAGTACGCCAGTGCCGCAGACGGGCCTCCACAGTGGCAGGCGATACCCACCTCAGAGGGCGATCTCTATGAATGGAACGACAACAGCACCTACGTCCAGGAACCACCATTCTTCGTCGACATGCCACTGGAACCGCTACCCATCAAGTCGATTGAATCTGCCCGATGTCTGGTTTCCGTGGGCGACTCCACCACCACCGACCACATCAGTCCGGCCGGCGCGATCAAACCAGCGTCGCCTGCAGGTTCGTTCCTGCAGCAAAGTGGCGTTCCCGTCGCCGACTTCAACAGCTACGGAAGCCGTCGAGGTAACGATCGGGTCATGACTCGCGGCACGTTCGCCAACATTCGACTGCGAAACCTGCTGGCTCCCGGTACTGAAGGCGGAGAAACCATTTATCTCCCCACTGGCGAACCGGCATCGATCTACGACGCGGCCATGAAGTACCAGGAAACAGGCACGCCGCTGGTCGCACTGGCCGGAGCGGAATACGGAACGGGCTCGTCACGCGACTGGGCTGCTAAAGGGACGTACCTGCTGGGAATTCGAGCCGTCATCGCGACGTCGTTCGAGCGAATTCACCGCTCGAATCTTGTCGGCATGGGCGTCCTTCCGCTGCAGTTCCGGGAAGGCGAAAGCCGCGAAGCTCTCGATCTGGACGGCACCGAAGAATTCGACATCGCCCTGAGCGACGACCTCAAGCCTCAACAGGCGGTCGAGGTTACAGCCCGCAAAGCCGATGGCTCGATGGTCCATTTCGTGGCCACCTGCCGCATTGATACTCCCGTAGAGGTCGAGTACTACCGCAACGGCGGCATCCTGCACACCGTCCTGCGACAACTCGCGAAAGCGTAGTAACCGATTATTGTTTAATCAGTGAGGCTGCAAAGTCGGTCATGCTTTGCGGCCTTCTTTTTTACCCAACACGCTGCGGGATATTCACGATGAAGGCACTCCAGTTCGAAGAACCGAAGAAGATTATTCAGATTGAGATTGATGATCCGGGACAGCCGGGCGCTGGGCAGGCGCTGGTTCGGACTCACCGGATGGGCGTCTGCGGAACCGACCTGGGCGGATTTCTCGGCAAGATGCCGTTTTTCAGGTATCCGCGAGTTCCAGGTCACGAACTCGGAGTCGAAGTCGTCGCCGTCGGTGAAGGTGTTACGAACGTCCAGATCGGCGACCGTTGCAGCGTCGAGCCTTACATGAACTGCGGCGAGTGCTACGCCTGCCGCAAGGGCAACGGAAACTGCTGTGAGAATCTTAACGTCATCGGCGTCATGGTCGACGGCGGACTCTGCGAGCGCTTCCTGATCCGCGCGGACAAACTGCATGTCTCGAAGAAACTGACAATGGAACAGCTGGCCCTTGTCGAGACGCTCGCCATCGGCTGTCACGCCACCGACCGAGGCGACGCAAAAGACGGTGACCACGTTCTGATCATCGGTGCCGGCCCGATCGGACTGGCCACGCTGGAGTTCACCCGGCTGACCGGCGCGACGATCACGGTGATGGACATGGTGGAATCACGTCTGCAGTTTTGTCGGGACAATTACGGCATCCAGCATACTGTTCAGTTCACCGGTGACGGCTCCGAGATTGATCAGATGAAATCGATCACCGGCGGCGACATGTACGCTGTCGTGACCGACGCCACCGGGCACAACGGTTCGATGAGTGCCGCCCTGAATTACTGCGCGCACACGGGCGTGCTGGTTTACGTTGGTATTTCGACGGCGGAAGTGAGTTTTCCGCATCCCTGGCAGCATCGACGTGAACTCGACATTCGCGGCTCACGCAACGCGCTGCCGACAGACTTCCCTCGGATTATCGGCCTGATTGAAGATGGTACGATCGACACCAGACCGTGGGTCACCCATCGCTGCGACTTCGACGACGTGATTGCCAACTTCGAATCCTACACGCGTCCGGAAACCGGTGTGATCAAGGCCGTCATTCACGTTGCCGACTGATCGGTCCAACAGGAAGTTGAATCAACGTGAACACCACCGCCATCGTTCCCGCTGAAACACTGCGTATTCAGGCTGAGTCGCGGCATGATCCCGGTGCCAACTGGAAACGCTGGGGTTCGTACCTCTCCGAGCGTCAATGGGGGACGGTCCGCGAGGACTACTCCACTGAAGGTAAACCGTGGGAATACTTTCCGCACAACCATGCCCACTGGCGGACGTATCGCTGGGGAGAAGACGGCCTGCTCGGTCTGACCGATCGGCAGTGCAGATTGTGTTTTTCACTCGCGCTGTGGAACGGCAAGGATCCGATTCTTAAAGAACGCCTGTTCGGCCTTTCCGGCCCGGAAGGCAACCATGGCGAAGACGTCAAAGACTGCTACTACTACCTCGACTCGACGCCGACGCATTCCTACATGAAGGGGCTCTACAAATATCCGCAGGCTGAATTTCCCTATGAATCACTGCGGTCGATCAACGCTTCGCGGACACGGGCCGAGCGTGAGTACGAACTCACTGACACCGGCATCTTCAGTGACGACCGCTATTTCGATATCTTTATCGAATACGCCAAAGCTGCTCCGGAAGACATCCTGATCAGAGTCACTGTGGCTAACCGAGGCCCCGAGAAAGCAACACTGGATGTGCTGCCAACGATCTGGTTCCGCAACACCTGGTCCTGGGGCGAGACGCTCGAATCAGACACCCCCAAACCTCGAATCAGAAAACTGGACGATTGCACGTTGCTGGCTGAACACACAACTCTCGGGCAGTTTCGATTCGTTACAGATGTCGATCCCGCAGGTCAGCAACCGAAATGGCTGTTCACAGAGAACCAGACAAACAAGTTGCGCTTCGAAGATCCCGACAGCCACAAACCTTCGTGTAAAGACGCCTTCCACCTGTATGTCGTCGATGGTCTGAACGGTGCCGTCAATGTGAAACCATCCGGCACCAAAGCGGCCGCTCATTACAAACTGGAGATCGAGTCACACAGCAGCGTTACGCTGCAGTTTCGACTCAGTGGCGGTCAGGACTTTCCTGCGGAAGTCTTTGGAAACGCATTTGACACCGTATTCACCCAGCGGCTGGCCGAGGCAGACGAGTTCTACGAACAGAACGGTGCTCCTGGTCTGGTCGAAGATGAGAAACGCGTGCTGAGACAGGCCAGCGCCGGCCTGCTCTGGTCCAAACAGTTCTACTGCTATTCGATTGCCGAGTGGATGAAGGGTTCCGATTCTGCCGCGAACAACCCGGTCGCCAGAGAAAACCTTCGCAACCATGACTGGCCGCACCTCTACAACCGGGACATCATTTCGATGCCCGACAAGTGGGAGTATCCCTGGTACGCCGCCTGGGACTCGGCCTTTCACATGATCCCGTTTGCCAATCTTGATCCACACTTCGCGAAGGATCAGGCCGTGCTGTTTCTGCGCGAATGGTACATGCACCCGAACGGGCAGATGCCGGCCTACGAGTGGAATTTCAGCGACGTCAATCCGCCGGTTCATGCGTGGGCCTGCTGGCGCATCTACACCATGACCGGGCCTCCGGATCAACGCGACCGATTATTCCTCTCACGTGTCTTCCACAAGTTGCTGGTCAACTTTACCTGGTGGGTCAATCGAAAAGACGTCCGCGGCAAACACGTCTTCACCGGCGGTTTTCTTGGGTTGGACAATATCGGAATCTTCGACCGATCCCGACCGCTGCCCACAGGCGGACACCTGGAACAGGCGGACGGCACCGCATGGATGGCCTACTACTGCTCCAGTATGCTGTCGATCTCGCTGGAGCTCGCCAACTTCAACCCGGCCTATGGCGACATCGCTTCCAAGTTCTTCGAACACTACATCGCCATCGCCGAAGCGATGAACTCGCTCGACGGAACCGGCCTGTGGGACGAGTCCGACGGATTCTATTACGACCATCTGCACGTTGAGGGGCAGAGCATGCCCCTCAAAATCCGTTCGATGGTTGGCATCATCCCACTGTTCGCCGTAGACGTGATCGAGGAATCGACGATCGACAAAGTACCAGGTTTCCGCAAACGCATGGACTGGTTTCTGAATCATCGCCAGGACTTGTCCGAATACATGACCTGTCTGGAGAGAAACCAGGACGAAGGTGATTCAGGCGGCGAAGCCGGAACGCTGCGACTGCTGGCAATTCCGACCAGAGAACGGCTTGAAAGGATTTTGCGTTACCTGCTCGACGAAGACGAGTTTCTGTCTCCGTTTGGAGTTCGGTCACTTTCGAAGTACCACGAGAAGCACCCGTTTGTCTTTCACACAAACGGCGAAGAGCTTCGTGTTCAGTACATCCCTGGTGAATCAGACAGCCCCATGTTCGGCGGCAATTCGAACTGGCGAGGCCCCATCTGGTTTCCACTTAACTTTCTGCTGATCGAGGCACTGGAGCGCTACCACCGTTTCTACGGCGACGATCTGCGCGTGGAATGTCCCACCAGTTCTGGCAACTACATGAATCTGCAGCAGGTGGCGGACGAAATCCGCCGCCGCCTGACGCGACTGTTCCTGAAAGACGAAACGGGGAGTCGTCCAAGTTACGCTCGCGCCGAAAGCCTGCTGAACGACCCTCACTGGCGAGACCTGGTTCTCTTCTACGAGTACTTCGACGCAGACACCGGCCGCGGACTGGGCGCCAGCCATCAGACTGGCTGGACAGCTCTGATCGCACCGATCCTTGAAAGCCTCGCTCGCGGCAGGAATTCCGATCGTTCGTAACGAACGGCGTCCCCTTTCGTGCAGAAACGCGGATTCGTTGCGGAACCTCGGCGACGAATGTCAACGGTGGCGGGTGTACTTTCCGTCTCGTGAAGGTACATTTCAGACGCTTAGGCCCTGTCAGCGATCGTCCCGATCTGGAGATCAGTCATGTCGAAAAATGTAACGCGGCAATCCCGGCGTCAGTTTCTGCAGACAGCAGCCTCGGTAGCCGGCGCAGCGGTCGCCGCACCGATGGTTATTCCGAGTTCAGCCCTGGGGCTCAACGGAGCTGTCGCTCCGAGCGAACGAGTTGTCGTCGGCGGAATCGGCATCGGGCGTCGAGGTGGGTACGACCTCGGTTGTTTCCTGCAGCAGGATGACGTTCAGTTCGTGGCGATTGCCGACATCAAGCAGAAGCGTCGCGGCGAGATCAAGAAGATTGCTGACGATCATCACGGCAATGAGAATTGCGAGATGTATCGAGACTTTCGCGAACTGCTCGATCGCAGCGATATCGATGCCGTTCTGATCGCGACGGGGCCGAACTGGCACGCGACAGCAGCGATGACCGCAGCCAAAGCCGGCAAGGACATGTATTGTGAAAAACCCGTCACGAAGAATATCAGCCAAAGTCTGATTCTGGCTGACACAATGCGGCGGACCGGGCGAGTGTTTCAGGCAGGGACTCAGCGACGCAACCTTCCCCACTTCGCGTTTGCCTGCGAACTGGCTCGTACCGGAAAGCTCGGCACACTGAAGAAAGTCTATGCTCACCCGGCAGGAATGCAGGCTCTCATGAGCGGCTGGCTGGTTCCCGAAACGGAGCCGGATAAAGACGTTGTCGATTGGGACATGTATCTGGGGCCAGCCGCGTGGCGTCCGTTTAACCAGAAACTGCTGGATGGATTCAACTTTGAGAAAGGCGGCGGTTTCGTCGGTGCCTTCAAAGGTGGCGGCGTTCTGGAATGGGGATCACATTGCGTCGACCTCTGCCAGTGGGCGGTCGACGATTGTCTGCCACCAGTTGAATACAACGCCCCGAAAGACGGCGAACTGATGGCGCGTTATGAAAACGGTACGCAGCTGATCTTCCGCGAAAAGGGATGGATTCCGTTGGGTTCGTGCCCGGTGCGTTTCGAAGGTGAGACCGGTTGGGTCGAAGCGGGCGACAGCGGCAAGATGGTTTTGAGTTCTCCTGAGTTGCTCGCTGGGCGGGACGTCGAGGAGATCGGTGGCTATCCGGCGACCTTCCATGTCAGGGATTTTCTGGACTGTGTGAAGACTCGGCGTCAGCCAAAGGGCAACGCTCAGGCAGCCTGCAATGCACACATCGCCTGCCATGCGGCGAACATCGCATTGACTCTGGGTCGGCAGGTCAAGTTTGACAACTCGACCAACACATTCATTAACGACGAGCAGGCGAATCGTCTGCGATCCGAGGCACTGCGAGAACCGTGGAGACTATAACGCTGCGAGTGTTGCTCGATCTGCCGTGAAAGACTTCGTCTCCATTCGCCTCTCGATTCCGGACTCACACTATGAACGCTTCACTAGTTCGAAATATCAGTCGTAACGCCATACTTCTCGCCGTCTTAGCTGCCGTATCAGCAAACACAGCTCGCGCCTTCGACGGGCCTGAAGCATCACCCGAAAGAGAAAAAGAACTGCTGGCAATACTTCAGTCGGAAGCGCCCGCAGCCGACAAAGCCATCGCGTGCAAGGGCCTGGCCATTCACGGATCGGACGCGGCAGTTCCCGATCTGGCAAAGCTGCTGCCCAACCCACAGTTGTCTTCGTGGTCCAGAATCGCGCTGGAGGCGATCCCCGGTGAAGCATCCAGCGAAGCGCTGCGAACTGCTGCCAACTCGCTGGAAGGCCGACTGCTCGTTGGCATGATCAATTCGCTCGGCGTCCGCCAGGACGTGAAGTCGGTTGATCTGCTGACGGCGAAACTGCAGCACGCCGATGCCGAAGTCGCATCTGCAGCGGCTGTCGCTTTGGGACACATCGGAAACGCCGCCGCGACGAAATCACTGCGAAGCGCACTGGCTGCGGCTCCTGCTGAAGTCCGATCAGCCGTTGCCGAAGGTTGTGTGCTGTGCGCTGAGCGGTTGCATCGTGAGGGTGACTCACTCGCCGCTGCGGAGATCTACGACCAGGTACGCACCTCAGAAGTTCCAGCGCAACGAATCATTGAAGCAACTCGCGGAGCAATTCTTGCCCGCGGTCAGGGCGGAATCCCACTGCTGATGGAAACGTTCCAATCGACAGACACAAGGATGTTCCAACTTGCACTGGGCACAGTTCGCGAATTCCCAGGCGGCGATGTTGATCAGGCTCTGGCGGTCGGACTGGACCGCGCGACACCCGACCGTGCAGCCTTGATGATTCAAGCGATGGCCGACCGGCCCAACACGGTTGTTCTGGCTGCTGTCCTGAAGGCTGCCGAACAGGGCGACAGGCAAGTGAGACTGTCAGCCGTCGACGCACTCCGACGGGTGGGTAACGATTCGTGTCTTGCGACTCTGCTTCGGATTGCCATCGCAGACGATCCGGAACTGGCACGGACCGCGCAAGAGACACTGGCCGAACTTCCGGGGCAGAATGTCGACGGAACAATCGTCGGGCTCCTGTCATCCGCCAAAGAGAAAACGTATCTGCTGCTGCTGCAGTTGATTGGCCAACGACGGATCGATGCCGTGGATGCAGTGCTGAAGGCGTTGGATGATTCCGATCCGAGTGTTCGCAAAGCCGCTCTGATCGCTCTGGGCGAAACGGTTTCACTGAAGCGACTGCCTGTCCTGATTTCTCAGGTCGTGGCACCGGAACATTCCGAAGACACGCCCGTCGCCCGAGAAGCGTTAAAAGTCGCAAGCGTCCGCATGCCGGATCGTGAGGCGTGTGCCGCCGCTCTGGCATCGGCTCTTGATCGTTCGCCCGACGCCTCAAAAACGACGCTGCTGGAGATTCTGAGCGACGTCGGAGGCACTACCGCTCTGCAGACACTCGCGACGGCGGCGAAGAGCAGTGATCCTCAACTTCAGGATACGGGCAGTCGTCTCCTCGGCACGTGGAACAGCGTTGCTGCAGCGCCTGTGCTGCTGGATCTGGCAAAGACCGGGCCAGAGGAAAAGTACCGGGTCCGAGCGTTACGTGGTTATCTTGGACTGGCACGGAAATTCGCGATGTCCGACCAGGATCGGGCTGAAATGTGTCAGAACGCCTTTAACGCGACTCGTCGGGTTTCCGAGCACAAGCTGGCGCTGGACGTGCTCCAGCTCCATCCGAGCGTCGAGGGGTTGCAGCTGGCGATTAACGCGATGAAGACTCCGATCCTGAAGGACGACGCGACGGCTGCCGCACTGGTGATCGCTCAAAAAGTCGGCGGAAAGGGAGTCGACGTCAGCAGGCTGTTGTCGGGAGTCGGACTCGACAAAGTTGACCTGGAAATCGTGAAAGCTGAATACGGAGCCGGAACGAAACAAAGAGACGTAACCGCAGTGCTGCGAAAACGCAGTGGTGACTTACCTCTGATCACCTTGGCGGCGACTGGTTACAACGCCAGCTTCGGGGGCGATCCGGCACCAGGCGTTGTGAAAACACTGAAAGTCCAGTACCGCATCAACGGAAAATCAGGCGCGGCGTCCTTCGCGGAGGATGCCTTGATCATCCTGCCGATGCCGAAATAGCCGACCACTCAGTGGTCGCATCGGAAGACTCACAACGTTTCAGCCGGAGAACGCTCGTGCTCGGACTTTCAGCACAAATTGACGAAGCCGCTGCGTCGATTCGTAGAACGTGGAATGGAACGCCTCGAGTTGGCCTGATTCTCGGCACGGGTCTCGGCGCTTTGGCTGGCCAGATCGAGCAGGAAGCGGTCATCAGTTACGGAGACATCCCGCATTTTCCGACGTCGACAGTCGAGTCGCACGCTGGCCAGCTCGTTTGCGGAACGCTTGCCGGAGTTTCGATCGTCGCGATGGAGGGACGTTTCCATTACTACGAAGGCTACTCCATGCAGCAGGTCACGTTTCCTGTTCGCGTCATGAAGGCTCTCGGAATTGACATCCTGATCGTCACCAACGCAGCCGGCGGGATGAATCCGCAGTATCAGCTTGGTGACCTGATGATTATCGAAGACCAGATCAATCTACTCGGCGACAATCCACTGATCGGCGTGAATGATGATGCGCTTGGTCCGCGATTTCCTGACATGTGTGAACCCTATGACCACCGGCTGATTGAACTGGCTCGATCGACCGCGCTGGACCTCGGCATTCAGACTCAGCAAGGGGTCTTCGTCGCTGTTGCCGGTCCGAATCTGGAAACGCGAGCCGAGTATCGCATGCTCCGTCTCATCGGTGCCGATTGTGTCGGGATGTCGACTGTCCCCGAATGCATCGTTGCCAAACACGCCGGACTACGAGTCCTGGGATTTTCGATCGTAACTGACCTGTGCCTGCCGGACTCGCTTGAGCCTGTAGATCTCCCAAAGATTCTGAAAGTCGCGGCGAGCGGCGGCGAGCGTCTGTCTCAGCTGATCCCCAAAGTGCTGGAAACACTGGATTGACGGGATGGTCACAACAGGCCAGCTTCAAAGGTGGCAAAATAACTCCGCTGCTTGCCAGTGAGTGTGGTACTGGATGTTGCGGTCGGAATTGCGGTACGATCCACTCGACGCTTCTGCTGGAGACGCATCTTCGCGATTCCAGTCGACGAACCCTCAGCATGCCGCAGGACTTAGCATGACCGACCAGACAAAGATTGTTCTGATCGAAGACGATCGCGAAATCTCGACCACACTTCAGCGTGTACTCGAAGCCGCTGGCTACACACTGTCGGTCGCCAACAACGGGCAGGACGGACGAAAGCAGATCGAATCGTTCCAGCCGGACCTCGTTATCACGGACATGATGATGCCTCGGATGGGTGGTTTTCCTGTGCTGGAATTCCTCAAAGAGATGCCCGACGAATCGCGTCCAAAAGTGATCATGGTCACGGCCAACGAAGGCGGTCGGCACAAGGCCTACGCAGAAATGCTCGGAGTCGACGATTACATCCGCAAGCCGTTTGCAATGGATGTTCTGCTTGATGCGATCGAGCGAATTCTTGACAAACCAGCGCCGACCCAGAGGCCCAGAAGTCAGGGCACCAAAGGGCCAATTCAGCGACGTTCCAGCTGACAGCATTCGGACGCTGCATCCCGGAACATGAGGCATGGAAACACTCTCAACCTGATGTCCTCGATGGATGGCGAATAGGAGTTGGTCATGTTCGATGTAACCTGTCAGTCGCGATTCCGAGTCACTCAAACGCCTCTTGGCTTCGCGACTGCCATGGCCGGTAACACGTTGACGCGGTTACTGGCAATTCTCGCAGTAATCGTGTCTGTCCTTCTTGTACCGTCCGTTGAACTTTCGGCGCAGGAATTCGTCGAATTTAAAGGGCATCAGGAAGTCGTCTACGACGCCAGGTTTCTGCCGGACGGTAAGTCAATCGTCACTGCCAGCTTTGATCGGACTTTGAAGCTGTGGGATGTCGCCTCTCAGAAGATTCTGCGAACGATGGACGGACACACGGGCATCGTCCTGACCGTCGATGTGTCGCCGAACGGTCAGTTGATCGCATCCGGATCGAGCGACCGCTCGATTCGGTTGTGGGATGTACCGCAGAGCGACCCTGTCTCGACCGACAAGGTCCATGACAACGGTATAACTGCAATGTCTGCCTCGCGAGACGGCACTGCCATCGCCACTGCAGACGAAAAGGGTCAAGTTCGAATCTGGCGAACGGCTCCTGCTCCTGCTGACAGTAGTGAGGTCGATCTGCAGAAGCCCACATTTGAGGTCAATGTCGGAACATCAGTTTCTCGACTCGCATGGCGCAACGATAATCAGCAGCTCGCCGCGGCATGTAGTGACGGAACGGTTCGAATTATCAATCCCACTGACGGTTCACTCGTCGGGCAGTTCGGTGCTCATGATGGTGAAATCTCGGGACTCGTGTTCAGTCCCAACAACCAGCAGATCCTGACCTGCGGTGTTGACGGTTTTGTGCGGCGGTGGCCCACGGCGGTGTCAATTGCAGTTACGTTTGAAGGCGTCGGCAAGTCCGCGCGAGCCGTCACTCTGCATCCCAATGGTTCACAGATCGCGGTCACGGGAGATGATGGGTCCGTAAAGATTCTCGGTCGAGCAGATGGCGCGGTCGTGCATGCTCTGGAGGGACACTCCGGAGCAGTCTCAGACGTTGTTTTCAACCGTGCGGGCACTCAACTGGCAACGGGGTGCGCGGATCAGATAGCACGAGTCTTCGATGTCGCCTCAGGTAAACTACTTCACGAGACCCCTGCTGCTCAGTCGCCTATTACGGCAGTCGCGTTGTCTGCTGACGGAAAAGAAGTGATTGTCGGTACTGAACGAGGAGACGTGCTTGCTTACACGCTGGCTACGCCTGTCGCTCAGCGATCACTCGCGAATTATGGCCAAGCCGTACGAGGATTGGCTGCCTCGACGGACGGGTCCAGCATTCTGGCCAGCGGTGACGACCGAAAACTTCACTCGCTCGATCCAAAGACCGGCGAGCAACGTGGCGTCGTCGACTTTGACACGGAACTAACGGCTGTCGCACTTTCAGCAAACAATGCAGCAATCGCTGTGGGCCTCGCGAAAGGTGGAGTCGTCACGCTCGACGCGAAAACGCTCGCTCAGACTGCCTCGTTGACGGGACACACGGGTCTGGTGTCGGGACTCAGCTTCAACGCGACCGGAACTCAGCTCGTGTCGTCGTCCGCTGACGGGTCCACTCGGTTGTGGGATCTGGCGACAGGATCGCTCGCACAGCATTTCTCGGGACATGAAGGTGCCGTTGTTGATGTCGGTTTCCAGAACGATAACAAGTCCATCATTACTGCCGGAGTCGATGGCCGCGTGCGTGTGGAAACGGTCGGCCTTCAACTGGCTCATCGAGCTGACGACGGTGCCGTTCATGACCTGGCTCTCTCGTCGAACGGCTCGCAGTACGCGACGGCGGGGGCAGACGGCACCATCAAGCTGTGGAACGCCTCCAACGGGACGCCACTTCGAAGCTTTGTCGGGTTTGAAGGCCCTGCGACGTGCGTCAGCCTGAGCGCTGACAATCAACAGGTCGCAGCGGGGGGAAGCGACAAGACGATCCGCACGTGGAATGTCAGCAACTCCACGAGCTACTTTCGGCTGGAGACACCAGCAGAAATACTGCGAATTGCTTACAGCCCTGATTCAACGAGACTCGTTGCTTCCCTGGGCGATAACACGATTCAGTGCTTTGACCCGACCCCGTTAAACCCTCAGCTGGCCGAGCCACCCAGCCGCGATGCCTCACAAACTCTGGCGGGACACACTTCGAAAATAGCTGACATCGCCTGGTCTCCAGACAACCGAACCATCCGCACAAGCGGCCTGGATATGACTCTGCGTGAATGGTCCATCGCATCCCCGAAAGAAAAGGCGACCCTGTCGGGGCACTCGCTGGATGTGTATTCAGTCGTGTTCAGTCCGGACGGACAAACACTGGCTTCAGCGTCCGCTGACAAGACTGTGAGGTTGTGGAACCTCGCCGACAACAAGGCCATCAAAACTCTGGTGACACTCCCGGCGGCAGTCTATGCGCTGGCTTTCTCAGCTGATGGAGCGCAGCTCGCCGTCGCCGGAGCCGATAACAGCGTCAGACTCCTGTCAGTCAGTGACGGACGTGAGATCCGGCAATTCACCGGTCCGCAACACCCCGTGTACTCGGTCTCGTTCAGTCCGGATAACCAGAGACTCGCTGCGGGTGGAATGGGTGTTGGTTCAGAACGAAGCGTCTACGTCTGGTCAATCGACTCATCCGAGCCGGCGGCTGTTCTGTCCGGTCACAACGATGACATTTATCGAACGCAATTCAATGCGACCGGCTTTTGTCAATCGGGTATTCCGGGGCGCTGCGGATCTGGGACATCGACAGCGGCAAGCAGGTCTTCGAAAAGTCTCTGGGCGTCGTCAGCTACTCTGGCACATTGTCGCCCGATGGTTCGCAGTTGCTTGTGAGCTCGAACGATCGCATCGCTCGGCTGTTGCCGATCCCGGAAACAGCTCGATAGTCAACACGATTGATCGTACTTCAACTGATTTTCTGCCAGCTACAGGAATGAGATATGACGGGTTACACAGTCCACACCGGTGCCACGAAACAATTTACTCAAGGGTGGGACAACATCTTTGAGAAGAATACTTCCGAGGAGAAACCATCCGGCAGGAAGAAGGCAGGCAGAACTGCTGCGGCTGGTGCTGCCAAGTCTAAGTCTGCCGGAAAAAAGAAAACAAAGTCCGGAAAGTAGAGTCACCGGAGTTCGTTTTCAGGACTTGAGGCTTATGCGATGTCAACATCCTCGCGTCACTCCAGGGTGGACCGTGATGGGCTTGCGTGGCAGCTTCTGCAGGAGATGACGGAAGCTGTTTTCCTGTTTGACTCGGAATCTCTAATGATTCTTGAGGTCAATCCTGCGGGCGAAGGATTACTGAGTCGCGATCGGGACGAGCTCGTCGGTTGCCCTCTTGTCCAGGCATTTGAGCCGGCGGACGTCGACAGGCTCACGGGGTTGTTACTGAATTGCGACAACCCGACTGATGTTTCAGTAATCACCGACTGCAGAGAACCACTCCAGCTGACAACGTCCGGCGGAGTCAGGCGGTTCGTAACCTTTTCGATTCGCAGATTGAATGCTGACGGTCAGCCCATTGGAATGTTCACGGCGCGTCTGGCGTACCCGCATCAGCGCACCTCCGGCAAGTTCCTTCCGTCGGACGTGCTGCCGACGATCGATGAGCTACTGACACACACGTTGCAACTCGCTGGTCTCGCCAGTTTCCTTTGTTCGGGAAGCAGTGGCGACTTGGTTTGTTCAGACTCACTGTTTGCACTATTCGAATTGCCTGGCAGCGATGCGGTTACGTTTGATTCGCTGGTTGCACGCATTCATCCGGAAGATCGCGAGGAACTTCACAATCAATGGTCTCGGATGCAGTCGCATGGTGAACCCTTCGAGTCGAAATTGAGGCTATGCCGACTCGACAGTGAACTGCGACATATTTGCTGGATAGCCAGCGTGCACAGCCGAGCGGTTGCAGACGCATCGCGTGGGGGGATTCTCGTCGTCATCCGGGATGACACGGAGCAAGTGCGTCTCAGGGAATTGGAGACAGAGCATCAAGTCAGCCTTGCCAAACTCGAAGATGTATTTCAGGCATTACAGGGCTTTGCCTGGGAATACGATCTGAAAGCCAGCGCGTACTCTTTCGTCCATGAACGGATTCAAGACATTCTTGGATATCCTCCGGCCGCTGTGCTCGATGACCCTGACTTTTTTTCGCGAGTGCTCCATCCTGAAGACCGTGATTCGATCGCCATCTACGATACAGGGGAAACCGTTCAGGGATCAGATCACACGATGACCTATCGCATGATCGCCGCTGACGGCTCAACGCGGTGGGTACGTGATATCGTTAACCTGACGCGCGATTCCGATGGAACGGTCACGCATCAGCGAGGTTTGATTCTAGACATCACAGATTCGCGACGATTGCGTGACGAGCTGACGCAGACCGAGGAACGCTTTCGACGGATGTTCGATGAGTCACCGATTGGCCTGATGGAAATGGACTGGAGTGATGTAAGAAAGCAGATTCGAAACATAAGACACTCAGGCGTTTCTGATCTCGCAGCCTGGCTTGAAGAAAACCCGGACGAGGCCATGAAGCTCACTCAGTTGGCTCGAATTACGGCGGTCAATCGCGGTGGTCTGGAGATGTTTCAGGCATCAGGTATCGCCGATTTCGGGGGAAATATCGGCACCTTGATGCAGGAAGATTCGCTGGCGACGTTCAACGAATACCTGCTATTCCGCATCAGGGGTGGTGGAACATTTGAAGCCGAAAATGTCGCCTACACGGTTTCGGGACAACGAATTTTCATTCAGCTCCACGTCACGTCTGCCGCAGACACTGAGGAATCCTGGAATCGCGTTTATGCGTCAATTTCAGATATCACCGATCGAAAGCATGCTCAACTACTTCGCGACGGTCACCGACAAACACTCGAGATGCTGGCCTCATCCACGACTGTTGAAAGCGTGCTGTGTACGCTAACTGCGGAACTTGAGCTGCAGTCGCCTTACCTTCGAGCTGCAGTTTTCCGCACGACATCTTCGAGTAGTGCGCTACAGCTGATGGCTGGCGGAAGCACCGCGCAGGAGCTTGTGACGCTGATTGATTCGGTCCGCATCGGCGCACTCTTCGGTGGTACTGATGACTTTTTCGATATTCCTCTTACGCCATCAGCCAGAGATCGTTTCGATGGGAAGCAGGAACGAACGCCACCAGAGGTCATTGAGTTGATTTCCCGCGCCGCAGGACTTTGTGGGTATGAGCATGGTCTTCTGAAGCCAGCCATCGACGCCGATGGTCATCTGCTTGGCCTGCTGGCAGTGTTTCGTTGCGAATCATCCCGAATTACGAAACACGAAAACGAGGCGATCGTTACCTTTACTGATCTGACGGCTCTGGTTCTGAAACACGACCAACAGCGGCGAGACTTGATTGCTCGCACAGACGAACTTCAATCGGTATTCGAAACTTACCCGGATGCCTTAGTACGGATCTCGTCAGATGGAACCATTCTGGATCGATACAGCGGAGATCGATTAAGCGAAATGCTAAATCTTTCTCAGGTACCAACGGAGCAGATTCTTTGGCACCTGTTTCCCTGGAAGGCGGCCAGACGTGTTCGGGCCGCTATCGAAAATGTCGATGCCGGAAGCCCCCAGGAAACGGTCGAGTTTACAATCGAACACGATCACGCACGCCAGGAGTTCGAGGGCCGGTTTTTGCAGTTGCCAGCGTCGACCGAGCAGATCGCCGTACTGCGGGATGTCACTCAGCTTAAGCAGGCGGAGCTCGCGCTCAAGCACGCCAGCGAACGGTTTCGATATTTGTTTGACCATTCACCCGATGCCATCTTCGTCGAAAGTCTCGATGGCGTCGTTCTTGATGCAAACCATGCCGCTTGCGAACTTCACATGATGGCCCGTGAGCAACTTCTTGGGGCGAGCGTTTTTGATCTCGTTCCCGGAGTGGATCGACACCTCGCCGCTTTGCGTTCTCAATCGCTGATTTCCGGAGAAATGTCAGACTTCGAATCGCGAAGCCTGCGGGGAGACGGATCCATCGTTCCAGTAGGTGTTCGCATCTCGCGAATTACCTTTGATGGAGCACCTGCTGTGCTTCTGCATGTCCGGAATATTACACAGCAGAAACAGGAAGAAGAACGAAAACGCGAACAGGAGCGACAGCTTGCTCATGTTGCACGCCTGACGATGATGGGACAGCTGGTTGCCGGAATCGCGCACGAGATTCGCCAACCGTTGTGGGCACTTTCCACGTTCGCAGACGTCTGTGTCGAAGCGCTCAACCGTCCAGATTGCCACCAGAGGTTGCCTCACATTCGAAAGATCGCTGAGAAGCTTGTTGCGGAAGCCCGAAGAGCCAACGGAATCACAACTCGCATGTTCTCGTTTGCCAGGAAGGGTAAACCAGAAAGAACCGCGTGTGACATTTCCGAAATTGTCAGCGATGCCGTCGAACTCACGGCTGGCAATGCGCGATCCAGCCGGATCCGGACGGTAATGTCCTTCGAGACACCACTTCCGCCGATCCTGTGTGACCGAGTACTCATCGAGCAAATCTTCGTTAATCTGCTCAACAATGCGTACACCGCTTTATCAACACACACTTCGAATGCTCGCCAGGTTTCGATCGATGTGACCATGGATGCGGCCAACGATGAGTACATGACCGTCACCGTCCGCGACAACGGGCCGGGACTTGCCGAGGGAGTTCTCCCGGAGCAATTGTTCGAAGGGTTCTTCACGACCGGCCAGTCCGGACTCGGCATCGGACTGGCACTTAGTCGGTCGTTTGTCGAAGATCACGGTGGAGCAATTCGAGCCGAACCGCTGCCCGGAGGCGGATTGGAATTGTGTTTTTCGTTGCGGATCGATGGAGGACATCACCCGGATGCAAAGTGAGCCGCTGCTTCAGAAGCAAACGGTGTTTGTGATCGACGATGACGAAGCCGTCCGCGAATCCATCGCCGCTCTCGTCGATATTCGAGGCCTTCCCGTCGAAACATTCGCCAGCGCCGAGGATTTCCTGTCGTCATACACGGAGGCCGCGTCTGGCTGCGTGGTTACCGACTTGCGAATCGAACACGGCATGACGGGCCTCGAACTGCAGGTCGCGTTGCGCGAGCGCGGTTGTCAGATTCCGGTCATCGTCATCTCGGCCTACGCGAATGTTTCAAACGCCGTCCAGGCGATGCACAACGGTGCGGTCACCCTTCTGGAAAAGAACTGTTCCTCGGGTGAACTTTGGAAGTCGATCGTCGAAGCACTGGCAACAGATAGCGATCTTCGCATCGAACAGCAGCAGCGAAACACACTGATCGATCGATTCTCGCAACTGAAGGAAGACGAGCTGGTCGTTCTGGAACGCGTTATCAACGGTGATCTGAATAAAGTAATCGCCAAAGACTTGACCATTAGTTTACGGACGGTCGAAACGAGACGGCACAATCTCCTGGAGAAAGTCGGTGTATCGTCAGTATCGGAACTCGTAAGACTTTACGTTGAACTGGAGCAGCACCTCGGGCAACCGCCTACTCGCTATTTTCTGGAAAGAGCGAGGATGTCTCACTAGCCGGGATCCTGTCTAATCGAACAGCGCAACTTCACAACTTGCGCTTCGGATTTGTTTCATTTCAGACCGCGAACAGTATATGCGTTGTCTGGAGAATCATGCTGGGACACTGCCTTCTCAAGAGACTGACAATGTCGGCTTCTGGATCAATCGTACGATGGATTTTCTGTCGTTGCTTCGTCGTCGTGTTTCTCGTGGCGATCACTCAGACACTTGCGGGTGACCAATTGGTTGCAGAGCGGCAGTTGACATTTGAGGAACACGTTACACCGATCCTGCGAGCGCACTGCTTCAAGTGTCACGGCGGTGAGAAGCGGGAAGCTGAACTCGATCTCCGGCGGCGGTTCACAATTCAACGCGGTGGTGACAGCGGTCCGGCGATCATTCCGGGTAAGCCGCAACGGAGTCTGCTGATCGAGTTGATCAACGACGGGCTGATGCCGCCTGAAGGCGAGCCGCGACTGCGCAGTGCCGACGTTGCTGTGCTGCGGCAGTGGATCAGTGCCGGTGCGGCCATCGCTGGAAAGGATGAACTGCCTCTATCGGTCGGTGACAACACCAGCGAAGCGTTTGATGAAAATGTGCGGCAGCACTGGTCGTTTCAGCCGGTCCGCAAAGTGACGCCGCCTGAAGTCGCCAACGCAGCCTGGCTGCAGACTCCCGTCGATGCTTTCACACTGGCTGCCCTGGAACAGCGGAACTGGCAGTCAGCCCCCGTCGCCACACGAACAGAGCTTATCCGTCGCGTGTATTTCGATCTTCTGGGCCTTCCACCGCAGCCAGAAGAGATCGCCGCATTCGTTAACGACGAGTCTCCATATGCCTACGAGAAACTCGTCGATCGACTTCTGGCCAGCCCGCACTATGGTGAACGCTGGGCTCAGCATTGGCTGGACGTCGTTCGATTCGCGGAAACAGAAGGTTTCGAGTACGACCGGCATCTGCCCGATGCCTGGCGTTTTCGTGACTACGTGATCGACTCACTGAATACCGATAAGCCGTTTGATCGTTTCATCATGGAGCAGATTGCTGGCGACGAAATTCTGCCGGACGATCCGCAGAACCTTGCAGCGGTGATTTTCCATAGACTCGGCGCCGTTCGCCGAAACGCCGGCAATCCGGATATCGCTTTGAGCCGCAACGAAGTTCTGACCGAGCGAACAAACATCATCGGCGAGGCGTTCCTGGGTCTCACTGTCGGATGTGCGAGGTGCCACAACCACAAGCTGGAGCCGATCACTCAAAAGGACTACTACCGGCTTCAGGCGTACCTTGCGGCGACGGAAGAACACAATGTCCTGTTGGTGCCGCCTGCGGAAAAGGAAGCCTGGGAGAAACAGTCCGCAGCCATCAATGACCAGATCAAAGAACTGAAACAGCAGGCCGCGGCAGCCAGCGGCGGGCAGAAATTACAACTGCAGGCGCAGATAACACAGCTGGAGTACTCGGTCCCGCCGCATCCTCCGACGATTCCCGGCATTCGAAACGACGTTGAAAACCGCACAGCGATTCATGTTCTGCGCCGTGGCGTCTGGGAGCAGAAGGGGGTCGCGGTGGGGCCTCGCCCATTGAGCGTGCTGGTGCCACTGTCTGAGCCCGAGTTGTCCAGCGACGTAGCGCTGCCGCGTACTGAGCTCGCCAGATGGATCGCCGACGCCAG
>JAQBWV010000414.1 GCA_027624335.1 Planctomycetota bacterium
TGTCGATGTGCGTCGATCAGCAGCACGTGCCGGCCGGCTCGTCCGGCAGACAAAGCCGCCGCAATGCCGCCCGGTGTGCCACCGACAATCACGATATCAAACCGGCGTTCGCCTTCAGTGGTTACAGTCATCGTTCCATGCTCCATACGGTCAGCCCCTTCAAGTCTTTTTTACTCGGACCACGAAACAGGCTGACGGTGTACGCGATCACCACGAATGCGAGGTTCACAATGATCCCGACCCAGTAGGAATGGACTGGCATCGTGATGCCATCGGGCAGCCATCCAGCCAGACTGAGACCGAGGTAAACGTTGAGCAGAACAGAAACCACAAGTGCCGTCATCGCCGAGAATCCATCGACACGTCGCGTAAAGAACCCCACCATGAAGAGTCCAACCAGACAGCCGCCGAAGACCGACGCCACAATCCAGCTCAGGTCGTTCATGCTTTCCTTTTCGATGGATGCAAACAGCATCGCCCCACCGATCATCAGCGCAGCCGCGACGGTGGCGATCCAGCGTGCTGTGCGCAGGTAGAACTGATCGTCGCGTCCGCGCGCGAGATACGGCTTCAATAGATCGACCGTCGTCACTGTCGCAATGGCGTTAATGGATGAATCAAGACTCGACATGGCTGCGGCCAGCACACCGGCAATGGTCAATCCCGCTAGGCCGGCCGGGATCGTTGTCAGGATGAAGTAGGGAAAGACCTGGTCCGCTTCGAGGTTCGCGACTTTCGCGTCGGGATGCACCTGATACCACACAAAGACGCACGTCCCGAGAAAGAAGAAGAACGCCCATGTCGGGACGGCCACGACCGAATACAACGTGGTCGCTCGACGCGCGTCACGAAGACTCTTCGCGGCAACGTAACGCTGCACCACGTTCTGGTCGCTGGAATACATTGCCAGCCAGTTGAATACGCCAATCAACGCGACGGTCCAGAACGTCCGCTCACCGATGTTGAAGTCCATCGAACCGAGATGGAATTTGTCGTGCTGAGCGGCCACGGAGAAAATCTGACTCGGACCTTCAGGCAGGTTCCACGCGATGTATCCAAAACAGAGCAAACCGCCGAACCACAGCACCACCGCCTGAACCACATCGGTCCAAATGACAGCATCAAAGCCCCCGGCCACGGTATAGAACGCGATGAACACACCGACGGCGATAATGACATAGGACATCTCGATGCCGGTCAGCAGGCTCACGGGAATCGACACAAGAAACAGCACCTTGGCCAGCCGGATCAGTTGCAGCAGGATGAAGCTGAGCGTGCCGTACAGTCGAGCGGACGGCCCGAAGCGGTCTTCAAGGTACTCGAACGCCGACGTGAGCTGACCGCGTCGAAAGAAGGGAATGAAGACGACGATCGCCAGCACTGCCACCGCGGGCAGCATCAGGTTGGAGACCAGCTGTCGCCAGTCGAGCACATACGCCGCGGCCGGGAATGCGAGGAACGTGACCGAACTGATCGACGTGCCCAGCATCGACAGCCCGATCGCCCAACCGGGAAATGAGCGACTTCCGACAAAGTACTCTTCCGTAGATTTGTTCCGCTTCGAAAACCACACACCGACACACGCCATACCCAGCAGGTAGACGATGATGACGACGAGATCGAGAGGTCGGATGTGTATGCTCATGTGCCGCCTCCCGCCGTGACGTCGGCGTCCGAAGACCCGGCCGGCGTCGATGCAAGAACCTCCGGAAAACTGGCCTGAAGAATCTCGAGAACGCGACGACGTTCGGGCTCTCGGAACCGATGGAACGGTTCGGCCATGCCGTCATCGCAGACGCCGATCAGCGATAGACAGCACTTGATCCCCTTGATGATTCGTGAAGCGTATTTGCCGATTTCATAGACGCTCTGAAATTCGTGAATCCGCTGATGCAGATCGCCGACAAGCACCTCGTCGTTTTCGACAACAGCCCGGTAGCACTCCACAAACAATCGCGGCAGGACGTTGGCACCGCCGGCCACTGCCCCGTCGCCTCCCAGACGCATGGCTTCGGGCAAGTGCTTCTCGGGGCCAATCAGAACCGACCAATCAGGTCGCAACTTCTTGAGACTCGCGGCTCGCGCGAAGTAATCAAGGTCGCCGCTGCTGTCCTTCAATCCGATGATGCTATCGATCTCAGCGAGCTGCTTCAGCGTATCGATCTCGAACCACACTTTGGTCAGCGACGGCATGTTATAAAGCATCAGCGGTAGCGGCAGTTCGGTGACAATGTTCCGTACATAGCTGATTAACTCGGTCTGTCCGGCCGGGAAGTAGTATGGCGTGGAAAGCACCACCGCCGCGGCTCCCGCATCGGCGGCAGTTCTGGCAAGTGTCACCGACTCGACAAACGCCGTATCAGTAATTCCCACCAGAACCGGCACTCGATCACGGACGAGCCTGCAGGCTGTTTCGATCAATTCGCCACGCAACCTGTAACTGAGACTCGGAGCTTCTCCACTGCTGCCGAGGATGAAGAGACCATTCGCGCCTCCGTCGATGACGTGCTCAACCAGCCGCTCCAATCCGGTGTCGTCCAGCTCGTCGCGGCGGCGGAGCGGCGTCACCAGAGGCGGAATGATTCCCTGAAATCGCGGATCAATGTGGCGTGCGGTCAGATTCATAGTGGCATTGTCGTTTCTGCCTGCTTGATTCCAATGGCAGAAACGGTGATATTGATGTCAAAAACGATCATGCCATCATCCCATGACTTCATTGCCTACGTTGGCGGAGCCCAAATTCGTTTCGAACGCGGCCTGCATCTGCCACCCCGAAACGTCGAGAACCATCGGTTCCTTTACGTCGAGTCAGGCAGCGGGGAATTCATTATTCCCGATGAAAGGCTGCAGCTCGGTGATCGCATGCTTCTGCTGCTCTCGCCGGGCGTACGAGAAATCCGATACGACGATAAGCGACCGGTGTCGTACACCTACATCGAATTCAGCGTCACGCGCGATCTGATCACGGAGCCATGGTTCCGAGTCCCCGAGACTTCGCCGCACTTTCAAACTGTGATTGGTCTGCTTCGCTCCGCGCTTCACGAGGACGGCCGCGAAGTGGAATCAATCATCCTCGCTGCAATCGACCTCACGCTTCGGCACACGGTCGCTGACGCATCCACGCCCGCAGTCGACCGTCGAATCCGGGATGTACTCGACTACATCGACCGAAACCTCAACCGCGCGCTGAAAGTCAGCGAACTGGCGGAACTTGCTGGCCTTTCGGAACCGCAGTTCCGCCGCGTCTTTCGTGCGAACATGTCGACGGGCCCGAAAGAGTATCTTCTGCGGACTCGCATGCACTACGCCCGGCGAATCCTTGAGAGTGAAGGATTGCGAGTAAGCGATATTGCCGAAGTACTGCAATTCGAAACCGTGTATCAATTCTCAAAGCAATACAAAAAAGTCCACGGCCACAGCCCAACCAGACGCCCTTAGTCGCTGCAGATCAATGCGGTATTCAGGCTGCGCACACCGAGATGCGATCAGTGGTCGGACCAGAATCGCAGGCCGCGCTCACCTCGTTTCGCCAGCGCCTTGCCGATCTGCGCATCGAGCTGACTGATGGCCGTCACAAATCAACTCAGCACGCAGGTCATCGACGGCAAGGAACAAGACGTTGGGCTGGGTGGCTTTGGCGGCACACACTGCCGGGCAGTTGGCGATAACCACAAGGGCTATTCTCGTCGAGGTCCCCTCAACGCTCAGGGCTTTTCATTTATTCACAATGCCGAACATAGCGAGGACATGGTCGATTTGGTATGCGTGTTTTCGTAAAGCTTGGACCATATTCGTGACTCTTGAGAACGGAACAGTGAAAAGGTGGCGTTCCGGATAGCGGCAATGCATTGGAGGGCGTTGCCGGTTTGGAGCTGACTGGCGACT
>JAQBWV010000089.1 GCA_027624335.1 Planctomycetota bacterium
AGGCTTATAGATCGTGCGTTGAACTTTTCCGCTTCATTAGTTGAATCCTGGAGCATTTCGGATTCATGGATGCTCACGAATCGGCCCCGGGGACGAGTTTACACCTGCTGGTTGCGTAATGCCCGGCGTGTGGCTGGTCGGTGCCGCTCGTCCATGTCAACCAGGATTCGACCTCTTAGCCGGCTGGAACGAGGACTCCCTGCTCAAAGCCCTGCCAGGAACTTGACTCAACGTGCAATCGCCCTGCCCAGGTCTTCCCACGGTGGCGGACGCCGCGAACCATCTGGAGAAAATATTGAAGGTGCGGCTGTCGGGAAAAAGGCCATCAGGTGAACCTGTTGCAGGCCCACAGATTTCAAGCCATGAATCTGTCCCGACAGAACGATGACCGTTGCTGGTGCTGCCACTACGGTTACTTCATCGCAGATGGTCAGTTCAACTTCGCCATTCAGAAAGACGAGCACCTCTTCTACTTCGTGGTAGTGCAGAGGGATGTATCCGTCAGCTTCGATCCACTGCTCCCAGACGGCAGTTTCGACAGCTCCACGCTCTGAGCTGACCAGAACTCGCGTGCGAATTCTGGGAACCGCGTGGATTGGCAGCGTGTTGTGCGGGTAGATCGGCATCGTGACTTTCCATTTTCAGATCAGGCAGCCAGTTGTGACTTCACGATACACTTCCGAATGTCTGGTTCGTCATCGGGATAATGCTGCCAGCCGATTCGAGGGTCTGTCGATTTGCGATCAGGGAAAGTGATTCTCTCGAAGTGGATTTTCGGGCGGAAGTATCCAGAGTTGATTGACGATGCGCGCTCCAGTCAACTGGCATGCTTCAGACACCTGACGTCGTTGGTCTTTCGGCCTGAGATATTTCGCTTTGCAAAGGATCGAAACTGTGTCACATAACTATGTCGTCAGAATGCAATGGGACGTGAAGACGCCGATGCGGGATGGCGTCGATCTGTCGTCGGACCTTTATCTACCTGACGAAGGCGGACCTTTTCCATGCGTTCTGATGCGTACGCCGTACAGCAACAACAACGAAGACCTGATCCGTAAGGGACGCCGACTGGCCGGGCAAGGGTTTGCCTGTGTGATTCAGGATGTCCGTGGTCGCTGGGATTCTGGCGGTGAGTATTATCCGTTTCATCAGGAAGCGAACGACGGCTTCGATACACAGGAATGGATTGGTCGACAAACGTGGTCGAACGGTCGAATCGGGATGGCGGGAGGTTCGTACCTGGGTTGCGTGCAGTGGCTGAGTGCTCCGCTTCGCAATCAGTTTCTTACATGCATGGCCCCGCGAGTCATGTGCAACGATTACTTCCGTGGACTGTTTTATCCGGGCGGAGCGTTTCAGTTGAACGTGGCTATGACGTGGGGGATGCGGACCAGTGCTCACACAGCGCAAAGCATTGACTTTCATAACTGGACAGAGGCGTTTCATACGCTGCCTGTTCGCGACATGATCAAGCTGAACGGTGGAAACATGCCGTTCTGGTCCGACTGGATCAATCACCCGACCGACGACGAATACTGGGCCGGGATCAACATCGAGCGACGATGGAGTGAAATCACCGTTCCGGCTTTCAATATGGGTGGCTGGTACGATCTTTACGCGAGAGATTCATTCGACAACTTCAACGGGCTGCGGCTGCAGGGCGGTTCACCAGAAGCACGCAGAAGCAAACTGATCGTCGGCCCATGGCCGCACTGGCTCAGCAGATGCACACGCACTGGTGACATTGACTTCGGAGCGGGTTCGCTGGCCGACCTGGAGACACTTGAACGACGCTGGTTCGATTACTGGCTGAAAGACGACGACGACGGATTCCTTGACGAGCCTCCACTGCGGCTGTTCATCATGGGGATCAATCAGTGGCGTGATGAGCACGAATGGCCGCTTGCACGGACTGAGTGGCAACGCTGGTATCTTCACTCGAACGGCGACGCCAATACATTGCGAGGCGACGGCACATTGTCCCCGACGGAACCGGACGACGAACCCGCTGATCAGTTTGTCTATGACCCGAACTTCCCGGTTCAGACCGTCGGCGGTAACAACTGTTGCTCGCCCGAGATTGTTGCGTGGGGACCGCATGATCAACGACCCGTTGAAATGCGAAGTGACGTGCTGTGCTACACGTCTCGGCCGTTTGATGAGGATACCGAACTCACCGGCCCGATTCAGGCGGTGATCTATGCTGCCACTGATGCTCCGGATACGGACTGGACCGTGAAGCTGGTTGACGTCTCGCCGACGGGATACGCCATGAACCTCTGTGATGGCATTATCCGAGCCCGATATCGAGGCAGTTTCAGCGATCCGCAACTGCTTGAACCTGGGCAGGTTTACGAGTACTCGATCGACGTCGGAGTCACTGGCAACGTCTTCCGCAAAGGTCATGCGATCCGGATCGAGGTCTCGTCGTCGAACTTCCCCCGGTTCGACCGAAACCCGAATACAGGCGATGCGTTCGGTCAGAGCATCGAACTTCGTTCTGCCAGCCAGACAATCCTGCATTCTCGGCAGTACCCTTCGCACGTTCGGTTGCCAGTCATTCCTCGACAGTAACCACGCCTGCTGAGGAGGGCGGCTGCAAAATACACATCATTGATTCCGGCCCTGGAATTCCGGCGGAGTTGCAGGAGCGGATCTTCGAGCCATTCTTCACAACCAGACAGAATGGCACCGGTCCCGGTCTGGCGATTTGTCGACAGATTATCGAACGGCACGGGGGACGGACTAGAATTGGCGACAACAAGCCAGGAGAAACGTCACTTGTGGTGGAATTCGATTTATCACCACCCACCCGCGAGACCCCTGAAGGCCAGAAAGTGAAACCACGTGTCTCAGCAGGCGAATGAACCACAAACCGGCCAACCGACAAGCAGCCCGAGCGGATTCGACGCCCGTGAGGGAAGCGTCCAATCGCGTGGCACGCGACGTCTGGCAAGGATGGCCCTGGTGGTGGGAGCCGCAACCATCGTGCTGAGCTTTCTGGTCGGCTTCCTGGCATATCGATACAGCCGCTCGGCGTTGCTGGATGTTGTTGCGGAACAGAATCTGGCCACCAGCCAGACCGTCGTGAATGAATCGATTGCGTTGCTGGATCAGCTTCCTGAGTCGAGCGAGGGCGGTAACACGCTACGAGCCGTCGAGCAGACCTGGAGGTCGACGGTACCGCAGTTCGAAGGAAGTTATCTCTGCGTGATTCGGGCGAACGGTGAGCTGATGATGCACACACAGCATCCGGAACTCGTCGGCAAAAATATTCGCGACATGCTGGTAGACCAGCGGATCGGACGCCCGGAAAGACGCGTGATCGAACTGCTGCAGGAAAAAGCGAGCCACGGTGGCGTCAACAAAACACTGCACGGAACGTGGCAACTGGCGGGATTTGCTTACCACGAACCGCTTAACAGTCTTGTGGTCACACACATACCGGCCGACCGATTGGATGCCCAGATTCGCGCGGTCGCATTGCCGTGGGGGATCTCGCTGGGAGTGCTCACGGGTTGCTTCTTCCCGTTGGCGCTGGCGCTGCTGCACACCAGCTACCGGCGGGAGAACCACCAAACAAACCTGGCGTTCGCCGCACTGGCTGAACGTGAGCAGCGGTTGCAGATGCAATTCGCCGAATTGGAACAGATCTACCGCATTTCACCTGTTGGCTTGTGTTTCATGGACGTCGAGCAGCATTTCGTTCGGATCAACGACACCCTGGCGGCGATCGACGGGTTGTCCGCGGAAGCCCACATCGGCAAGCGGCTGCGTGACATCCTGCCAGACGTTGCCGAGATCGTCGAACCGATCTACCGTCGCGTGATAGAGACTGGTGAGCCGGCGTTGAACTTTGAAGTCGACAAGCCAGACGCGAATCACCCGGATTTCTTGCGCAATTATCTGGTCAGCTATTTTCCTGCTGTGGACTCGGGCGGAACCGTGGTCGGTGTCAGCACCGTGGTGCGGGATATCACCGAACGCAAGCAGGCTGAGCAGGCATTGCAGCACAGCGAGGCCATTCATCGCGAGGCGCAGAGGATTGCTGGCGTCGGGCACTGGGTATTCCACCTGGAGACAAACGAATACGAATGGTCCGAGGGGTTGTTTCACATTTTCGGGCTCGATCCGGCGGATGGCGCGCCAACAACCGATCACTTTCGCACATGGGCCTCGGAAGACCATCACGCAACTATTCAGCGGATGGTTGCCGATGCCGTGGAAACGGGTCGGCCATATGACCTGGAGGCGACCTTACAGCCGCCGGGTGGCCGCGTGTTCCACGTCAAGGTGAGGGGGATGCCAAAGCGAAACGCCGAGGGACGTGTCGATCGAATCCTCGGCACGACTCTGGACGTGACGGAAATTCGCAAGGTGGAGTCCGAGTTACGGGAGAGCGAAGAACGGTATCGACGATTCATAGAACAATCCCGCGAAGGAATCGCACTGTGCGAGTTCGATTCGCCGATACCGACGTCACTGCCCGAAGACGAGCAGATTTGCTGCATCCATCGCGGCTATCGTTTCGTCACCTGTAACGACGCATTTGCCAGGATGTATGGATTCTCAAAGGCCCAGGATCTGATCGGCAAACGGCAGGAGGACATCGATGGCCAATCCCGAAATGAAACGCCGCAAAACTTCGACAGCTTGCGCGAATTGGTCCGCAACAAGTACCGCGCCTCGAACATGATCACCGAAGAGTCTGATCGATCGGGCAATTCGATTTTCATCTCCAACAATTGGACCGGCGTTGTCAAAGACGGCGCGCTCATACAATTGTGGGTGATTCAGCAGGACATCACCGATCGCAAGCTGACCGAGGCAGCTCTACGCGAAAGCGAGCAGAACTTCAGGACACTGGCAGAAACCGTTCCGGTATCTCTTAATATTACCCAGGGCAATCGACGCGTTTTTTGCAATCAGCAGTCAGTCGAATTAACCGGATATTCCGCCGACGAACTGCTTGAGTGTGAGGTCGGTGCGCTGGCCCATCCTGATTCCCGTGAGCAATGGCTGAAAGCGCAGCGAATCTGTTTGGACGAAGGCGTTCCGTCGCGCCACGAAGGCAGGATTGTGCGAAAGGATGGTCAAACTCGTTGGGTAGATTGCTCCGCCGCGCCGTTCTACTGGGCTGGTCGTCCCGCAATGCTGGCCGCGGCCATCGACATCACCGACCGCAAGCAGGGTGAACGGCAACTGCGGCAGAGTCAGCATTTGTTGCGGCGCATTCTCGATACGAATCCAGCCAGCATTTTTGCTAAAGACGGCGACTCGCGAATCTTGTTTGCGAATAAGGCCATGGCGGAATTCTACGGAATGAGCGTAGACGACGTCGTTGGGAAACTCCACACGGAGTTGCATGCCCAGCAGGGTGCCGATACGGCGGATCTTGAAAAATGGCTGCACGATGATCGACGTGTCTGGGAAACCGGCGAAACGCTGGAAATCGCGGAGACGGGCACTGACCACTCGGGAAGACTACATCATTACCGCACGTTCAAGTGCCCGCTCGAACTGGATACGGGCCAACACGCGGTGCTTGTGATTACCGAAGACATTTCCGCACGGAAGCACGCCGAGGCGGCGCTTCGCGAGAGCCTGACACGCCAGCAATTGATCATCAAGTCTGCCAACATTGGCTTGTGGGATTGGAATCTGAGCACGGACGAGATGGTCTATTCTTCTGAGTGGAAGAGCCAGCTGGGTTACACCGACGACGAAATTCCCAACAAGTTCGAAGAGTGGGAAAGCCGCCTGCATCCAGACGACCACAAGCGGACTCTAGCCGCCATGCAGGAGTTTCTTGCTGGACCGCAGCAATCCCACTACAGCGTCGAATTTCGGCTCCAGCACCACGACGGCTCGTGGCGTTGGATCCTCGCCCTGGCAGATATCCAACGTAATGCGACCGGCGAGCCAACCCGTATGATGGGCTGCCACGTCGATATCACGGAACGACGGCAAGCGGAAGAGGAAATCCGTCTGCAGGTGGGACTGCTCGACTCTGTCCGGCAGGCCGCCATCGCCACCGATCTGGAAGGGCGGGTCATCTACTGGAACCGGTTCGCCGAAACGCTGTATGGCTGGTCGCCGGACGAAGCGGTCGGTCGCAATGTCATGGACCTCGTGGTACCGATCGACAACCGTGCCGATGCGGAAGAAATTATTCAGCGACTGAAAACAGGTCAGGCCTGTAACCGGGAATTCGTTGTGAAGCGTCGGGACGGTTCGTGCTTTCCCGTCGAGTCCACCAGCTCACCGCTTCTCGACGATGACAACCAGCTTGTGGGAATCATTGGCGTGTCGAGTGACATCAGCGACCGCAAAGCGGCCCAGGACGACCTACTGCGGATGCAGGATGAAACAGCGCATCTCGCCCGGGTGAACACGATGGCGGAAATGGCAGCCGGGCTGTCGCATGAATTGAACCAGCCGCTGAGCGCGATCGCCAATCTGGCCGCTGTGTGCGTGGCGCGACTGGAAGCGACCGGCAATTTAGAACGCGATAAACTCCTGCACTGGACCAGACAGATCGGTGAGATGGCGCATCGGTCTGGAGATATCATCCGTGGCCTCCGCAACTTCACTCAGCGACAACGCCGACAACCGCAAACGACGGGGCTGGGACAGATCATTCAATCCGCACTTCAAATGCTGAGCTTCGAACTGCGGCGGTCAAAGACAACGCTCGAACTGGACCTGTGCGAGCCGGACGTCCCTGTTACGGTCGAGGTTGTGCAGATTCAGCAGGTGATCATCAACCTTGCTCGAAATGCCGTCCAGGCGATAAACGACGATGTTTCGAGTGACCGGCGTGTGATAGTGTCGATGCGCCGAAATGTGGAATCCGTCGAAGTTCGCGTCAGTGATACGGGGCCTGGTATTGCCAGTGACCAGATGGAGAGACTGTTCGAACCTTTTGTCACCAGTAAGGTGGACGGGACCGGGATCGGACTGGCGCTGAGTTCTCGAATCATCCAGGCACACAAAGGTAAACTGGACGCCTGGAACAACGACGTGGCAGGGGCGACCCTGCGGTTCCAGCTTCCCATTCAGGATGCAGCGGAATGACGGATCATCAACCGACAGTGTTCATCGTGGATGACGACTCAGAATCCCTGGACTCAGTACGCACGCTGATTTGTGTTCTGGACGTCCCCGTGAAGACCTTCAGTTCAGCGGAAGCGTTTCTGGAGGCGTATGACGGCGAGCCCGGCTGTCTGGTAACCGACCTGCGATTGCCTGGATTGAGCGGGGTCGAACTGCTGGAGCAACTGAGTGAGCGGGATCAACTGCTGCCAGCCATTGTGATTTCAGGTTATGCGGATGTCTCTGTAACTGTCGAAGCGATGCAGCAGGGCGCTCTCACGTTGCTGGAGAAACCCTACCGGGAGAACGATCTGTGGAAGACCGTGGGCATCGCACTGGCGCAGGACCTTCGCACGCGTGCGTTACGTCAGGAACGCAATGGCATTCGCTGCCGTCTGACCACGCTGACGCCTGACGAGCGGTCTGTTCTGGAACTGATTGTTGACGGCATCCCCAACAAAATGATCGCTGAGAAGCTGGACGTGGGGCTGCGAACGGTGGAGGCCCGACGTCGTACGATTCTGAACAAGATGAGCGTCAAATCGATTGCCGGACTTGCACGGGACTTCTTGATCGCGAACGACCTTGAGCGACCGATCTACCAGAGTTTGCAGGCCCGTCGTGAACAGCCCCCTCGAGACGGATCCCCCGACGATTGTTTTTCGCGAGGACGGTGACAGACGCGTGCCGCTGACCGGGAAGAGCACGCTCAACCGCCCGGAACTCACACCGGTCAGAGCATCTAAGGACGGCCGCTACAGGAAAATCGTGGCGGGTATCTCTGGATTGCAGCATGAGCTGGCCGACCTGTTGATTCGGCTGCGAGCGAAGCAGGACGTGCCGATAGAACTTACGCATCGACCTGAATGCGACCGATGGTCCGGTGCATCGCAATCAGCTCGGGAAGTTCTTCCACGAGGCAGACGAGTTACCCCTCGTTGCGGCATCGCCGGGGTGCTTCACCGCATTCATAGCGTGGCGTTATACGAATCGAACATTTTTCAGCAGTTGGAATTCAACCAGCCGACGACACGCTCTGAGTGTCTTTATTCTGGGGAGAATCTTGCCACAAGCCATTGTGCAGCCGTGGCTTATGCCGCTATGCGCAACGGTGTCGCGAGCGGAGTTTTCGCATCAAGTTCAGAATTCTGTGGGTGGCGTGAATTCATCGTGTTTTGTGGATTCTACTAATCTCGAAGTTGCGCTGTGGGGCAATCCGGCATCCATGCTGGTAGAAAGGCCGGTGTCGTGACAAAGCAAACTGAAAACATCCTGGAATTGCTTCGAAACGATGGGCCACGAATTCACAGACTCCTTACTCGTTTAACGTTGCGCGAGGATGTTGCCGCCGATCTCATGCAGGATCTGTTCCTCAAGTTAAGAAACTCAGACGGTTTCATTGCTGCAGAAGATGCGACTGCGTACGCCGTTCGAACTGCAACGAATCTGGCGTTCGAGTGGCGTCGAAAACGAGGTCGCCGCAGGACTCACACCATGGACATCGAGCCGCTATCGGCGTTGCCTTCACCATTAGCAAGCCTCGAAAAGAAAGAGCAGTACGAACTGATACTCGAGGCGTTGGATCAGCTTTCTGATTTGTCTCGCAATGTCATCGTCTTATCCCGACTGGAAGGCAATTCCTACGAATCCGTGGCAAAGCAACTCGGCAAGACTCCGCATCAGGTACGGGCTCTTGTCAGTAAAGCAGTCGCTCAACTGAAAAGCCAACTTGGCATTTCCAGCTCACCCCCAAAAGGTGCTGAAATATGACGAACAACCAACATCAGGAAAGCATTCTGGAACAGGTCGACGCTTTGCTCGAAATACATGTATCGGCAGAGTCAACTCAGCGAGCATTGCAGCAAACAGAACAGCTACTGCTGTCTCTGGTTGACGAGCAGAGTCCAGATGTTCGCCGTCATTCTTTCCGGAGACGAACGTCATCGCGGATCGCTTATGTGCTGGTGGCTCTGTGTCTCATCGTGGCGGTGAGTTTACTGTTTCAGGGGGATGCTAACCGGCTCGTGTTTGCGCAGGTTCAGGAAAAGTTGGACCGGGTCCAGACTGTGACCTACACCAGCGTCGTCCTTGATGAGGGCAAAGAACTGTCAGCGAAATGGATGCATGCGGGAACTCGAACGCGGAGGGAAGAAAGCAACGGCGACGTCTATGTAAGCAATCCTGACGAGCTGATTTCCATGCACATGGACGTTTCCGAAAAACTTGTCGTGATTCGCCACAGGTCAGCAGAAAAGTTCGAGCGGCTTCGAAAAACCGAATCACTGGGCCTCTATGAAAGGCTGAAGACGCTGCACCACAATTCGGCGAAGCGTGTTGGGGAACTTCGAGTGAACGGAAAGGAAACGGTCGGTTTCATTGTTGTTGAACCTGGAAACAGACAAGAGATGACGGTCTGGGTCGATAAGAGAACGCACCTTCCCGTCCGGATTGACGCAACGGGTTCTCGCTTATCGAAAGATTTCGCCTTTGATGTATCACTCAAGGACGAGCTGTTCGAGATCACTGTCCCTGACGGTTTTCGAATCGACCATCGATACGATGAACCTCAGCCCCCTGCGAAGTTCACAGAGCGGGAATTGGCGAAACTGCTGACTCTGGTGAAGGACACCAGGCGTTCGGCACTTCAGACGGGCGATTTGTTCCTGAGGCTTGCACAGAGCGGGTGCGATGCGGATGCCAAAGGGTTGGGACACAACCTGGCTGAAAAAGACGCCGAATCGATCCGGAAGCTACACGAGTTTCGGAAACTGAAAATCGATGGGTGCTATCCCGGTTCGACCGTCGCTCTGGTCGTTACATCAGAGTTCAGCTACCGGGCCAGAGAACACCGTCTATTCTTCGAGCTGAAGAACGAGGACGATCAGTGGACCATCGCCGACATCGACCTCGTCTCGAAGGATCACCTTGACGAGGTCAAAGCCAGGTTTTTCGCTAAGCATCCTGATGTTGTGAAAACTCCGTGACAAACTCGGTGACAAAAAAGCCACGCTGCACTCAGCGAACGGTTAAGCGAGGGTCTCGCATTGTTGCTCGATTCCCAGCTGCGTTTGCTCATCAAGAGTGAACGCTGGAAACGCATTATCAGATAGCGGGGTTTGTTCGGCATTCTTCTCTAGCACACCAACATGACTTGTGAGTTATCGCAGCTGACACACGCTCTACTCTCCTTCACGAACTGCTGCCGACGCCGAGGTTGCGTGTATGGGTGATTGCGGTGAAGATGGCCGGAGCGTTGCATTGTTCCATCCGGCCCACGAATCAGTCCACGGGGGCTTCTGATTATACATGTGACGCAAGGAACCGGTGAGTAGGGGCAGCATACCGGAGACCGTTACATGGCAATTCATCGCGCGGATGATCCGTCATTCCTGACTCCGCTTTCGGATGACGAACCGGCGAATCGTTTCGGAGCGTCTGAGTGTAATGACATCTCGATCGAGCAGGCTGCGGATTCCATTCTGCGTGCTCAGCTTATTGATGATACAGCGCTATCCGAAGCCCGGCGTGAGCTTCGGGAAGTCGGCACTCCGCTTGACGGCATGCAGTTGCTGGCCCACCTGACAAAGTCCGGGAGACTCACTTCATTTCAGGCAAAGCGGGTTGGCGAGGGCAGGTCCGGCGAACTGTTACTCGGCAACTACGTCGTGTTGAGTCGGATCGGGCGTGGCGGAATGGGATCCGTCTATCGGGCGATGCACCGCCGCATGAAACGCGTGGTCGCGCTAAAAACAATCCGCAAAGGACTGGCAACTCCGGAATTCATCACCCGATTCCGGCGAGAGATCGAGGCGGCCGCGCGGCTGACTCATCCGCATATTATTGCGTCCTACGACGCCGACGAATGTGAACTCGGCGATTTCCTCGTAATGGAATACGTCGAGGGTTCCGACTTTCGAAGGATTGTTGAAAAGACGGGGCGGCTGTCGGTGAAGGATGCGGTGACTGTACTTCACCAGTCTGCGCAGGCGCTGAGCTTTGCACATCGTCAGGGTGTCGTGCATCGTGATATTAAACCTGCCAATCTGATGCGCGATGTGAATGGCGTGACGAAACTTGCCGATCTGGGGCTGGCTCGACTGATCGAACCTGGCGGAAAGAACGACTCCGGCAGCGGTTTGACGGAGGCGGGGGTCGTGGCCGGCACCGTTGATTACATGCCTCCCGAACAGGCCAACGACAGCAGCACTGTCGACCATCGTGCCGACATCTACAGCCTGGGCTGCACGTTCTATTATTTAATGACCGCAGCTGCACCATTCGAACGTCGAACAGTTCTGGAAAGGATTCTGGCGCATCGCGATGCACCGCCGCCGTCGCTGGTCGAACAGGTGGAAGGCGCGACTCCTGAGCTGGACGCCATCTTCCAAAGAATGCTGGCGAAATCGCGTGATGACCGGTTTCAGTCGATGGACGAGGTGCTGGCCGCCCTCGACGCGAGCCAGCCGAATAACATTACGTCGCAGATCGCCTCATCCATCCGAACCGCTCAGGAAACGACGGTGCTGATTGTTGAGGAATCCCGACTGCAGGTAGCGATGATCAGTAAGCTGCTGGGTGCTCTGGACATCGACGATGTTCACGTGGCCTCAAGTGCTGCGGAGGCGATCGACAAACTCGCTACGATGCCGGTTCACGTCGCGCTGGTCAGCTCCGAGCTGTCAGATTCGTCGGGTCTGGAATTCGTCGAACGGATTCGCGAAAAGATTCGCTGGGCCCGAATCCCGGTTCTGATCATGACATCGAGTCCGCTGTCGAAGCCCGTCAACGATGCCATCCGCCGGCTGGGTGCGACTGGGATCGTTCAGAAACCATTCGCCTCACCGCAGCTCCGAAAAGCGATCGACGATTTGCTGTCTGGGGACACCGGTGAGCCAGACGTGCTCAGGGCGCTGTCGACACGGCGAGTTCTGATCGTTGATGACAGCAGTGTCGCGCGGCGAAGAATACAGCAGACACTCACGACAATCGGGTTCGTTGAGTTTGCGACTGCGGAAGACGGCAAGGACGGAGTCGAACTGTTGAAGCAGGAACAATTCGATTTGGTCATCACGGACTACAACATGCCGCGCATGGACGGCGAGCGGTTTGTCAGCTGGATTCGGTCAGAGAGTGCACAGTGCAAGGTTCCCGTCATCATGGTGACGACGGAATTTGATCCCACGAAACTCGCACAGGTCTATCAGCTGGGAGTGTCGGCGATCTGCGACAAGAGCTTTGAGCTTGATCAGGTCCGCAACATTGTGATCCGACTATTCCTGTAAGATGCAGGTTTGTCCTTCCTCACTACGACAGCTCAGGTCATGAATGACGATATGTCACGTTGTGTTGGCGGACGGGTTCCGAAATCCGTGGTCCTGGAACTAACCAATGGCCTCGGGCACAAGCATACCCGTATACTCGCTGACTGTTGATTTACTCGCGCATCCGGTGCGCGATCTCCGCGCAACCCGTCACGAAACTCCATGAGCCAATCTGATGATTTCATAAAGGAGTTTCTCGTAGAGAGCCGGGAGGGGCTCGATCGGCTGGACAGCGATCTGATCGCTCTGGAAGAAAATCCGCACGATCTCGATCGTTGTGACAGCGCGTTCCGCTCTCTGCACACGATCAAGGGCAACGCCGGATTCCTGGATTTTCATCGTCTCGGACAGTTGGCTCATGCTGGTGAGAACGTACTGCAGCAGCTTCGCGGAGGACAATTACAGCTCAACTCCGCAATCACCGACGCGTTACTGGAACTGCTCGACGCCCTTCGCCGCATGCTCGGTTCCATCGAGAACACCTCTTCGGAAGGCTCCGATCGATTTGACACCGTCGAGGTGAAACTCAACAGCCTGACCGAATCAGGCGATGTTCCGACCGCGCCACCGATCATCGATCCCAGCGTGTTCTCGGCGACAATGACGTTCACTCCAGAGAAAGGCGAAGATCCGGCTGTAGAGTTTTCGCACATCAAACCAGAGACTTTTGAAGCGGGAACGATCGCCAGAGCATTACCACCAGGCGACCGTCCCTCTGAGGCTGCGGTTACGACGCCTGCCTCTTCAGCGACGCTCGCCCCCGTAGCGGCAACGACACAGGAATCTCAGCCGGAAGCGCCATCGCTGACGGACATCGGGTCAAGCTTCGCTCGGGGAGAAAGTCTGTTCGCATCGTCAGACTCGGCGTCGGATCACGGATCGAGCCACTCGGGTAGCGCAGCATCCAGCCTCGTGCGTGTCGACGTTCATCTGCTCGATCGCCTGATGAATCTCGTCGGAGAACTCGTCCTCGCCCGCAATCAGATTGTCGAAACGTTCGGAGATCAGAGAGACAAGTCCACGACCAATCCGGTGCAGCGATTGAACCTGCTGACCAGTGAACTTCAGGAAGGTGTTCTGAAAACACGCATGCAGCAGATCGGCAGCATCTGGCATCGTTACCCGCGGATGGTTCGAGATCTGGCTCGCAGCTGCGGCAAGCAAGTCACGCTGGACGTGCAGGGAGACCAGACAGAACTCGACAAAACACTGCTCGAAGCGCTAACGGATCCGTTGCTGCATCTGATTCGAAATTCGATTGACCACGGCATCGAGAGTCCGGACGAACGACAGAAACGCGGCAAGCCTTTGAATGGTCGACTGACACTGCGTGCCTGGCATCAGGGCGGGCATGTGCATATTGACGTGTCCGATGACGGAGCCGGACTGAATGCTGATCGCATCCGTCAGAAAGCCATCCAGCGAGGATTGATCACCGCGGCGCAGGCCACAACCATGACCGTCGACGAACTGCATCCGCTGTTGTTTGTGGCCGGATTCTCGACGTCCGACGCCATCACCAGTCTGTCCGGTCGCGGCGTGGGTCTCGACGTCGTACGGACGAACATCGAACACATCGGTGGTACGGTCGATGTCGAAAGCGTTACAGGAAAAGGCACCACGATTCACATTACCGTGCCGTTGACTCTGGCGATCATCCCGGCGCTGATTATTCGTCAGAGCGGTCAGCGTTACGCCATTCCGCAGATCAACGTGATCGAGCTGATTAATCTGGAAGGGCCGGAAGCGAACCAACCCGGTGAGCTGTATCACAACGCGCCGGTCATCCGACTTCGAGGGGAACTGCTCCCGCTGCTGTGGTTGAGCGAAGTCTTCGGAGGCGGAATTCAGCCCATTGCCGAGGACTCCGAAGACGGGCTCAGCCTTGTGGTCGTCCAGGCGGGAGCGCGGCGGTTTGCTCTCGTTGTCGATTCGGTGAACGGGACGGAAGAGATCGTGGTCAAGCCGCTCGGCAGCGTGCTGGACAGCCTGATGTTTTACACCGGTGCGACCATCATGGGAGACGGTACCGTCGCGCTGATTCTCGATATTCTCGGTGTGGCTCGGCATGCCGGGCTGCAGGTCCGCATGCTGAGCGACGTCGACGTGTCGCCCGCGATGCTCGCGCAGCCGCGCGACACTCTAAAGAACCTGCTGGTGTGTCTTGTCGGTCGTCGTCGGATCGGCCTGCCGCTGGCCGAAGTGACTCGGCTGACGAGCGTCGCTCGCGATGGAATCGAAATCGCCGGACAGCGCGAGATGCTGCAGGAAGACGATTCACTGTTGCCACTGTTTCGAGCTCACCAACTGCTGGGCGAGCCTGCGAGTCTGTCAGAGTCTGATCCGTTGCCGGTTGTCGTGCATCGAGGGAGGCACGGCACAATCGGACTGATCGTCGATCGCATCCTGGATATTGTCGAACAGCCTGACGACACGTCCATGCACGTACTGCAGGACGACGTGCGAGCCGTCGTCCTTAACGGGAAAGTCACTGATCTGATTGACCTGCAAACTCTCATCGGTCGCGCCGGAATGGAATCAGACGCAGTCATCGAATCCGTTCCTTCGAGATAACCTAACGTTCAACGTTCGAGATAATCCGTCATGGAAAAAACACCACTCGATATCGCCTGGGTCCTTGTCAGCGCTGGCTTTGTGCTGCTGATGCAGGCTGGATTCATGTGCCTGGAATCCGGTCTGACTCGATCCAAAAACAACATCAATGTTGCCATCAAGAACATTACGGACTTTGGTATTTCCATCGTGCTGTTCTGGAGCTTCGGTTTTGCGGTGATGTTTGGAGCTTCTCAAGACGGGTTGTTGGGAGCTTCGAGGTTTTTCACATCATTTCAGGACGCCGGACCCTGGCTGGCCTGCTTCTTTCTGTTCCAGGCGATGTTTGTCGGTACGTCGACGACGATTGTGTCAGGGGCCGTCGCTGAGCGTATGCGGTTTGGATCGTATCTGCTGTTCGCGGCGATCCTGTCTGGTCTGATTTATCCCTTGTTCGGTCACTGGGCCTGGGCCGGGTTACTCGAAGGGAACTACGTCGGCTGGCTCGGGAAGATGGGGTTCCGCGATTTCGCCGGCTCATCGGTCGTCCACAGTATCGGCGGCTGGGTCGCGCTGGCGGTTGTGATTGTTATCGGACCGCGAACCGGACGATTTCCGAAAGATGGACCGCCTGCGAAAATACAGGGCAGCAACTTTCCGCTGGCCCTGCTGGGCACCTTGCTGCTGTGGTTTGGCTGGATCGGGTTCAACGGCGGCAGCGCGCTGGCTCTGAACGATCAGGTGCCGGGTATCATTGCCCGCACAATGATTGCAGGAGCGGCGGGAATGCTGACGGCTGTCGCGATCGGTTGGCGGCGAGACGGACTGCCGGAAACAAAGCATGTGATGAATGGAACTCTGGCTGGCCTCGTGGCCATCACGGCCAGTTGCCACGCTGTCACGGAGCCCGTCGCTGTACTGATAGGTGCCGTCGGAGCGGTGTTCATGGTGCTCACAGAAAGACTGCTCGAACAATGGCGTATCGACGATGTCGTTGGAGCCGTGCCGGTCCACGGAGCGGCTGGTCTTTGGGGTACAGTCGCCGTCGGCCTGTTCGGTCGCCCGGAACAACTTCGCACGGGGCTGGACTGGGGATCGCAAATTGGTGTCCAGATTTTCGGCGCCGGCGTCTGTTTTGTCTGGGCGTTCGGGACTGCATTTCTGGTACTCAAACTGATTTCGCCGCATATTCGCCTGCGAGTCTCGGTAGAGGACGAACACATTGGGCTCAACGTCAGCGAACACGGGGCGTCGACCGAACTTGGAGATCTGTTCCACGCCATGGACCTGCAGTCGAGAACTGGCGATCTAAGTCTGCGGGCACCGGTCGAACCGTTTACGGAAGTCGGTCAGATCGCCGAGCGATACAACAGCGTGCTTGATCGACTGGAGCTGGCGCGGCAGGAATCGGAACAGATCGTCAATCGGTCGAGCGCTGCGATCATCACATTTTCTGAACAGGTGAACCACAACGCGATGACCGTGGCTGAAGGAGTGCGGGGGCTGCGAGGCAGCATTGAAGACATCTCCAGCAGCGCCAACGAAGTCGCCCGCGTGGCAAACGAAGCTGTCGAACTGGCCAGCTCAACGAATGCCACGGTCAACCGTCTGGGCATCAGCAGCGCCGAAATCAGTCACATCACGAAACTGATCACATCCATCGCGAAACAGACCAACCTGCTGGCTCTCAATGCGACCATCGAAGCGGCTCGCGCGGGAGAATCCGGGCGAGGCTTTGCCGTTGTGGCCAACGCCGTGATGGAACTCTCAAAGAAAACGGCCAGCGCTACGAACGACATCCGCGAGAAAATCGAATCGATTCAGCATGACACTCAAGGTGCCGTCGCGGCGATGGGCCGAATCGGCGGCATCATCGGAGAGATCAACGAATTTCAGCGGCAGGTTGAGAAGAAGTCATCCGCAACAACAGTCATCAGCCAGACCGTTGTCGCCGCGACGCAGGAAAGCGTCGAGACGGCCAGGAACATTACGACGGCCGCGCATGCGGCGAGGGAATCCTCAGCGCAGTCCGTCGAGCCGTCTTCGTCGCAAAAATCTCTGGACGCACTTGCAGGCCTTGAAAACCTGATACAGCGTTTCAGGCCAGCCGCGGAATAGACAACTAAGACTGAACAATCACACGCGACACATCATCACATATCCCACCAGTTGAGCAGCCAACGATGACGCCAACTCAAACAAACGATCAGGTTACGACCTCAGAATTCCTGAGCACCATGGTTCGAGATCCGATCGTGCATCTGCTCGTGCTGCTGTCCGTCGGATCGATCGCGTTTCTGCTATGGCAGCAGTCACGATCCGAATCAGAAATCGTCGAAGCAATCGCCTTACAGGATGCGAAGGCTTATTCGGAAGCGTTGGCGAATTTTCGCAGCCTCTACACATCGGAAGTCGTCATCACGGCAACAGCCCACGGTATGGAAGTAACGCACGACTACCAGGGAAAAGACAATGCGATTCCGCTGCCGGCAACTCTGACAATCAAGCTGGCAGAAAGCATCGGCAAGGACGGGTCGGGAGTTCGTGCGAACCTCTACAGCGCTTACCCGTTTCCATGGCGAGTTGAGTCGGGAGGCGGTCTGCGCGATAGCTTTGCAAAGCGGGCATGGGACGCGCTGTCATTAAGTTCTGACGAACCGTTCTATCAACTTGAAGACGTTAATGGTCGGCGGTCGCTGCGTTACGCCACGGCTGACCTGATGAGGCCAGCCTGCGTCAACTGTCACAACAGTCACGCGGATACGCCAAAGTCTGACTGGAAGGTCGGCGACGTGCGCGGCGTACTGGAAGTCACTCTGCCCATGGACAGTATTGCGTCCCAGCAGGCCGAGAAGTTTCGGCAGTCGCTGATCACATACGTCCTTCTGGCGGGAACAGGACTGACGCTGGTCATCGGCCTGTTGACTCGTAGTCGGTTAATGATTCGCCATCTGATTACCCGCGTCGCGGAAACGACTGAGATTCTTGCTCAATCCTCCGACGAACTGATGACCGTCAGCCATCAAATGGGATCCACCGCTGAAGAGACGACCAGCCAGGCAGCCGTCGTGGCGGCAGCGGCGGAACAGGTCAGCCAGAACTCTCAGACCGCGGCAGCTGGTGTCAACGATATCGGAGCCAGCATTCGCGAGATCGCTTCCAGCGCGAGTGAAGCAGCCACCGTCGCGAACGACGCCGTGTCAGACACCGCGACGACTCGAGAAACCATCGACCGCCTTGGCGCAAGCAGTGCCGAGATCGGTCAGGTCATCAAGGTCATCACGGCGATTGCCGAGCAGACTCACATGCTGGCACTTAACGCGACGATCGAAGCAGCTCGCGCCGGAGAAGCCGGTAAGGGATTCGCCGTCGTCGCTAACGCGGTCAAACAGCTGTCCGAGGAAACGGCTCGGGCCACGGAAGACATCGCTCGCCGCATCGCGGCAATTCAGGAAGATTCCACGGACGCCGTTCGAGCGATTGGTAATATCAGCGATATCATCGTCAGGATTCACGACTTCCAGAACTCGATCGCCAGCGCGGTCGAACAACAGAGCATGACGACTCGCGAGATCAGCGAAAACGTCGGCAAAGCGGCGCAAGGCAGTGCGGAGATCGCACGCAACATCGCGGCCGTCGCGTCGGCTGCCCGCGAAACCGCAAAGGGTGCGACGAGCACTCAGCGTGCCGCTCACCAGGCCAACGACATGGCTGCCGACCTCAAACGGCTCGTCGAACGATTGCAGGGGACGCGATGAAACCGAAAATCGGACCCGCCGAGCTATGTACGTTTGAGCTGGACGGTCGACTGTTCGGCGTCGACGTCAAGCAGGCACAGGAGATCATCACCGATCAACCGATCACGCCGGTTCCGCTCGCAGCTCATCTCGTGCGAGGGCTGATCAACCTGCGCGGGCAGATTGTCACCGCGATCGATCTGCGTGAGTGTCTTGGTCTTCCCGAGCGCCCGGAGAATTGGCGGCCTGCCAACTTGATTGTCCAGCACAAGGGCGAACCTGTCAGCTTTCTGGTTGACCGCATGGGCGATGTGATTGCCGTCGATGAGTTGATGTTCGAGCCGCCGCCAGAAACGCTGGACCCCGCCGTGATTGAGCTGATTCTCGGGGCTTGTATACTCAGCGACCGCCTGCTGCTGATTCTCGACGTCGGTCGGATTATCAGGCATGCAGCAGCACTCCACGCAGCGAACGCATGACTCCCATCCGCATTCTGATCGTCGACGATTCCTCAACGACGCGTCTGCTGCTGACACAGTTGCTGACTCGCGATCCGAATGTCGAAATCGTGGCGACGGCTGCCGACGGTCAGATTGCACTGGCGAAACTGGATCGAACGCTTCCGGATCTCGTGCTGCTCGATGTGGAAATGCCACAACTGAACGGCCTCGAAACGCTTCGCGCTCTGCGTCTGAAGTATCCCGGGCTGCCAGTGATCATGTTCAGCCGCCTGACCAAACGCGGCACAGCGGAATCGGTCGAGGCTCTATTTCTGGGAGCCGACGATTATGTACCCAAGCCGGACAGCAGCGAGGCACTGGAGCACTGCATCGAGCATGAGCTGCTGCCGCGAATCCGGTCGCTCGTCGACTCCCGCGCCGGCGCGAGGGCGGCGACCAGCGTGAAGACTGTGACGAATCCAGCTGACTCACAACGTCATCCGGTTGCGGAAACCCCCATCTCACTTCGACCTGAAAGCTCCACGTCACGCATCGAGGTCGTCACCATCGCCGCGTCGACGGGCGGCCCCGCAGCGCTGGCGACGGTGCTTTCTGCGCTGCCCGTCGACCTGAAAACTCCCACGCTGATCGTGCAACACATGCCGGTCGGGTTTACAGCCGCTTTCGCCGATCGCCTGTCACAGCGGACCGGTCTTGAGGTCAAAGAAGCGCAACCGGATCAGCCACTGACCGCCGCGCAGGTCTGGGTAGCCGCCGCTGATCATCACCTGCTCCTGTGCCGCGATTCGGGATCTGAATCGGACGACGTGTTTTTACGTCTCAATCAGGAAGCTGCAGAAAACTCGTGCCGACCGGCTGCCAACGTTCTGTTCCGATCGGCCGCCGACGTCTTCGGGCCGGCAGTACTCGGAGTCGTCCTGACAGGCATGGGCGTCGACGGGCTCGCGGGCAGCCAGGCGATCGTCAACGCCGGAGGCCGAGTGATCGTCCAGGACGAAGCCAGCAGCGTCGTGTGGGGCATGGCCGGCAGCGTGGCCAGAGCCGGTCTGGCAGACGCAATGCTCACTCCAGTTCGCGTCGGCAGGATGATCCGACAGCGACTTTCTGATTCCCCTCGCGAGGGAAATTGACATGACGGTCACGGCGGACAGCTTCGAATGGATCAGCCGTCTGCTGGCGAAACGCGCCGGCAATCGGTTGGAGACTGACAAGGCGTACCTCGTCGAGGCACGCTTAACGCCACTCGCACAGAGACTTGACCTCAAGAGTATCGACGCACTCGTTGACCGATTGCGGTCGAGCCCCGACCCTGAGCTGGAACTTCAGATTGTCGAAGCGATGTTGACTCACGAGTCATCCTTCTTCCGCGACACGGACACGTTCGACACACTCGCTACGCAGGTTCTCCCGCGGCTGATCGAACGACGTCGCGACCGTCGCGAACTCACCATCTGGTCCGCCGCGTGTGCCGCCGGGCAGGAACCGTACAGCGTGGCCATGCTACTAAGAGAACAGTTTCCAGAAATCTGTGACAGCTGGTCGGTGAAGATCATCGCCTCGGATCTGTCACGCCCGATGCTCGACCAGGCACGCAGCGGTTCCTACAACGAAATTAAATCGCAACGCGGCTTGTCTCCAGAACGCCGTCGGCGTTTTTTCACACACGAGCAACTTTGCTGGGTGATCCACGAACAGTTGCGTCAATCGATCGAATTCTGCGAAGTCAACCTTTTCACGGCCCCGCCGCCACTACCGAATTTTGACTTGATCCTGTTGCGAAACGTCCTGATTTACCTCACAGATTCAGCACGACAACAAGTCCTCACACGCGTCGCCAAGTGCCTGGCAAATGACGGCAGTCTGCTGTTAGGAGCGACTGAAACAATCTCTCGCCAGTCGAAGCTATTCATCCGCAACAGTGAATACACAATACCGTGCTTCCGACCGGCTACGGCAGAAGGAATATGAATACTCACAATTGCTGGACTGGTCGCACTCGGTGCCCGCACGAATCCTGCCCGGCGAGAGAATCCGCTGGACGCGCTTGACAATGCGACCGCTCACAGGCTTACCTCCGTGATTCACGCGTTACCGCTTCAAACCTCATGACGGACAGGATTCATCGAGATGTATCGTCACCCTCGTCAACTTGCTGCGTTCGTGGTGCTGATTGTTGTCATCGTTGCGAAACTCTCTTTCGCTGCCGAATTGCAGGGCACTGCAGAAGAGCGTCTGCTTACGGATCTCACATACCTCGCCGATGACAAACTGGAAGGCCGAGGTGTCGGCACGGACGGGCTGAACGTCGCCGCGGACTATGTCAGGGAGCAGTTCAAACAGGCAGGGCTCAACGTCACGGCAATCGATGGTGACGCCTTTCAGAAGTTCACAATGGTGACCGGCGCAAACCTGCTGGAGAACAACACGCTGAAGTTCTCTGGCCCGAACGACAAACAGATCGAATTGAAGCTGGATGAAGACTTCAACGTCTGTTCGTTCGGAGGCAGCGGTAAGTTCTCGGGCGAGATCGTTTTCGGTGGATACGCCATCAACGCGAAACAAGCGTCGTACAAGGATTTCGGCGACGTCGATGTTAAAGGGAAAATCGTCATCGTGATGCGACGAACTCCGCAGCAGGGCAACCATAAGAGCCCGTTTGCTTCTGGACACGGCATTTCCCGGCATGCGTCAATTCAGTCGAAAGTCAGCGTCTGCTCATCGGCCAGCGCTGCGGCCATCCTGTTCGTTAATGATTCTCACACGACAGATTCGGAAGCGGAAAAAGCCGTCAATTCGGCGAACAATGCCGTCGTCAAAACCGCTCGGGAACTGGCGAAGATTGAAACAACCGACGAGGCGTACGCCGACACTCGACAGAAATTGAACGCCGCACTGGAACGAGTCAGCAAGGCACACGGCGACGCTCACACCGGCGGCTTCGACACGCTGATGAAATTTGGCTACGCGGGAAACGGTAACGACAATGCCGTCCCGGTGATGCATATCTCGCAGGCCAGGTGCAACGAGCTGCTCAAAGCCGCGCTCGACACGTCGCTCGCCGATCTGGAAGCTGAAATCGACACCGACCTGAAACCGCGTACGCAGGTTCTTAAAGGTTGGACCGTTACCGGCGAGACGGCGATTGAACGAGTCCGCACGGAAGTCAAGAATGTCATCGGCGTGCTTGAGGGAAGTGGTCCGCTGGCCGACGAAACCATCGTCGTCGGAGCTCACTACGATCACGTGGGGATGGGTGGGGATGGCTCGCTCGCTCCCGGTGTGAAAGAAGTTCACAACGGAGCGGACGACAACGGCTCTGGAACCGTCGCGCTGATCGAAGTCGCTCGACAACTGGCTGCACGTAAAGAACCTCTGCCACGTCGAGTTGTCTTCATCGCGTTTACAGCGGAAGAGAAAGGGCTGATCGGCTCAGCGAAATACGTTGAGAAGCCGTTGTTCCCGCTCGACAGGACGATTGCCATGTTCAACATGGACATGGTTGGCCGACTTGCGGAAGACAAACTGACCGTCTTCGGCGTCGGAACCGCACCCACGTTCAAAGACATCGTGACTCGTCTGGGAGAAGCCGCCAGCTTCAAACTGTCACTTAAACCGGAAGGTTTCGGACCCAGCGATCAATCGTCGTTTTACGCGAAGAAGATTCCGGTGCTGCATTTCTTCACCAACACTCACAGCGACTACCACCGACCGGGCGACGACTGGGAGAAGATCAACTTCAAAGGCATCCAGCGGATTTCCTCTCTCTTTCGAGACGTCGTTGTTCACACAGCAGAAACTCAGCAGCGTCCGGAATATCTCGAAGTCGCCGGGAAAGCGGACATTGAGCGTCAGGGAAGCCGACCTTACTTTGGCAGCATTCCAGACTTCAGTAGCGAAGGAGTTGGTTACGCCATATCGGGAGTCTCTCCGAAAAGCCCAGCCGCCAACGGCGGTCTGAAAGGCGGAGACCGAATCGTTCAGTTCGGAGAAAGTAAAGTCACCAACCTGAGCGACTTCGATCTGGCTCTCAGAAACTTCGCAGCCGGTGACGAAGTCGATGTCACCGTGACTCGCGACGGTCAGCAGGTAAAGCTGAAAGTCACGCTGGAGCAGCCCCGCTGAACGCAATTGCTCGCAGGAACGACACAAATCGGATGTCGAAAACCTGTCACACAACTGTTGAGAACTGACGGTCGTTTTGACAGTTGTCAACACCTCTGAATCCGCTGCAGAAACCTTCAACGCTTCTGCACGGACTCCTGACTGATACCGAACCATCGGTCAACGAGTTTTCAACTCACTTCAGAGCTGCTTGTTGCCGCGTAAACCTTGACGTATCATACGCTTCCTGCGTCGCGGGAATGATTCTCAACACGTTCGGCAGTCGCTTTAATAATACTGCTGAGATATATCTTTTCTTTAAGTAGTTCAGGCCTCGCCTGACTCACAAGTCACGGAGTGACAGACGCCATGAAACTCAACTGTCATCGTGCTTCGTTCGCCTCAGCTCTTCAGATCGTCAGCGGCGTTGTTCCAACTCGAACTCCCAAAGAGATCCTGAAGAACGTCAAACTGCAGGTTGAAGGCGGCAAAGCGATTCTGATCGGCACTGACCAGGAAGTCGGCATTCGCTTTGAAGTGGATCGTGTCGAAACCGAATCCACCGGCGAAGTCCTGCTGCCAACTCAGCGAGTCGTGTCGATTCTGCGGGAGTTGAACGACGACCACGTTACGCTGGAAGCGACCGAGCGAACGCTGATTATCAAAGGCGGACAAAGCGAATTCAGTCTTTCAACAGAAGACCCCGCCGAGTTTCCGCCGGTGGCCGCTTTCGAAGACCAGGAATACTTCACCGTCAGTGCTCCGACGCTGCGCGAGATGATCAAACGAACGATCTTCGCGACGGATACGGAAAGTACTCGCTATGCACTTGGCGGCGTGCTGCTGGAACTGACTCCGGAACGAGCGACGCTGGCTGCCACCGACAGCCGACGACTGGCTGTCGTCTCAGCGGCGGCTCAGGTCGTGGGAGAGATCAATGTCGAAAACACGACTCCCGTTGTTCCTTCGAAAGCGATGCAGCTGATCGAACGGTCGCTGCCGGATCAGGAAGACGCTGTCGCTCTGATCGCAATTCATGCCAACCACGTGCTCGTCAAATGTGGCGGCTCGACCATCTACAGGCGACTTGTGGAAGGTCGGTTCCCGAAATACTCGGACGTAATACCGT
>JAQBWV010000415.1 GCA_027624335.1 Planctomycetota bacterium
CCGCTGACCGCTCGAGTCATCGTCAACCGGATCTGGCAACACCATTTCGGAACTGGTCTCGTCAGGACAGCCAACGACTTCGGCACTCACGGCGAACGACCCAGTCATCCGGAATTGCTGGACTGGCTGGCTCAAAGTCTGGTCGCGAACGGCTGGCACTGGAAGCCGCTGCATCGCCAGATCCTGCTGAGCAACACGTATCGGCAGAGCAGCAATGTTGAGGTATCCACCGACATCGCTGAATCCGATCCAGAGAATCGACTTTTCTGGAAATTCAATCGCCGCCGTCTGTCCGCTGAAGAACTTCGTGACTCGATGCTGGCCGTTTCCGGTCGGATCAATCTGCATTCGCACGGGCCCAGCGTGATGGTGCCGGTCGATCCGGAACTCGTCAATCTGCTCTACAAACCAGCTCAGTGGAGAGTTTCTGAAAAGACGACTCACGGTCGACGTTCCGTTTACCTGATCGCGAAACGGAATCTGCGATTACCGTTCATGGAGTCGTTCGACGCGCCGGCTCTGCAGACAAGCTGTTCGGCACGCGAGACCAGCACACACGCTCCGCAGGCTCTTGAATTGCTCAACGGCGCGTTCGCCAATGAGATGGCAGCGGCCTTTGCCGACCGCCTGGCTGACGAAGGCGACAACCAGCCAGAACAGATAGTCGAGCGAGGCTACTGGCTGGCGCTCGGTCGACCACCGACTTACCGGGAACGCGAGCTGTCGCTTGAGTTTCTGCGCGACGAGCCGCTGGTGGAGTTTGCTCTCGCCCTCTTCAATCTCAACGGATTCGTCTATGTCCAGTAACGAGTTCAGCCTCACGGACCACCGTTGCAGCACTCGTGCCACCCGCAACAGACGCGAAGTCATTCGCGATGCGTTCTGTGGCTTTGGCAGTCTTGCACTTGCGTCGATGCTGCATGACGAAGGTGCTATCGCAGGCGTGCCGAATCCCCTTGGGTCGAAGTCACCCGGACTAAAACCTCGTGCCCGCAGCGTTATATTCCTGTTTATGGCCGGTGGACCAAGTCAGTTGGAGACGTTCGACAATAAGCCGCTGTTGAACAAGCTCCACGGTCAGCCAAGACCCGCTGAGTTTGGCGAAGCGAAGTATCAGTTCATCCAGAACGACGCGAAGCTGCTGGGCTGCAAACGTTCGTTTCGCAAATTCGGCGAAAGTGGCATTGAAGTTTCTGACCTGTTTCCGCACATCGGCTCATGCATTGATGACATTGCCGTGCTGCGCTCGTGCTACGGTGATCAGGTCGTCCACTCCGCCGCGCAGTATGAACTGTTCTCCGGACGAACCGTCCCCGGATTTCCCAGCATGGGTTCGTGGGGGTTGTACGGACTCGGAGCAGAGAGCGAATCGTTGCCGGCCTACGTCGTGATGCCCGACCCGTCAGGAGCACTGGAAGCTGGCCAGCCGATGTACATGAACGGTTTCCTGCCAGCAGCGTATCAGCCGACGATGTTTCGCCCTGGGAACAATCCGGTAATGAACCTCGACCTGCCGGCTCATGTTGATCTGAAAAAGCGGCAGCGCACGCTGCGACTTGTCCGAGAACTGAACGAGGCGACTCTGCAGACCGGCGACGATGAACTTGAAGCTCGGCTCAAGTCCTACGACCTGGCCTTCCGCATGCAGACTCGAGCGCCGGAAGTCTTCGATCTGCGTCAAGAGACCCGCGAGACACTGGACCTCTACGGAGTTGGTCGACAGCCCACCGACGATTACGGACGACGCTGCCTGCTGGCACGACGGCTCGTGGAAAACGGCGTGCGATTCGTCTGCGTCGTCTCCGGTGGCGGTCCAGCTACGATGCAGTGGGACGCGCATTCGGACATCGAAGAAAACCACATCCGCAAGGCCTCGGAAACTGACCAGCCGATCGCTGCTTTGCTGACAGACCTGAAACGTCGCGGACTGCTGGATGAAACGCTGGTCCTGTGGGGTGGGGAGTTTGGTCGCTCTCCCGAAGCGCAGGGCAAAGGACGCGACCACCACAATCTGGGCTTTTCGATGTTCATGGCTGGAGGCGGCATCCGCGGCGGACGGGTTGTCGGTGCCACGGACGAAATCGGTCTTCGAGCTGTCGAGTCACCTCACCACTTCCGCGATATTCATGCCACGATGCTGCACCAGCTGGGCCTCGACCAGCATCAGCTTACGTATCGCCATCTTGGTCGCGACGAGCGACTAACGTTCCTCGAAGGAAAAGTGATCGACGAGATCGTTTGATTTCGAGTCGGAATTCGTCCTTCAACGTGTCCCGGTTGGCAAGTCTCACTTGTCACCGCCCGAGGTGTTGCCCGCTCGTTGCCGGAATCGTTCTTCCATGGCTTCAGCTTCTTTCTGATCAATGGCTCCATCGCGGTTCTGATCAGCGCGATCGAGCATTCGCACCATCTGTTGCGGCAGTTCGTTGCGACTGACTTTGCCATCGTCATTCCGGTCGTACTGCATCAGACGCGCGGCGGAGAAACCACCCGGTGGGCCGCCTCGCGAATTTCCGGCGTTGGGGGTTCCGCCGCCTGGTCCGCGACCGCTGCCGGAACGTCGCGCCTGGCCCCCGTCGCGATCCTGTCTCAGAGTCACCTTGTACTTCTGTGTCACCGGGATACAGAAACCCTGCTCGTCATTACAGGCGAAGTATTTGACGATCACTTCGAACGAGCCCGCGTCGCGATCCGCGTCGACATGAACGATGAACTCGCGAGGATCGATGTCAGACTCGACCTCCACTTTCGGACCGGTGCCAGTTGGAGGCGTCACAGAAATCTGATCCGTCGCAGCGATTTCCCACGAGAGCGGCTTCGCCAGATTGTTCCAATGCACGTGATAAATCGAATCCAGATGAAACCCGAGATACAGCTTGCCTGTGCCTGACCTCAGCAAGTCCTGATCGGCTTCCGCACGCAGCTTCACGTAGTACGGTGTTGTGGACTCCTGCGGTTCGACGAGCAGAGGTTGTCCCTGACCGGGCAGTGCCACGCGTTTCACAATTCCACTGGCGGCAGGTTTTGGGGTCGCTTCACTCTTGAGATTCAGATCCGAGACGCGGGTCGGATGCTCGATCTTCCCCACCAGTTTCTCGAGATCACTGCGCAGCGTGTCGGGATTACTCCAGTCCCGCATGACAACGACTTTCCCGTCAGGATTCAGCACGAATTCAGAGTTCGGCCTGTCGCCCAGGGCGTGTTTGAGGTCGTTCTCGATCGTGTCGCAGAGCCACGGAACCGTTGCACCGAGCGTTTTCTCTGCCTCTTTGACGTGCAGCAAACGTTCGGCCAGCGTGAACGGCGCGATGAAGTTGTTGCTGCCGCCTTCAGGGTGAGCGAGCGATTTGTAAACGAAGTAGACCTGCACGCCTTTGGGCCCAAAGTCCCGATGTATCGTCTCCAGACCGGGGACGTTTCGAATGAACGGTGGTCAGGTCAGGCACCCGAAGACGAGGACCGCATACTTTCCTTTGGCCCGGCTGATGGAAAACTTCTCGCCGTTCGCGTCATAGATCGTGACATCGGGCATCTGCTGTCCGACTTTCAGGCCCGCTCGTTCGAGCGTACTGGAACCGGCGCTGCCTGGCCCTCCACCTGATGGACGCGCCCCCGGTTTCCGTTGTGGGGTTCTTTGAGCGAATGAAACCTCAGCCTGCAGCGAAGCCAGCGTGAGGACAAGAATCAACGAGGTCAAACGCTTCATCACACACTCTCCTCGGAACATGGCTGGTACAGTTCCTTCAAACCAGGCGACTGCACGCGAATGCCTGCCTGACGCCAAGAACAAACCCCTGTTGTTTATACATAAGTCTGCAAGCGGACCATACTGCGGCGAATCCGTTAAATAGTAGCCATCT
>JAQBWV010000416.1 GCA_027624335.1 Planctomycetota bacterium
GGTAGGAACCGTCCCTACGTGGTTAGTCAGTTTCGAGTAGTCGTCTCACCAAGCGTCAGGATGGCTCGTGCGACGGTAGTCCAGGCTGCATGTTCCACAACAGAAAGCCCTTCTGTGCCAGGAGTGATACCCGTTGAAACCAGCGTTCGCGCCGCCGTCTCATCAGATCGATACTGCTCTCTCGACTTGCTCAGCAGCTTTGTCAAAACTTCCCGCTCAAAGTCGTCCGGCAAGCGCGACACCGCCAACTGAAACGCGGCATCCAGCCGAGCCTGATCATCGTTCGCGACGTTGATGATCCGAGCGGCGAAAGCTCGCGCTGCTTCGACAAACGTTGGATCGTTGAGCAGCGTCAGCGATGCCAGCGGAGTGTTCGATCGCGGACGCTGCGCTGTGCATTCTTCGCGGCGAGGCGCGTCAAAGGCAATCATCATCGGATGCAGAAACTGACGCTGCCAGTGCACGTACAAACCTCGCCGCCATTGCCGACTGTCAGTGTGGTGCGAGTACGACCGCGTCGGAAAATTCAGATGGCGGTAATAACCCTCGGGCTGATATGGCCTCACACTGGGACCGCCGATCTGCTGCACCAGCAACCCGCTGATCGCCAGAGCGTTGTCTCGAATCGCCTCAGCCGAAAGCCGAAACCGACCCTGCCTGGCAAACAGTCGATTTTCCGGATCGCGATTTCGCAGTTCAGGAGTGGCCAGAGAGGACTGCCGATAAGTCCGGCTCATCGCGATCAGCTTGAGCAGGTGCCGCACATTCCAGCCACTGTCAACAAACTCGATGGCCAGGCGGTCGAGCATTTCCGGATGACTCGGCGGTTCGCCCTGCCCGCCGAAGTCCGTGAGGTTCCGAGCGATCCCGCTTCCAAACAGCAGATACCAGAATCGGTTGACGAAAACTCGCGCCGTCAGCAGACCGTTGCCGTGTTCGGCGTCGGTCAGCCAGTTCGCGAGATCCAGCCGCGTTGCTCTTTGGCCACCCGTGTCGAGCGTCCCGAGAAACTTCGGGATCGACGACGTCACGATCGGCCCGCTGTCGTCGAGCCAGTTGCCTCGCGGAAGCACACGCATCGTGCGAGGTGCGATCGCCACCGAAATCATCGTCCGTCGAGCGTTCTTCTTAATCGATTCGATTTCTTTTTCGAGCTTCTCAACCTTGGCGTCTACCAACGTCTGATCGGCATTACCCTTGGCAACGTGCTGGGCCACGATTCTGATAAAGGCGATTTCCTGCTTCAGCTCTTCGATGTGCAGTCGTTCGCGTCGAGTTAAAACGATGAGTTCTGGTTCTCGTTTTGTCGGCAACGAATTGCCACCCGACTTGAAATGCTGCGCCTCGTCGAGGTCCGCGAAGAACGCTCCCATCGAGTAAAAATCTTCGATGGTGTAGGGATCAAACTTGTGACTATGACACTGGCAACACCCCATCGTGCCGCCCATCCAGACTTCCGACAGATTTCGGATTCGGTCAGCGGCGTAAATCGCCAGATATTCCTTCGGCTGAAGACCACCTTCGTGAGTCGTCTGCAGCAGACGGTTGTAGCCGGAAGCGATTTTCTGATCGACGCCCGCATCTTGCAGCAGATCGCCGGCCAGTTGCTCGGCGGTGAATCGGTCGAACGGCATGTTTTCGATAAACGCGTCGATGACCCAGTCCCGGTACGGCGAAATGTTGTGATCCTGGTCTCCGTGATAGCCGACGGTGTCGGCATACCGAACCAGATCCAGCCAATAGGAAGCCATGCGTTCGCCGTGAGCTTCGGACGTGAGCAGCCGATCGATCACTTTCTCCCAGGCGTCAACAGACTGGTCCTGCACGAACGCGTCAACCTCACTGGGAGTCGGCGGCAGACCAGTGAGGTCAAACGACGCTCGCCGGATCAGTGTGACGCGGTCCGCAGCGGGAGACGCCGACAGCCCTTCATCGGCAAGTCGTTTCGCGATGAAGTGATCGATCCAGTTCGACGCTCCCTCGATAGTGATGTCTGGTGTTTCGTATCGGACAGGCTTTTCGTAAGACCAGTGAGCCGACCACTTGCCTCCGCCGTCGATCCATCTTCGAACAAGATCAATCTCGACGGTTGTCAGAGGTTTGCCGTGACCGGGTGGCGGCATCTGCTCGTCAGGATCGGTCGACATGATTCGCCGCAATAGTTCGCTGTCCGAAGGCGATCCTGCCACGACGATCCCGTCAGATTCGGGCGCGACGTCCAGCCGCAACTCAGCCTTGCGAGACTTCTCATCCGGGCCGTGACACTGGAAACAACGATCAGATAATAGAGGCCGAATGTCAGTACTGAACCGGACTTCGCGATCACTCGATGAGGCACGGACTTGTGCAAATACCAAAACCAGGAGAGACAATATGAGCACGCCAGGCCAGCATGTGATCCCTCGTTGATTTTCCACGACCGCTCGACACATTTGTGTGCCACTGGCTTTACCAGTGCTCAGCTTCTGCCGAGTCTCGGAAGTCAGTGGCACTCGTTTCAAGCGAGTGACGGCAATCTCTCGCTGCTGCGTCGTGCTCGTATCTGCCTGCTTTGAATCGACGGAATATTTCACGCGTCCACCTCCAGTCGTCGAGACGTGTCGTCTTCATCCTGAGCGAGAAACTTCTGCGCGGCAGAAGTCGGCTTTGCACCGGTTTCGCGAATGGCCGAATCCGGCAGTTTGTCCAGTGGCGTGTATTGCGGATGATGATGTTTGAAGTACGGGTTGTTGTGCTTCGTGTTGTAACAGCAGATGAGCCCCCACCGGGGATCATTACTGAGATTCGCACTCGAACAGTGCAGGAGATTTGAATGGAAGAACAGCCCCGTGCCCGGAGCCATTTCACAATAGACCCGGTCCAGAACTTTCATGGCCTCGGCGACGCGTTTGAGATCGGCACCGGTCTGCTCGCCTTCGAATCCATGCTCAATGCGACCCATCCGGTGCGAACCGCTCAGCACCTGCATGCAGCCGTTTTCTTTCGTACACGGATCCACCGCGATGAAGACGCTCAACATGTCCGGAAACAGGCAACCATTCTTGTACCAGTAGCCGTAATCCTGGTGCCACTCCCAGGCACCGCCGACTTTCGGCTGTTTGGCGCTCAGTTTGGAGTGGTAATGGTAAACCTCGTCGCCCAGCAATTGCTCGGTCGCATCGACGATCCGCTCGCTGCGGGCGATCGCTCCGTAGATGTCATCACCTGGATGATTCCACAACGAGAGGTTGGTCTTCCGTCCCTCGGCATCTCGCACCGCCATCGCATGACTCTGCAGAACCGCGTCTTTACGACAGGCTTCCTGCAACAACGAAGTCTCTTCCGCGTCGAGCAAACCCTCGATAAAAAGGTAACCATTCAGGTTGAACTGCTCGACCTGATCCAAACTGAGCGGTGCTGCCATTCAGTCATCTCCCGAAACAATTAAACCGCGGAACGCACGGAGCAACACGGAAAGAAAAATACTTCTTCCGTGTCTATCTGTGTATTCCGTGGTTCCTCCGTTCTGTCACAGCCTCCCCGACGCTGCCGTCCATCTGAAATCGGAGATATTCTCGACACGTTTCTTACGTGGCTGACTCGCTCGCCGGACGTAGTCAACGAAGCTGCGCGCCGACGCTTGACTCACACGAGCGAATCACCGCCCGCTGAGCTTCTTCGACTTCTTCGTGCGTCAACGTCCGGTCGGCGGATCGGTAACTGATCGTCAGCAGGTACGACTTCTTCTCCGCAGGCAGTTGTTTGCCACGGTACTGACCACTGAACGAAATCGACTCGAAATTCGGTCCGGCCACTGTGACGACAGCATCTTCCAGCTGACTCCAGGTGACAGATTCGTCGAGGACGAAGTTCAGGTCG
>JAQBWV010000090.1 GCA_027624335.1 Planctomycetota bacterium
GGTGCCCGAGCATCGGCTCGCTGCTTGTTGATCGAGCCAACCGTTTGAAGCCTGGCGAGATCGTCAAGGCACAACTGGCGGCCAGCGACTCGGAGGACGATTCGCTGTCGATCAAATGGGTGTTGCGGCTCGACTCGGGCACGGTCGGCGCTGGTGGCGATTTTCAGGCGGAAGAAACGACTTTCGCGGACGCCGTCGCTGGTCGGGGGCCCGTAGCAATGGTCACCATTCCAGCTGGTGGCGGTGGGTATCGGCTGTTCGCCTACGTGTATGACGGTCAGGGGGGCGCTGCGGTCGCCAATGTGCCGTTGTATGTCGATGCTCCGGTGCTGCTTGTGAAGTCTCCGAAAGCGAAGCTGCCGTTCTCGATTTACGCGGACGACATCAAGGCGACTCCTTACGCGGCGTCTGGTTACATGGGCAACACGAAGGCCATCCAGATGACTGCCGACAGTGACGACAATCCACACTCCGGCAAGACCTGTCTGAGAGTCGAATACCAGGCAAGCGACGAGTGGGGCGGAGTGCTCTGGCAATCACCACCCGAGGACTGGAAGGGTGAGAAACCTGGTGGACTGGATCTGTCCGGAGCGAGCGAGCTGGAATTCTGGGCGCGAGGTTCCCAGGGCGGCGAGACGATCAGCTTCATGCTGGGCGTCGTCGGTGGTGACGCCGTGTACCGGGACTCAGCCAGGGGAGAACTCAAAGACGTGCAACTGACAAAGCAGTGGCAGAAACTGAGCATCCCGCTCGACGGTCGAGACCTCACCCGCATCAAGACCGGGTTCGGCTGGTCGCTCGCCGGACAGGGCAAGCCCGTGACGTTCTACCTCGACGACATCCGCTACGTCGCTCGGTAATTCGGTTGCGTAGAGGTGTCATTGCATCAGCACACAGATTACGACGGTCTGAGCGTCGCCTCGTCAGTCTGAAACTGGCAGCTTTCATTGATGCACGATGCTCGGTTCAGCGACCTGTTTTCGCGACTTCCAGTGGATTTGCGGACGTCGTTCCGGACCACTCGCGGTCGTTGTGAGGGGTCGCTGATTCAACTATCATCCGTGCGTTAAAATGACGCCCGGAAACTCGGGGAAAACCTTGGTTTTCTGGCGTTTTCTGCGTTTATCAGAGGCTTCGAATCGAACTCCTTCCCGCCTTGGCAAACGACGTTCGATTCGAGACGAAATAAGTCACGTAAGGAGACACAGCATTGTCCGTCGGAAACGGTGAGTCGGGTGACATTTCTGTCCCTCAGGAGCGGATTCAGCAGCTGGATATTCAAGACGAGATGAGGACGTCGTACCTGACGTACGCGATGAGCGTCATCATCTCCCGTGCGCTCCCCGACGCGCGAGACGGTCTGAAGCCATCGCAACGCCGCATCCTGGTCGCCATGAACGACCTGAATCTCCCGCCCGGTGGCGCGACGACCAAATGCGCCGGTATCGTCGGTGAGACTATGAAGCGGTACCACCCGCACGGCGACGGGGCGATCTATCCGACGCTTGCCCGTATGGCTCAAAACTGGGTGATGCGCGAAACACTGATCGCGAAGCAGGGTAACTTCGGATCACTCGCCGGCCTGCCGCCGGCTCAGATGCGATACACCGAAGCAAAACTCTCTGCCGCTGCCGCCGACATGCTGGATGACATCCAGTACGACACCGTCGACTTTGTCGCGACGTATGACCAGTTGCGAGTCGAGCCTGTCGTGTTACCGGCGAAATTTCCGAACCTGCTGGTCAATGGTTCGACCGGCATCGCCGTCGGCATGGCGACCAGTATTCCTCCACACAACCTGGGCGAAGTTGCCGAAGCCGTCGTCATGTTGATTGACGAGCCGGAAGCATCGATTGATCAGATCATCGACGTGCTACCCGGGCCAGACTTCGCCACTGGCGGGATTATTTGCGGTCGTTATGGAATCCGGAAGGGGTATCAAACCGGACGGTCAACGATCACGCTGCGCGCCAAAACGCATTACGAAACGGAGAAGAACAGCGACGTCATTGTCGTGACCGAGATCCCCTATATGGAAACTCGCGATCGGATTCGCGAGAAGCTCGAACTACTGGTTCGAGAGGAAAGAATCAAAGGCATCTCGCGAATCGTCGACCTGACGGACCGTAAGACGCCCAGCTGGCAGGTTCGGCTGCACATTGTCCTGAAGAAGGACGCCGACAAAGAAGTCGTCCTGAATCAGTTGTTCCAGTTCTCGACGCTGCAGACGACGATCAGCGTGATTTTTCTGGCGCTGGTCGGACAGCGACCGCAGTTGCTCAACATCAAAGAAATGCTGCAGGAATTTATCCGCCATCGCGTCGACGTGATCCGCCGTCGTACCGAGTTCCTGCTGGCCGAATCCCGCAAACGGAAACACACCGTCGAAGGCCTGATGGTCGCTCAGGTCAACATCGACGAGGTGATCGCGACTATTCGCAAAGCTTCCAGTCGTGCGCAGGCTAAAGAGGACCTGCAGAAGATCGAAGTGGCTGCGGAACTTGTCGCGCGGGCACTCGGCGAGGAAGGCTTCAAAAACTTCACCGACGAGTACGGTGCTCGTTCTGTGTATTCACTGTCGGCTAACCAGTCCGAAGCCATTGTTTCGATGCAGTTGGGTTCACTGGCGAATCTCGAACGCGAGAAACTGCAGGGCGAATATCACAAGCTGCTCACAGACATTCTGGGTTATCTGCAATTGCTCTCCGACGAGGAAAACATTCTCGCCCTCATTCGCGGCGACATGCTGAACCTTAAGACGAAGTACGGAGACAAACGCCGCACGGAGATCAGCGAAGAGGAACTGTCGAACGTCGATAAGGACGATCTTATTACCGAAGAGACAATGGTGGTCACGCTGTCGACTCGCGGATACATCAAGCGGACGGCGTTGATGACCTACCAGGCACAGAACCGCGGTGGCAAGGGAATCACCGGCGGTAAGAACAGCGAAGAGGATGCGATGGAGCATCTCTTTGTGACCAGCACTCACGCATGGCTGCTGTTCTTTACGAACTTCGGAAAGGTCTATTGGCAGAAGGTCTACGACCTGCCGCTGCAAGGCCGGACGGCAAAAGGTCGAGCACTCATCAACCTGCTGAATCTGGCCGAGGGCGAAGAAGTCGAGAACTGCATCGGTGTGAAAGATTTCGATGACGAACACTTCCTGCTGATGGCCACCAGAAACGGTATCGTCAAGAAGACGGCGTTGACCGAGTACAGTCGGCCTAAGCAAGGCGGCATCATTGCAATTCGCCTTAAAGAAGGTGACGAACTTGTGGACGTTGTCATCGTCGGGCCGGGCGACGACGTTCTGCTGGCAACCGCAAAGGGCATGACAATCCGGTTTCCGCACACCAACGCTCGAAAGATGGGACGCGCGACCGCCGGTGTGCGAGGAATCAAACTCGGCAAAGACGACCAACTGGTCGGGATCGTTGTCGCCAACCCGGAGCGGTGCCTGCTGACCGCCTGCGAAAATGGTTATGGCAAACAGACGCCGTTTGGCGTCGGTGGGTCGGTTCCGGATTTGATCGAAGACGACGAGGCGGTCGAATCAGACACGGATGTTGACGTTGACGCCGCAGTGGAACCCGCTGATGCGGAAGTCGCCGAAACGAAAATGGAAGAAGCCGAAAGCCACGATGAACGTAGCGGGTTTCACTACCGTTCGCAGAATCGCGGCGGGAAAGGTATCCGCGACATTCGAACGACGGCTAGAAACGGAAGCGTCGTTGCGATTCTGGCGGTCTCTGCCGATGACGAAGTTCTGATGGTCACAACCGGCGGTAAAATCCAGCGACTACGTGCTGGAGATATTTCGGTCGTCGGGCGAAATACGCAGGGAGTTCGAATTATTCGGCTTGAAGGCGACGACAAACTGGCATCAATGGCACGAATTCCGAGTGAGATCGTCGAGGAAACGACGATGGTGGATGTCGCAGACGAGTCAGAAACAAAGACTGACGCATCGTTTAGCGATTCCGAAGCACCAATTCCGAAGTCTGACTCAGAAGCTGAATCTGATGGCGAAGACGTGTAGACTGCCGCGTTCCTGCTCGTTCCGCTTCCGGCGGGCTGTGCTTTGGAGACGCTGTGCTGCAGAAGCAAGGATGGGAACGCTGATCGGTGCTGATAGACGCTAATCGAACCAGCTAAAGGATTAGTGATAATCAGCGTCGATTAGTTTCCTTTTTTGTTCCGGTTACGTCGCAGGTCTTTCCACGGCCTTCCTCGCAAGTCTTCGCTGGCCGTCACCAGAGTCTGCCAGACACGATCAAGTTCAGTTCTCACTGAGATTCTGCCATACGCCAGATCAGTCAGGCGACGAAAAGTTACAGGTGCCTTTGTCATGCCAATGTTTCAAGAAGATATCAACCTGATTACTCGCCCCGGCGAAACGGGCACTGGCACACCGCTCAGCAAAGGCACCTATGCCTTCGTCAGTCTGGGTTGTCCCAAGAACCTTGTGGACAGCGAGAAGATGCTCGGTACGTTGGCAGTGGATGGTTACTCGCTGGTGTCAGAGCCCGACGGCGCGGACTTTGTGATCGTCAACACGTGCGGATTCATTGAAAGTTCGCGTGCCGAATCGAAGTCAGTGATTCAAGAGATGCTCGATCTCAAGAAGCTGGGGCGAACGAAGGGTGTCATCGTTGCCGGTTGCCTGCCGGAGCGGGTCGGTGGATCGCTGCTCGAAGAAATGCCGGAAATCGATCACATTGTCGGTGTCTTCGGTCGGGATGAAATTCACCGCGTGGCTGACCGACTTGTCGGCGGAGCTCGCGAGCAACGGGAACTGTTCCGCCCGGCACCTATCAAAGCCATGGACGACACAGCTCGGCTGAGAATTACTCCGGCTCATTTTGCGTATCTGAAGATTTCCGAAGGCTGCGACCGAACATGCACGTTCTGCTCGATCCCGTCGATGCGAGGCAAGCACGTTACCAAGCCGATCGAAATGATTATCCAGGAAGCTCGTGAACTTGTTGAAGACGGCGTTCGAGAACTGATCCTCGTTGCTCAGGATACCACCTATTACGGGCTCGACCTGTACGGCGAAGTGCGATTGAACGCTTTGCTGAAAGAGCTGGAAAAGGTTGACGGGCTGGATTGGATCCGCCTGATGTATCTTTACCCGGTTAACTTCTCTGATGACATCATCGAGACCATCGCGACGTCGGAACTGATCCTGCCTTACCTGGATATGCCGCTGCAGCACATTAACGACACGATGCTCAAGCGAATGCAGCGGCGAGTGAACGGGGCGCAGACAATCGAACTGGTCGAAAAGCTGAGAGCATCGATCCCGAACCTGGTTCTCCGCACGACATTCATCACTGGCTTTCCCGGCGAAACCGACCAGCAGTTTGAAGAGCTCAAAGACTTCGTTCGCGATACCGCGTTCGAAAGAATGGGCGCGTTTACTTACTCACTCGAACCCGGCACGCCTGCGGTAAAACTGGAAGGGCATCTGCCGGAAGAGGTGAAGGAAGCTCGTCGCGACGAGCTCATGTCGATTCAGCAGGACATCGCGTTTCGTTATGGCGATTCGCTGGTCGGGTACGAACTCGACGCGATCATCGACAGTCAGGTCGAAGAAGGCGTGTATCTCGGTCGCATCTTTGCGGACGCACCTGAGATCGACGGAAATATTTTCGTGACGGGTGAGGGCGTCAATATCGGAGATTTGATCCCGGTCGAAATCGTTGACCGTCAGGATTACGACCTGATCGGCATGTTCCACGGCGATGCAGAGGACGACGAGCCAATCTCTGATCCGAGCGAACCATGGACTCCTGGTCGGAGTTGATCATTCGTTGCCGCTGGATGGATCTATCAGCTGCTTGAGATACTTTGCGAGGTCCATCTCAAGCTGGAGCATTCGTTGCCAGGCTGCCCAGTCTGTCCTGTACGACTGCTTTTCGCCGCCTCCGTCCGAATCGATAGATTGTCCCGCAGCGATCACCGATCTCAAACGGTCGTGCAGATGCGCCAGCAGATCCGACATCTGAGCCACCTGCAGTGGCCGCAATTCTCCTGGCATCTCCGGCGGACCATCAGGAAACATGCGCGGCAAGTCCTCGTCTGCATCGCGAGGGCTGCCTCCAGGAAATTCGAATTCGTCGGACTCGAACGAGATCGTGCCCCCTGGTGACTCCCGGATGAGACTCTTTCGCTCCTGAATTTGCCGCTCGATTTCGTGAGCACTTCCGAATAGCAACAGGCATCGACCGATCGAAACCTGATCACCAATTCGCAGAACGTGCATCTGGATCGGGTGACCGTTGACTCGCGTGCCGTTGGTGCTTTCGAGATCGGTCAGAATAACTCGACTGCCGTCTTCCTGGACTTTTGCGTGGAATCGGCTGACTCGCTCGTCGTTAAGCTGGATCGCGTTGTCTTCTTCCCGACCGATGGTGATCGGCGGAAGCAGATCGGCAAGAACCCGACCGCGTTCCATACCGTCAAGAACCTGGAATGTGAGCAAAGCCATATCGTATTCTTCAGGCTTCCGGATTCATGTCCGGACGCGTACGAATTCCGAATCTGAGTATTCGGCCAGCGGTTGCACTTTCAGATGATCGCCGATGACCGAAATACTCGTCATCAGTTCATGGAGCCGAATTTGGAGAATACATCAGAATCGCCGTAAGTGGAATCGATTGCCGATGAAACGATGGTCAAAAGATCTCGCTTGCGAACAGGCTTGGACAGAACCGACCAGACATCGACCTCACGAGCCTGCTCACGCAATTCGTCAGTCGCATCGGACGTGCAGAGGATGCATGGAAGCCGGGAGTCAATTCGTTTGACGATCCGGATCGTGTCGAGCCCTGTCAACTGATGCATGTTCATGTCGAGCAGGATGATGTCGACGTGCTCACCTTCGACGATTTTGACCGCTTCTTCCCCGGAGGACGCTTCAAACAGCAGGAACCACGGCTCGAAAATCGCCCGCAGGACTTCACGAAAGCCCTCGTCGTCATCCGCGATCAACAGCTGATAGGGTTCTGTGCGTTTCACACCAGGGTTTCCCGCAGGGATTTCTAATGTTCAGATGTCAGACTCATTCGATTGCCGTCGAATCTGACTCTTCTGGAAAAGCAGATTCATCGATATCAGAGACTCAACAAGACTGTCAATAGGGACGGCCACTTTGTGGCCAGACCGTTCACGACCGCCCGGCAACCTGGCTCACCGACCCACGACCAGCTTCAGTCAAGCCGTTTTACACGGATGTTCTTGAAGTAAACGATACTGCCTGGATCGTGGGCCTGCAGTGCAAAAGTTCCTTTATCGAGCTTTCGAGTAAAGTCTTTGCCGGCCTTTGTCCCCTCGGGCTCGGTGTAATCGACGACCGTTTTTCCATCGACTTTGATGGTGACCTTATTTCCCTTGACGATGACGTGTTCAGTAAACCAGACATCGTCCTTCGCTGGAGCCGGATTCACGTCTTTCACAGCGTAGAGGCTACCTGTTTTTCTTGCGTCGCGTTCGTAAGTGTTGTTGACCTGAACCTCAAAGCCGTACTTGGGCCAGCCCTGTTCCTGATACTTCGTGTGGAAGTAGATGCCCCCGTTGGAGTTCTTTTTCGTCATGACATCGACCTTCAGTTCGAAGTTGACGAACGGCGTGTCATCGCCGACGTAGAAGAGATGGGCCCGGCTTCCCTGAGCTTTAAACGTGCCGTCTTCGATCGTCCAGCTGTCCTCATTTTCGGTGGATTTCTTCCAGCCATCGAAGGACTTTCCGTCGTCGAGGCGTTTGAATCCGTCCTCAATGCGGTCCTCAGCAAACGAAGGAGCAGACAGTGCAAGCAGCGTGAATATCAACAGGATGGAAGTCTTAGGCATTAAACGATTCCTCGATCAGCGGGATTGTGGTGAGATTCCAGAAGGCCAGTCATCGCTGGATTATCCGGTAGACCCACAATTCAATGGGACACGGCGACAATCTGCAAGTCTTCGAGCACTAGCTGACGAGAATTCGATGTTCGATGAGGATGCATCGCCAGTCTTGCCTCATTTGGATCAGTTTCGTACCGTTCGCCGCTCGTGATGGTCATTGGTGTGACGCAGAATCAAGGAAGTCGCAGTCACCGCCTACAACCGGGACCTGTACGCTCACAGACAGCATTCACCATAACCGAAAAGAGGCTCAGGGATGAGCGATCTCAAGGTGTATTGGCCGGAAAGCGATCCTGCCAGACAGGAGTCGTCACCTGCTCCGGTGGAAGTAACCGGCGAAACTTCCGACGAACCGGAGATTTACTACTTCTCCGAATGGGTCCGGAAGTTGAACCGACCGGATTTGGATCCATTGGCTTTGCGGGCTCGGAATCTGAGCCTGAACAGGACGTGTCCCGGCTGCAGTCGGGCTGGAGTACTGCCATTGATGCTCAACGATGGGCGAATCGACGGATCTGGGCGAATGGTTCCGGGATCGGCGACGCTCGTCGGCTTCCGCTGCGAGCAGTGCAGCCACGAATGGCAACCGTAGAGGCGGGTGAAGTCCAACAGCCTTGAACTCAGCTCAGGTCGTACCCTGCACCCTGATCCGGATTTGCGCGCAATGAAAAGCCCCGTCGGAACAACGACCGAAAACGGTCTGAAGTTCCACTGGGGCTTGTTCTGTCTCAGATATCAGGATTTGCTGTTCTGAACGAATCACGTCGGCAGGGTGTATCAAATCAGCATCGGGAAAACGCTTGTCCAAATGTCTCTCTCGATCGTTCCTGAACACGTTCGATACGTCGGAGAAATGTTTCGGATTCAACCCGGCAGCTGCTCACTATTTCTTACGGTGTCGGATCTTAGCTCGCATGCGGCGCTTTCGGCTCCCGATCTTTCGACGACCTTTACCAGTTCTCTTTGTCCCCATCTCGGGCAGACTCCTCAGTAATCTGAAAAACGCGGTGCCGGGCACCTGTGAATTTGAGTTGTGAAACGAAAGACACCGACCTGTTGGTCGGTGCGCGAACGGGCAACTTTATCAGTCATTGACCGTCGGATCAACGCAGACCACAGAGCCGGCTTTGAATCCAGAAAACCACCTCAATACATCAGGAAAGTTCTGAAAAGCAGATGCTGACCCATCCATTTCGGGTCAATCGCTTCTCATCCCTCAAAGATGTCAGGCATCTTCGGCCGTCGCGGGTTCGTCAGGGCGACCGCCAAGCTGCTCGCCGACCGGCGTATGGACGTTCTCTCGAATCCAGATGTTACGGAAGCGCGTCGCGTTTCCATGAAACTGCAGCGAGATGGATTCTCGTTCGCCGTGCTTCTTGTAACTCGGAGGAGCGACGTACGACGTGCCACCGAGTAATTCGAAATGGTTCTGCACCAGCACTCCATTTTGCAGGACTGTCACATAAGCTGGTGACAGGACAGCGCCGTCGTCCGTGAACCGGGGGGCCGTAAAAATAATGTCGTACGTTTGCCACTCGCCTGGTTTCCGGCACGCGTTGACGATCGGAGGAGTCTGTTTGTAGATCGAAGCGCACTGGCCATCGTAATACGTTGTGTTGTCGTACGAGTCGAGAACCTGCACTTCGTACTGTCCCATCAGATAAACGCCACTGTTGCCTCGGCCCTGACCGTTCCCGGTGACTTTGGACGGCGTGGCGAATTCGAGATGCAACTGACAGTCGCCAAACTTGTCTTTCGTGCTGATACCGCCTTTCGCCGTGGTTGCCGCACCGTCGGCAATGATCCACTGTTCTCCGCCGTTCCAGGCGTCGAGACTCTTCCCATCAAACAGGATGATCGCATCCGACGGCGCTTGATCCGGCCCTCCCGGATCAACGAACGCTGGTTCCAGCCAGAGGATTCCACTCCTGTACTCTTTCCAGAACAAAGCCGCTGTCAACGACCCTGAGCTCAGCAGGAAGACGACGAGGGAAGGAATCACGGTGACGCGAAGCATGGCACGATTCAAATAACTCACAGTGAGAATCTCCTGGTGAAAATAAACGACGACGTGTTTGTCAGGCTTCCTTGTCGATCAGTGCATCGACAAAGTTGTCCGGATCAAAAACTTCGAGGTCGTCGATCTGCTCGCCGACTCCGACATACTTTACGGGAATTCCCATCGTTTGACGGATCGCGACCGCGACTCCGCCTTTGGCCGAGCCATCCAGCTTGGCAAGGATCAATCCGGAACACTCAACGACCTCGGAAAAGTGCTTTGCCTGGCTCAGGCCGTTCTGCCCGGTGGTTGCGTCAAGAACCAGCAATGCTTCGTGAGGGGCACCGGGAATTCGTTTGGCGATGACGCGGTAAATTTTCTCGAGTTCGTCCATCAGATTCTGATGCGTCTGCAACCGACCGGCGGTGTCGATGATGATCACATCGACGCCTTCCTTCACGGCCTCGTCGCAACCGGTGTAAGCGACGCTGGCGGGATCGGTACCGGCTGGTTTCGTCACGATTCGACAACCAAGCCGATCGCTCCACATGGTGAGTTGCTCGACGGCCGCTGCCCGAAACGTGTCACCTGCAGCCAGCAGCACCGACCTGCCGGATTTCTGGATCAGGTTCGCCAGCTTGGCGATCGACGTTGTCTTGCCAACGCCGTTAACGCCTGAAACCAGAATGACTGTGGGGCCATCGGTCTGCAGATTCAGCGGTGAGACCGGGTCATCAGTGTCGTATCGAACGTCGAAGTCGCCCTTCAGCAGTGAGCGAAGTTTGTCTTTGACTGTCTCCCAGATGGCATCAACGATGACCGTTCGCCCGCCGTGCTTTTCGCGAACTTCCGTCACGATGGCCTGGGCAGCTGCGAAACCCATGTCGGACAACAACAGCCGCTTCTCGAATTCCTTGAGCTTCGACTCATCCAGAATCTCTCCAGCTCTGAACAGATCACGCACGTCCGTTCGCAATAGCGCCGTCGTCTTCTGGAGTGCTCCCTTGAGCTTCTTGAAAAATCCCATCGCAGTACTTTCCTCTGTTTCCGTCGTCGAGCGGCGGTGATTATTTGCGGAGTTGCTTTCTGAAGTCGTCGAGTTTCCCAGCGGCGTTGTTCCATGCGTCTCGATCCGCCGGTTCGTAGTGTTTCAGTTCTGACGACGCCCGAACAACCTGTCGAATGTCGGCGAGTGATCCGATTTCTCCGGCCGTTCTGGCCTGAATGAGAATGTTACCCATGCCGGTTCCCTCTTCGGGTCCGGCAACGACGGGACATCCACAGGCGCTGGCTGTGAACTGGTTCAGCAGTTCATTCTTCGTTCCGCCGCCGACGATGTGTACCACCTCGACCGCTGTTCCTTCGAGTTCTTCCATCCAGCGCAAAACCTGTCGGTACTTCAGAGCGAGACTCTCCAGGCAACATCGCACCATTCGGCCATCGGTGTCAGGTTCCGGCTGTCCGGTTTCGCGACACCAGCTGGCGATTGCCGATGGCATGTCATCCGGACTGAGGAACCGGCTGTCATCCGGGTCGATGATCGATCCAAACGCTGGAGCTTCGCTCGCCAGTTGCGTCAGCGTGGCGTAGTCGTACGAGCGTCCCTGGCGTTCGAAAGAAGCTCGACACTGTTGCACGAGCCACAGCCCCATGATGTTTTTGAGAAGTCGATACGTGCCGTCGATGCCGCCTTCGTTGGTGACGTTCAGCTCCAGAGCCCGCCTGGAAACGTTCGCGGTCGGAACTTCAAGTCCCATCAGCGACCAGGTGCCCGAGCTGATGTAAGCCCAGTTCGACGATCCCGTTTTCTGAGTCGGCACGGCGACCACTGCCGACCCCGTGTCGTGCGTGGCAGGAGCGACGACGTCGAATCGTTTGCAATTGGCTTGCCGGGCAACGTCCTCTCTGAGCGTGCCGAGTTTCGTGCCAGGATCGACAACATTCGGAAACATCTGCGTGGGAAGACCAAGCTTGCCGAGCATGCTGTGGGCCCAATCGCGAGTCGTCGCGTTGAAGCACTGACTCGTCGTCGCGTTGGTGAATTCGACCACTTTGCTCCCACACAGCAGCCAGTTAAGAAAGTCCGGAATCATCAGAAACGTCGCCGCCTGCTCCATTAACTTTGGATTCTTCTGATTCATCGCGACGAGCTGGTAAAGCGTGTTGATCTCCATGAACTGAAGGCCGGTTTGTGCAAAGATTTCTGCTCGCGGCACTTGAGTAAACGAGTGCTCCATCAGCCCGTCCGTCCGCGAATCTCGATAGCAGTACGGCAGCCCGAGCAGCTCATCCGTTTCCGAAAGCAACGCGAAATCGACGCCCCACGTGTCGACGCCGATCGACTGAATCGTGTCGCCAGATTCGGTGGCACCCTTCGCCATGCCGGTCTGGATTTCCCGCCAGAGATTCACCAGATCCCAGCGAAGTGTCCCACCGACGGAAACCGGGCCATTTCGAAACCGATGCAATTCCCGAGTCTGGACGGTGGAACCATCGAACAGACCCGCCAGAACGCGACCGCTTTCAGCTCCAAGATCCACGCAAAGATAACATTGTTGCGCCACGGGGCGGCTCCTCCATCAATCAATTCAAAACGAAACCGCGAACAGAAGTGCCATTTATCCAGGTTGGGATTCTGAACGCAGAGATCGCAAAGGTGAACATCGCAGCGGCACGGGGACTCTTCTTTTCTCAGAGTTGTCTGCGTTGAAACTCTTCAGCACGTTGCGCCGGAAGAGGCAGACTGAAGAGGCAGATAATAGCGGCGGCCTGGCCAGACGCGAATCAACGCACGGCGATCGCTCGGACCAGTTCTTCCGCACGGCTGGTGTCGTTTCCGACCGAATTGGACTGCTTCCTCGGCAGGCGGACGGTGAATGTGCTGCCCAGCCCTTCACCATCGCTGCGAGCTTCGATCGTCCCGCCATGATCGCCGATGATCCGGTCGCTGATTGAAAGCCCGAGTCCCGTTCCCTCGCCAGTTGGTTTGGTTGTGTAGAACGGCTCGAACAGATGGTCGATCGTGTCCTGGCTCATGCCGCTGCCGTTGTCGGTGAAGAGAATCTCCACCCAGTCGATCTGCTCGTAAATCTCGACGCGAAGAGTCCCGGTCGCGGCGGTCGAATCGAGGGCGTTGGCCACAAGGTTCAACGCAACCTGCTTGATCTCGGGGCCGCTGATTTCAATTTCACACGGCTCCTGTCGATCGAATTCGACCCGGCATTCGCGGTACTTTTTCATGTGCGTGATCAGCGAGAGCACTTCGCGAAGAATGAAACCAACGTCCTGCTGTGTTTTTGCGGAGTCGTGATTCCGCGAGAAATCCAGCAGTCGTTTTGTGATTTCCTGGCAACGCTCGGACTCGGACTGAATCATCGCCACGTACTGCTGCACCACTGCCGCTTCATCATCGGGAGCGTCGGCGAGCAACTCAGCGAATCTCGATTCGAGCGACTCGCCTGCCCAGCGGATGGCCGAAAGCGGATTGTTGATTTCGTGCGCGACTCCAGCCGCCAGAAGCCCGACACTCGCCAGCCGCTCGGACCGAACCAGTTGCCGACTGCGGTCCTGCACCTGTCGATCGAGATTGCCTGCTGTCTCCTGAAAACGCTCGGTCATCAGGTTGAACGATTCGGCGAGTTCGCCCATCTCGTCATCAGACTCGACGGTGATCCGGTAATCAAAATCCCCTTGAGCGACTCGCCGTGCCCCCTGGTGCATGGCGTTGATCGGCTGAAAGATTTGTCGCCAGCCGAACCTGACCAGCGCTGCGAGCAGTAGTACAACGACGCCGCTGCAAACCGAAATCAGAACAAAGCTGAAACGGTAATCGTGACGAGCTTCCCGCAGTCGATCTCGCAAACCGTCGGGAATTTCGTCCAGTTCGGCTGCTGCGTACTCGACTCGTTCCAGTTCCGCCTGCAGGTCGTCGCTCCCTTTGTCGCCGTCTGGTTCTCGCAACCACTGAGTGATTTTCGACAGCCGCTGCTCGATCTCACCGATCATCTGCCAGGTGACGGCGTACTGAAGGTGCGTCGCTGTTGGCAGTTCATTAAGTCGCCTCTGATAGCGAGCGCATTCATCGTGCGCCCGGTCGAGTCGCACCAGAAGCTCGCCACGATCAAACGTCTCTATTACCTGCCCACCCTTTTGAGGCAGAGTCCAGCGAAGCCTTGCGACAGCACGAGTCACATCGGCCGCCGATGCCGCGGAGCGATCATCAATCGCCGGATCGTTCACCAGACTACGGTACGAAGACAGCCCCCACAGTCCGCTCAGCGAAAGCACAGCCAGCATGACCATGACAAGGCTCAGGCCAAAGACCATCTTCTGTCGAATTGAACGAGTTAGAAACACGCGGCTTCCTCCCTGAAGCAACCACAGCGTGCGAAAACATTCCGCGATGCTTTCATCGCACGGAATCTAACAAACCGCGAGCAATCGTCGAACCCGGATGAGCGCGAGTCGGGAAAATCCCAACCGACACCAGTCGCTCGCGCCAACACGAAATGGTCCTGGTGCAGATCCCGTGAATAAGGACCGGTATTCGGATGGCTGACGCAGAGACGCAAAGGAACGCAAAGACAAATACAGCCATTGGAAAAGTCAGTGATTGTCGCCGTGATGTCAGTGAGGTCGCGAGTTTAGGAGCAGCTCTTTGCGAAACTCCGCGTCTTGGCGCCTTTGCCTCAGATCATGAATTCTGACAAGTATCAATTTCAGAACTACGTCGCCCCAGACATCGCATACTCCCCGTTCTTCCGGATCGGAACAACCGGCAGAATCGGCTCATGCTGAGCAATTCGCATTACCGATAACGCACGATAAGTATCTCGCCGCGCAGGCTGCACGCGAACTCCTGCGTCGCAGACTTCGGCAGATAACTGTCGGAGACGTGGATCTAAAATACGCTAATGTGAATTGATCTGGAAGGAAATGGAAGCATGCGAAAACTATTTTGGTGCCTGACGGCTCTGGGGGTTCTGATGCTTGCGCTGACAGCGGGAGTCGCTCAGGATCAAGCGCCGTCAGATACGTACAGCCTCCCCAATCAGCCGTCGAACTCGTTGAGCCGACTGAACTTCCTCAGTCGAGGATCGGGCGATGCTGCCGCCGTCGAGGAATCACCAGCCAGGTCTGACAACAGCGGCGCGATTCTGCGTTATCAGCGCACTCGGTCAACTGATCAGCAGGAAGAGCCTCAACCGTCTGCGACCGGGCTTCAGAATTACCACCGAGAACTGTTCGGGACTGCTCCGCCGCCGATCGGCAGTTCCGCAAAATCTCCGTCACGCGAGTTGCTGGCGACTCCTCGCCCACCTTCGATCCGTCCAGGATCGGTTTCCAACGGCATTGACCGGTCAACGGACACTGCTGTTCGACAGGCTGGAGCTACGCAGGCCGCAGTTCGAAACACGGGAATTCTCCCGTCAGGCGGCTTCGTTACGGAACCGTCTCGAAGTGGTGTCGTTCAGGCAGACTATGCGCAAGGGAACGCCGCTGGCCAGCCAATCCTTCAGACCAGCGGATCCACAGGTGCCCCACTGTTGCCGACTGAAGTTTCGACTGAACCACTGGAACTTGATGCTCCCATCTTTGAACGCGAGCCAGTCGCCGCTCGGCAGCCGGTTCTAAGACAGGACCGAGCACCGCAGACTGGTGCTGCTTCCAGTCCGGGTCAGGTGGCCGGATTCGTCAACTTCACTCAAAACTCGCCGCACATTGAATCGCGTTGGACCAGACAGTCTGACATCAATGTTGGTCAGCCATGTGATTTGTTGCTGACTGTAAGCAATTCAGGCCAGGCCAGCGCTTCGGAAGTTGTGGTCGAAGCGTACTTTCCTCGCAGCGTTCGTCTGACCGCAGCGAGTCCGAAACCTGTCTCGGCGGAGACTTCTGTTGCCTGGACATTTCCGACGCTCGACGCCGGCGAAGAGCGGGAGATCCACGTCACGTTGATCCCCAGTCAGCGTGGCGAACTGACTGCCAATGCCAACGTACGATACTCGTCAGCGGCCACGATGCTGCTGGCCGTCGAAGAGCCGTTGTTGAAACTTGTCATGCAGGGTCCTGAGCAAGTCATGGTGGGTGAATCCGCGTCGCATGTTGTGACGGTGTCAAACCCTGGGACAGGTGTCGCTCATGGCGTCATTCTGGAAGTCAATATTCCTGAAGGACTGGAACATCCGAAAGGCAAGCGTCTGAAGATGGATCTGGGTTCGTTGAATCCTGGCGAACAGCGTAGCGTTCGACTTTCACTGACCGCGCTGATTGGCGGTTCGCAGAAGGTCAGCGTTGAAGCGACTTCGGGAACGGAACTGCGTCAGAGCGCCAGTGCGGCGATTTCTGTTCTGGCCCCGAGCCTGAAACTGGCGGTCGACGGACCGGCTTTGCGATACGTTGGTCGCGACGCGAGATACTCATTAACGGTGGCCAACGACGGTCAGGCTGTTACCAATAACGTTCGAGCCATCTACGTTGTTCCGGAGGGCTTTGAGTATCTTTTTGCCAGCCGAGGCGGAAAGTATGACTCGACCAACCGCACGGTAAGCTGGTTCATCGGCAGCGTTAGCCCGAATGAGTCGATCGAGTTGAGTCTGAAACTCAAGCCGATCGCTCTCGGCGATTTTGCACACGTCGCCCGAGCCATCTCTGAACATGGCGCCGTGGCAGAAGCAAAAGTCGACACGAAGATCGAAGGTACCGCGTCTCTGGTGCTGGAAGTTCTGGACCTCGATGATCCCGTCGAAATTGGCCGGGAAACGGCTTACGAAGTACGAGTCCGCAACGAAGGATCGAAAGAAGCTCAGAATGTGGGCCTTTCGTTCGAGCTTCCGAACGGCGTCAAGCTGATCAATGTCAAAGGTCCGACAGCGCACATTGCTGAAAGCGGTCTGGTCGTCTTCCGCTCGCTCGCTGCACTGGAACCTGGCAAGACAGCAGTCTTCCAGATTCATATCCAGGGAGCTGAAGAAGGTAACCACCGGGTTCGTGCCCGCCTGACCAGCGATTCCATCCAGGAGCCGCTGACTGTTGAAGAGCTGACCCGCTTCTACGCGGACTGATCTTCAGTAAGAGGCATCTTTCCAGATCGAGAGGTCTGTCCGGAATTCCGGACAGGCCTTTTCTATGCGCGGCTCGTGACTGGCTGGCCTGGCAGTCTTTTCATTCAGACCAGAGTTCCCGGGTGTCGCACGCTGTTTTCCTCAGCGAGTTGCTCCAAAGATTTCTGCGAAGGCCGTGCGGTAGGCGAGTTCATCTGTCGGGAACACATCGTCGAACGATTGCCTGTCGACGACTCCGTGCTGAAAGCGACGTTTTTCGAAGACAGGCATTGTGATGCCGGTGATGGCCTCGACGCCTCGGCGCGCAACTTCGCCTTTCAGGTTGTAAAGCTTTCCGTGGTCCCACTCAGTCAGCTCGATGAACGGAATTCCTTCGGCGACCTCGATGACGTTAGGCAGGGCGAACGGACTGAATCCGCTGAAACCGAAATGCCTGGCCGGGGCCGAGGTTCGCACGTGACCGCGGCTCTGTCCGCCAGAGTACGTCAGCGAGTGCTTGATGGCGTGGACTCCCCAACCCTCGTGATACAGCATCTGATTATTCAGCACGCTGCGGATCGTGAGTTCGGGGTTCTCTTCGATAGGGTAGTCCTTGAGGTTCTCGTCGCCACCGTCTCCGTCGGCCAGAAACATCCAGTCCGGATACTGTTTGCGAATGGCTCGACACAGAGCAATGCCCATCGTGGCCGACTGAATGTCGAGCGGTTTGTAATCTTCAGTAATCCGGATCGCTTCTACATAGTCGAGCGAACTTTTCGGCACGTCGACGACTTCCAGAAACATGCTCAGGTCGACGTCATCCAGGAAGCGTGCTGCCTGCTGGGCGTCGGGGCTGAGTTGTTCAGGATCAGTTTCGTCCGTCGCTGACAGGGTGAAAGCTTTCAGTCGCGACAGGTTCAATCCCTTTTGTCGCATTACGTGGTACAGCACTAGAAGCAGGGTGCCACTATCGACGCCTCCGGAAAACATGACTCCGATCGGAGCCTGCGGATTCGCACCGTTGATCCCGTCCAGCCACTTGGAACACTCTTCGGTCAGAGCGCCGATGTAGGCCTTGCCGATCTGATTGAGATCCGTTCCGAGGCAGTTTCGCTGCGGATCAAAGTAGCGGGTCAGTGTCGGATTCGGATCCGGGCAGCCGACGAGAGCCAGTTCCACGATGTGATGAGCCGGTACCATTCGCGTGTACGAAGGGTGAAACTGATCGTCGAGACCCGCCTGCTTCAGCCACGCGGCGATCTCGTCAATCCGCTCGGCGACGACCAGGCACGGTCCATCGATCAGCTTGGCGAGGAAATACCGCATCGGGCGTCCGATCGAACGGGCCATCCGAATGCGTTTTCCATCACGATGAAGCAGCGCGAACTGTCCATCAATTCCGCGGACCTTCTGAGCGTCTCCGCTGCCGACCTGCTCAATAGCTTCAGCAGCGCTCATGTTGAAGATCGTGTTGCCCGTCGGGTCGAGCAGATTGACCAGACGTTCGACGTAAGCGTGATTGTGCATCGTCGCCATTCACATCTGCAGGAGGAAGAAGTGGCGGTGTTCACGCACCTTCTCGATTTTGCGTGATTGTACTGTCCGGGCTGGGCGGCAGTTTGAGAACTTCATCCGGAAAGAGTGCGACGATGTACTCGACGATGTCTCGCATCGAAATCACAGCAACCGGTCGACCACCGTCGTCCACAATCGGAACGTGACGAAAACCGCCGACTGACATCAGGTTCAAAGCGTAAACAAGTTCGTGGCTCTCTCGAAGTGTCTGCGGATTCGACGTCATCAGATCCGCCACGGAGACCGCTGCCGTGTTGATGAGAACTCCTGCACCGGCGACCTTGACCAACACGTCCCGCTCGCTGAAGACACCAACGAGCTTTTCATTCTCAACAATCAGGATGATGCCAACACGCAAGTCAGTCATTGATCGAATGGCGTCAGCGACGGTCGCCGTCAGAGGCAACGTGACAACTGGCCTCAATTCCGGCAGATCGCTGACAGGATGCTGCAAAGCGTGGCTGTCAAACAGGTCCTGTTCCGCAGCGACCATGGCTTCGTCGTCAAGATAGTGATCAACCATGCTGTGCTCCTTGATTTGTTCTACCATGGTCCGGGTGACGAAAGTCTTCAATGTGCGACAGCACTGTTGAAGTCACGGACCAGCCCACGCTTGTCGGAAAGAGTGAACCATGTGAGGACGAAGAATACCTCCGGTCAGTACAGTCAGCCAGCAACTTCGACCGGCAAAACCCGTGCTACAGCACTTCAGACAGAGCCTTGCGGATTCTGGATTCGCAGCCCGGACCGACCCACAGCCACATGTCTTCGAAGCGGTCTTCGAAGCACGAATCGGTCGGAATGTAGCCCGGCCAGCACTCTCCATAGCCGATCGACTGAACAAACAACTCCGGCTTCATTTCCTGAGCAAGTACCTGATAACCGACAAAGGCTTCGCCCGGAAACAGCACGATCCGGGCAGGCCCCAGATCGATGACAGGCAGATCGATCGGTTTACCGCTGATCACCCGCTGCCGACTGCTGAGCGTCATCGCCGCGTGAATTCGCTGGCGGATCTCGACCGAATCGTCCTCGATCCGGTTCAGCAGGTAACTGGCTGAGAAGCGATCTTCTGTCCTGAACGGAAGCTCCAGCGACGTCGATCGGAATCGAATTTCACCGATGGGAGTTTTCTCGGTCGCTTGCCAGGCGGCGGTCATTCCTTCGTAAATGCGGTGAGCGAGTAGTTCCCGACTGGCCTGCGAACCATCGTTGTATCGTCCAGCGGTGACATCTCCGCTGCAGCCGGAAACGTAAATCTGATGGACCTTTTGGTTGTCTCGCCGGCGACGTTCGCGAGCCATGCCGACAAAGTCGTATGTCACGCCGCCTCGTCCGTAGTAGCTCATCGGGTGAGTGGCGTAGCTGTGCAGCGCGACCAGTGGCTGTTGCTCGTTCCAGAAACTGATCGTCCGCAGCCACGGATCGATCAGCCCGTCCGGTGCTTCGGCCATGGCAGGACTGCCACCGGAACTGCTGCCTCGGCTGTACGAGACTCGCCCATCCGCGTTCACGATGCGGCGGTTGGAAGCGACCTTTTCGACTTTAGCTTTACCGAGTCCCAGATGGGTTACTGGCGTGGCGTCTTCGAGGGAGTCTCTGGCCGCCGCTGCAACGCGCTGGACACAGTCCTCATGAAATGCGAAGTCAAACAACTCACCGTTCAAGCCAGCTCGATTGAGCAGGTTCTCGGCTCCACCGTCGACCACTGGAGCGTCATGCTGATGGAGACTGCTGAGCAGAACTCGAACAGGCTTTGTTCCCACCGCTTTGGCGATGACTTCCCGCCAGCGTTCGTAGGATTCGTTGCGGATTTCGCACCAGTCAACCGCGACGATCACGATCGGTTCATCATCGCTCAGCAAAACAATGCCGTGAGTCTGCAGAGGGTCGACGATTTCTTTCGACTTCGTCGGCAACAGACCCATGCACCGATGTCCGAGTGGAATGGTGACATCGACAGTAAACCGCGAGACCTGAATCTGACCAGCCATGCTGTGTCTCCTGAGTCGCAATGCCTGCTTCGGTTGTGGCGAGATGGGGAAATCCCTGAAATGCTGCCTGCAAAAATGCATCCAGCGATGTTGCCCGACTTCACGGCAGCTCACATCACAACTACATCCGTCAGGAGAAGCAACCGATGAGAATTACCAGTGCCCTCGGCGCAGCCTTCGCGCTCGCGGCGACAACCGTCTTTGGAGCCGGCGGCGAAGCATTTACCGATCCAGCGAAAGCGGGTCCGGACTTCGCCGTGCAGGGCGAATACGAAGGAACAATCGGCGATCAGAAAGTCGGCATTCAGGTCATCGCTCGCGGCGACGGAAAGTTTGACGCCGTCGTTCTGGCAGGTGGTCTGCCCGGTGCTGGCTGGGACAAAAGCACGCCGACGAAGCTCTCAGGAGAAACTTCTGGCGGCGTTACAAAACTGAGCGGGACTAACTGGGTCGGTCAGATTGCTGACGGCGTAGTAACGGGAGGAGCCGGACTCGCCAAAGTTGAAGGAAAAAAAGTCGAACGCAAGTCGCCAACGCTGGGAGCCAGACCGCCGGCTGGAGCCGTCGTTCTGTTTGACGGTTCGAACCTCGATGCGTGGGAAAGTGGGAAGCTCGTCGAAGAGGGGGAACACAAATATCTGGGTGTCGAAGCCCGAACAAAAGAGAAGTTCCAGAACTTCACGCTGCACCTGGAATTCCGCACGCCGTACATGCCTAAGTCCTCGGGGCAGGGTCGTGGCAACAGCGGGATGTACCTGCTGGACCAGTACGAGTGTCAGGTGCTCGACTCGTTCGGCCTGGAGGGCAAAGACAACGAGTGCGGCGGCATATACAGCATTTCCAGACCGGACGTGAATATGTGCCTGCCTCCCCTGTCATGGCAGACTTACGACGTCGAGTTCACCGCTCCGAAGTTCGACAAGGACGGCAAACGTGTTGCCGGCGGCGTCACGACGATTCGGCACAATGGCGTTATTATTCACAACAAACGGGAGCTGGCTAAACCGACGCCGGGCGGTCGGCAAACGGACGAGAAGCCCGGAGCATTGTTCCTGCAGAACCACGGCAACCCGGTCGTGTTCCGCAATCTGTGGATCGTGAAGAATTAATTCGCCCAGGTGGGTGACAGGTGGCCCGTCCCACAGGCTCATTTGAAGATGACGATTCGCAAATCGTCAACGGCGATAAATAGAAAGAACCCGCCACTCACGTTGAGTGGCGGGTCGGATTCGCGGGAATCCAATTCCTGGTTTCACAGTGTTGTTCGGCTTAAGGTCGCGTCAGCGGGGCGTTTCCGGCATCAGCGAACGCGGCATTGGAAGGTCACCACGCCGCTGGTCTTTTCCTTCAGTGGTGCGTCAAGTTTGAACGTCAGCACCAGACTGCCTTCTTCGTTGTCCTGAACGGTGATGTCTCCATCGCGGTCGGACGTTGCTGAATCTTCGATGTATTCAAGTCGCGGCGTCAGATTATCGACGATGCGGACGTCGGTGACTTCGCGTTCGCCTTTGTTTTCGTACCGGATAGCAAAGGTCACGATGTCGCCAGGTTTAGCCGTTGAGCGGTTGGCAACCTTGACGATTTCCAGTCGACCCGGATCTTTGCGAGGGTCTTCGACGCCGACCATTTCGGCCAGCCGAAACTTCACGGTCACTTCGTGCAGTGAGTCAAGCTGAGCCATCAGCACAGGATTCTGATCGCGGGTCCATGCGACGGCGGCTTCGATTCCCGCCGCCAGGCGAGCCTCGTCTGATTGCTGAATCTCCCCTCGCAGGAAATACGAGAAGTCTTCAGAGATATTCAGCAATTTTGTGTGAGAGTTAAGGGCGGCGACGTTAATCGTGCCCGACTGTCCTTCGCGAGTGTTGATGCCGCTCGCCCGACTCCGGACGCGGATGCCACTGAGTCGCAGAGATTCGGTGTGCCGAAGCGGGCCAACGCGACTACTGACGCCCGAATCCCGAGTCGTTTCGTGCATCCCGGCCAGCCGCCGGATAGCAGTGTCTCCTGATGGCGTCGTCACCGCGCGAACGGACGCGAATCTGGGAGAGTAGATCGCAACTTGATTCGTTGCCTTAGTGTGCGGCTTACCGGTGTGGTCGAGGTACTCACCAATGGTGTCTTCTGTTTCCAGCCCGTCGCGGTACTGTCCCTGGTAATGGACAGGGTGGTCGCGATCGCCGCCGTCCAGCAGATATTCGTCAGGGAATTGCTCGTGCGGCTTGCCGAGTAAACGCGAATCGTCTGGTTCGTAAACGGCCTGTCCGGTTTCAGAAATCGCTACTCGAGGTTCTGAGTACGAAAAACTAACCGCGCTGGCCTGTCTGATCGGCCCATCCGCGAGGTCGAATTCAGGAATCGGAAGACCGGGAAGCGGGTTGAGTGCATGATAGGTCGTAACGGCATTCGACGTTGATGGTGAAACTCTCGCGACCCCTGCAGACTCTTCACCCGGAAACTGTCGCGGCTCTGCAGCGTGGTTCTGCGATCGAATCTGAGTGGTCTGTCGGGTTACTTCGCCACACGAGAATAGTCCCCGTTTCAGGTTGGTCGAACGGTTTGTCATGAACATTGACGAAATCGGATTACTCGTCTGTCCGCTGTTGTGGTGTGTCGCGTCAGGTGTCGTGCCGGAGCCATGCCTGGAGGTTACTTCAGGTTGACGTTGGGGAGCAGGACTTGCATGCGAGCAACTCTCGGTGCCGCAGCAGGTAAAGCCATGAGAACCGGAAGACAGGCGGTTCAGCGGCGAAAGTTTTCCAAGCGGTGAATTGCAGCCCGTGACGGCAGCGGCAATGCAAACGACGATTCCGAAAGGCAACAATGTTCGGCGAGTCGTGGCGATCATTCGGCAGTGCCTCTGTTCAGCGGACTGGAAGATTTCAGTTCAGCAGGTTGGTCAGGGTTAATTGCCGCCGCATCTACCGTTGGAGGCGGACTCGGTCGCGATTCTGACACGAATCCACCTGTTCCGTAGAACGTCGGCAGTTCACCATGCATTGAGGGCTGTCGGCCACCGATGCGAACGATGACCACGGGTCGACCATATCGGTCGGCCTGCTCAAGCACGTTCTGAGCGGGCAGGAGTGTGCGGACCCTGGTCGAGTCGTCCAGTTCGAATGGCGCTGCCAGTTGAGGCTGTTCGACGTAAACGACTCGCGTGACAAGGTTCCCGTCGAGCGCCGAATCGACGTCGTCTCGGGCCAGGTAAATCGGGATCGGAAAATCGTGCTTCTGTCCGGTTGGCGGGTGGAGGCGGTCGAGGATTTCAATCGTCGGGAATAGTTCGACGCCAGGCAGATCAGGCATGTTGCTGATGCGAAGCCGGTACAGATGACCGACATGGACTCCCAGTTGAGCGGGCGATGGAAGCGTCGCTGCCTGCACGGGACGGCTGTGATAAACAGAGACGTCACCTTCCCCGTCAAGAATGATCCGGATCGGTTGTGCCCAGTTCGCACCTTTGCCAGCCATCGCTGACCATTGTCCAGCGAGGCCCGGCGGCAGGTACTGATTCAGCGGCTGGAACTGGCCGTAGTTCGGAACGACCTGAGCGTCGGCGCGGTTTGTGGTCGTCAGTGATGAGGCGAGAATGGTCGCCAGCATCATGATGCGAGTCGCGTAACGACGCTCGGAGCGTCGTCGCGGTGGCTCGATCAATGGCAGTCGTGTTCTGACAGTCAGAAGCGTCATCGACTGGAAAGCTCCAAAGGGGAAGTCGGAAGTACATGCAGGGTGCGTCTCGACGCACCATCGATTCATTGGACGCTG
>JAQBWV010000091.1 GCA_027624335.1 Planctomycetota bacterium
TCTCCATCTGGAGCAGTACCGCAATGTGACGATAGAACTCTGGACACATGCGGTCGGCGGACTTTCAGAGAACGATTTCATCTGTGCCGCAAAGATCGATGAGCTTCCGATTGAGTTGAAATGCTGACTTCGACCAACCTACCCACTGCCAGCCTTTCCCATAGAAATTCCTGCCGGATGCAGGTGTTACCGTAGCAAAGGAGTGACTCAGCGATGCGATATTCGCGTAAGTATTCTGCCGTACGGCACGTTCCGATCTGGCAACAAGTCGTGCTGTCGCTGGCCGCTGTTACCATCTCCGGTTGCCGTCCAATGTGGTATGGGCCACCGCCACCGACAATGCCGCCAGGCCACGGATTTCCATCGTCGCAGTTTCAGCAGCCAACATTGGTGCCGGCCAATCCCGCTCCGTTGCGTGTTCCTGACCAGCAAGTCCCAGGCCGCATGCCACCTTCAACGTTCCAGAAGAATTCGCCAGCCGGCAGTCTGACTAACGTACCGGATGCGGCTGTCGGTCAGGTTCTGACAGTGCCGACGCCGAAATCGACTTCGACCTACCACGACGTCCAGGCGGGAGAAACGCTGACCAGCATTGCCCGAAAGTTCGGAGTGACCGTTGAAGCATTAAAAACAGCAAACGTCTTCGACAACGACCCGGTGCTCCAGCCGGGCCAGGTGATCCTGATTCCTTAACCATCGGTGATGAGCCGTTACGACGACGTCCCGCAACTGATGCACTTAAGCCACTTCCCTACAGGAGCGTATCGTGTCTCATCAGCAACTATGGGCTCCCTGGCGACTTGCTTACGTGCAGAATTCAGAGCCGAAGGGTTCTCAGCCGTTGAAGGCGTCCTGCTTCCTGTGCGGCTATCGTGATGACGATTCGGCCAACGACCCGAAGAACCTTGTCGTGCTGCGCGGCGAGCACTCGATCGTCGTGCTCAACCGGTTTCCGTACAACAACGGTCACCTGCTCATCGCTCCGAGAGAACACAAGGCTGACCTGCGCGACCTCAACGATGCCGAGTTGCTCGAAACGAACCACCTCCTGCAAAAGATGATCGGGTCGCTGGAAAACGTGATCTCGCCAGACGGTTTCAACGTCGGTTTGAATCTCGGTCGCGTTGCCGGAGCCGGACTTCCCGGCCACCTGCACTGGCACATCGTTCCTCGCTGGAACGGCGATACCAACTTCATGCCGATCCTCGGCGAAGCCAAGGTCATCCCGCAGGCACTTGACGCGCTGCATGAATTGCTGACGAAAGAGCTTTCGTCAGAAACAGGGCGAGCTTCATGACAATCCGTCCAACAGTCGCCGTGGTGGGAGCGAGTCGCGACCGCAGCAAATACGGCAACATTTCTGTGCGAGCCCATTTGCAGCAGGGTTACGAGGTTTTTCCAGTGAACCCGAACGCTGACGAAATTGAGGGTCTCGCCGCCTTTCCCGCTCTGAGTGTCGTCCCGATCGATGGACTGGATCGAGTGACTATCTACTTGCCTCCAAATCTGACTCTCGAATTGCTGGACGAAATTCTGAAAATATCGCCCACCGAAGTCTGGTTGAATCCGGGCAGTGCTGACGAGGATGTCAGACACCGGGCCAAAGAACTTGGTATCGAGATCATTGAAGCGTGCAGCATCGTCGATCTGGGTGTTTCGCCCTACGCATTCTGACCGCCTCTGAATCTCTGCCGATTTGAATGGTCAGACAGGAACTGCGGCCTGCAATTGTTTCGCGAATTGCCGAATCCGTTATTCCAGACAGGTCCTGGCAATCGATTTGTCGCCGATTGCCGATGAATTCGGCAGCAATTTTCTGCCGACCGATACTGAACAGCCAGGAATGACGGATCCTGCTCTGAGATCCCGGTTTGCGACGACAGACACTGCGAGATTCGGCGTTGTCCGGCGGTCTGACGCGACGCATTCGCGCGTTCACTGAGGGCGCAACCATCAAACAACACACGAGTTGCGTCTGTATTCCTGTTGGGACTGAGTGATCTGTCGCTCCGGCGATGTTCAGCTTGCGAAACTCCCACGTCGTACCCACTATGGATTCCTGCAGTTCGTATCAGGAGTTGGCGGATAGTGAACATCACGACGCCACGGTAGGAATTGCCCTGCAGATCAGGAGTGACAGACGGATGTCATGGAGGGCTCACCGAGACCTTTGATTGTGAGTAGTGGTCTAAGATCGCTCCCCACAAAACCAGCGAGGCACCGGCAATGAGCAAGCGGCAATCGCGGAACAGGCAGCAGCGACAGAAGTCCCAGGGTCGGCAGACCACGCCGTGCAACGTTTCAGAACGCAGACGTGACAGTGGTGGTCGCCCCGCTGGAGCGTTCCGACAGCGAGGCGCTCAGAGCGGCCAGCGAAGCAACCTGTTCTATGCCCACGATGAGTGGTACGAACCGTCCGACTCTGACGTCATCCAGCTCTATCGTAAAGATCCTGGAGTTGGGTTCATGCATCCGGTTTCGCTCGAAGAAGTGATCGACCGAGTCGAACAATTGCCAGCTCGATATCGACAGAATGTTGAAGTCATCGAGCTATCCAGCATGACACGCAAACGTTCGCTCTTCCCCTGCTACGGTATGCAGTGGGGACCGAATGTTTATCTCTACCCGATCGAAGAGTCTCTTGTCGAAACCTACACTCGGCCACCGCGACCCGAACAGGTGATCGAAGCAAAGATGTTTGGTGGCGTGTGGACGCAGGACGGAAAACTGTGGAAACTTTCCTGGACGGAACACGCGCTTCGCGACTTCTATTTAAACAACGTTCTGATCCACGAGATCGGCCACGTCAATGACACGCGCAACCGCAACCAGAACGCGCGAGAGCGATACGCCGACTGGTTCGCCATCGAGTACGGCTATCGAGCGTCCCGCGGTCGCCGGTAACCTCGCCCGGTTAACTCACGCGTTTGTGTGTTGCGTGATTGTGACTGTGAGTTGTCCGACAGCCGCTGCGGCGCAGACATCGTCCGTTGCTGCTGCGACCGATCTTCGACTGCAGGTCAGAGCCGAAATCGAACGACTCAGCTCTCCGGCCCGCTCCACTCGAGCCGCAGCCGAGCAGGCGTTGCTGGAACTCGGCACGGACGTTTTGCCGTTGCTCCCTTCCCCGGACCTGCTGACGTCACCATCGTCCCGGCAGGCCGTACGTCGTATCCGAGTTCGTCTGGAACACGACGTTGCGGAACAATCCCTGCAGCCGACACGTGTCTCGCTCGCCGGCGATTTCACAACAGCACGGCTCGCTCAGCAGATCGAGAAACAAACCGGCAACGTAATCTCGCTACAGCACCTCTCACAGGCACGGCTGAGCGAAAGCACCAGTGTCAGCCTGCGAGACGTTTCATTCTGGGAAGCCATTCAAACAGTTGAAGCGGATGATTTGTCCGTCGCCTTCGAGAGGGAGACCGGCCTCTTCGTCCTGCAACCTCATACCCCGAAAACGATCAAAAGTGTTTCGAGTTTCGACCGGGCATTTCGAATCGATGCTTCAGCGTTGACACCGCGAGCAGTCGGCGACGACGAAGGGATTCTATTAAGCAGCCAACTGCGAGTCCTCTGCGAACCCAGACTGAGACCTTTGTTTCTGAAGTACCAAACGAGCGACTTTGAACTTGCGACGAGCGACTCGAAGACTGTCCTCGAACCATTCAATTCCGGAGCGAGCATCGAAGTCCCGCTGGGCAATGGAGGCCGCGAAGCGACGTTGTCACTCAGCTTTCCCGCGAGAGATGCTGCGGCAAACTCTGCTTCGCTTCACGGCAGACTAAATCTGCTAATCGCGGCCAGCGAGCAACCGATCTCGTTCCGCGACCTCGGTCGATCAAAACTAGTTTCACGACGACGAGGCGGCGTCACCGTAACCGTTGACGACGTCGACTTTGAGGGCCCCAACCCGAAAGATCACTACGCCCGAATCCAGTTACGTGTTAACTACGATCTCGGAGCCAACGCCTTCGAGTCCCACCAGACCTGGGTCTTCCACAACCGTGTGTACCTTGTCGATCCAGAGGGAAAGCAACACGGTCCGAACGGCGGCTTCACCACGCTGTACCAGGGAGTCGGTTCTGTCGGTGTCGAATATCGCTTCAAAGATCTGGCCACCGACCCGCACAACTGGGAGTTCGTCTACGTTGCCCCAACACTGTTGATCAACGTCGAAATCCCCATCGAACTGCAAAACATCCCGATCGCGAAAGTAAATTCAAAGCAGGAATAAGGAACCACGAAAAACACGAAATACACGAAAGGTTACGAGCAGATGTTTTCGTGTATTTCGTGGTTGAATCCTCTGCATTGATCCTGGCAAAGCAAGCGGTGTCAGATGCCGCTGCAGACTCGGCATTCTGGATTTCTTAGCACTCGCCGTTTTGCAAACTGCATGTTTCGCAGGTCGAACGTCAGCAATGACCCGGCGAGCGGTTCACCGAAGCCAGCCAGCACTTTGATGGCTTCCATCGCTGCCATGCAACCGACAGTTCCGGAGACGGCTCCGAAGACGGGAAACTCCCGCCGCCACTCGGGAGGTGGTTCCGGCAACAGGCAGGCCAGGCACGGAGTCTCTCCAGGAATCACCGTCATGATCTGAGCTTCGAGGTCGTACATCGCGCATTCGATGATCGGCTTATTCTGCAGTATTGCCTGGCGGTTCATGGCAAACCGCTCCTGAAACAGCGGCGCGCAGTCGACAACAATGTCCACCTGGCTGACGAGTGATTCAGCGTTCTCTTCGGAAACATTCTCACCGACCGCGACGATCTCGAGTCGCGGATTCAATTCCCGCAGTCGCCGTTCTGCAGACTCGACGCGAGGCTTTCCGAGCCAGTTGTGAGTCATCAGTAACTGCCGATTGAGGTCACTGTGCTTCACGTTTCCGGCATGAGCGAGCACCAGTTTACCAACGCCAGCCGCGGCGAGTTCGTATGCGACGACGCTGCCCAGTCCGCCGACGCGGGAGACCAGAATCGAGGCCCCCTTCAATTTCTCCTGTCCGGTTTCGCCGAAGTCATCAACCCGGATCTGCCACTCGTATGTGGCCCTTTCTTCGTCGTTAAGCGGGAGCGGTTGAGGCATAGTGTTCTCAATATTGTGCTCTCGATCGAGCAGCGTCTGGTTAGCCACCGGAGATTGGCGAAAGGAGTGTTATGGTGACGCCATCCCTCAGAGCGGTCGATGCACTCCAGCGAGCCTGATCATCACCAACGAACGGGATGACCGTCGACTGAGGCGTTCCGTCGGGTGACTTCAGCATCCGAGTCAGTTCTTCGCCATGTCGATCTGTGATGGCATTCACAAGGTCGAGCAGCGTGCTGGACTCGCTCAATTCAAACTCCTCACGAGCTGTGCCCGCTGCTCTCTTTAGTTGAGCTGTGTACTCCACGGTGACGACCATGCTGTGATCTCGCTTCGAGTTGCCGTACTGAGAACGCGTAGCGTGGATAAGTCACCGAACTCTGTCAAACGGCGACTGAGAGACGTCGCAGACGCTGAGTTCAAGGCTTCGTACGCACCTGCTGGATCCGCCCGTCTTCGATACGGAACAGGTAATCTGCAAGTCGTTCAGCTTCCTCGCAATTATGCGTAACGTGCAGAGTTGTCGTTCCGGTTTGTTTCTGAACGTTGCTCAACAGTTCGCACATCCTGAGTCGAGTATCATCGTCGAGCGCGCTCAGTGGCTCATCCAGGCAAAGCACTTCTGGCTGAAAGGACAACGCGCGCCCGAGCGCGACTCGCTGTCGTTCGCCTCCGCTCAGTCCGTGAGGCTTTCGATCGAGCAGGGATTCGATACCGAGCAACGTTGCCAGTTCTTCGACTCGCTGCTGGCAGTCCGCCTTCGGAGCCTTACGAATCATTAAGGCGAAGTCGAGATGATCGCGCACCGTCATTGTCGAAAACAGAGCACCGTCCTGCGGCACGTAACCGACGCCTCGAACGGCCGGGTTGAGGACCGTGACATCCTGATCGCCCAGCACGATTCGGCCCAACGATGAACTGCGAAGTCCGAGCACGGTTTCCAGAATCGTCGTTTTTCCCGACCCGGTTCTCCCCATCAACACTCCGTACTTTCCACTGGGAACGGTCAGCGACACGTTCTCTATGCGAAATGTTCCGGCCTGTACCGAAAGGTTTTCGATCTTGATCATGAATTCGCAGTCGGTAGGTTAGTGAATCGCCTGGTGCTCCGACCCGATCAGTCGGGTCAGGATGAGCACCACAACAGCCGCCATCACCATAATGAACGAAACCGCCACCGCCGCTTCGATGTCGCCAACGTTCATTTCGAGAAACACGCTCGTCGAAAGAACTTCGGTCTTCATGCGGGTCGCGCCGGAAAAAATCAGCAAGGGGCCAAACTCGCCAAGCGACCTCGCCCAGGCGAGCGTGAATGCCGTCAGAATTCCTCGTTGCGCTTCCGGAAGCAGTACCCAGCCGAAGGCCTGAGCGCGGCTGCAGCCGAGAGTGATGGCGACGTCTTCACATCGCGGATTAATGTGGTCGAAAGTGGCCTTCATCGTGCGTACTGCAAACGCACAGGCGACTGAGAACTGAGCCAGTACAACCGACGGCACTTGGTAAACCACATCGCGAGCAAACCATCGGAATGGCGGAAACTGAAACAGAATCAGCAGACTCAAGCCAATCACCAGTGGCGGCAGCACGATTGGGATATCGACGACGGCGTCCAGTAACTTCTTGCCGCGGAACTCATGTCGCGAAATCAGATAGCCCATTGGAATCGCAATCAGCACGGAGATCACGGCTGACATCGAGCATGAAATCAGACTCAACCAGACCGAATACTGAATACGTTCGTCGGCCAGAGCCGTGACGATCGGGTTGTGGGAAACCACACTCAGCAGCGAACGTCCTTCGCTCGTTAATCCATCGACGGTCCTCTCCGCCATGTAAGCGGCGTCAGCGAGCAACATGCCTATAATCAGTACGACATACGTCCCGCCCATGACCACAAACAGCAGATAGAACAGCACGTTGGACATGCGAATCTGCGATGCGCTCGGTTTGTGGCCGAGTGCAGCAGGTTCGGTGTCGGTTTCGGAACCACGCGTCGATTCCTGATCCCCTGGCAGTTCTGATGAAGAGCTCACGATTTGCCGGCTTCAATTCCAGAGGCGTTCTCGACTTCCGGTGAAACTGCAGCTGGCGACTCCTTTGTGTCGTTGCCGCTTCCATTCAGATCCACACCAAGCCGAAACCGGAAACCGGCCGCCTCAAACGAATCTTTCGCTTCGGAAACCCGAGCAAAGAGCCGTCTAACGAGATGTTTGTGAACGCTCGTACGTGCAATGCTGAATGGCTGGATGGCCAGATTCAGCGGAGACTTGATTCGGATAATATCGATGCCTTCACGCGTCGCGATCGTATCGGTGATATAGGCAACCGTGGCGTCAGCGTGTCCGGAGATGACATCCGGGATCAACAGCGCTGAAGAAGACTTTTCGACGACAACTTCGCCATCTGCTGTCTGCTTCTCTTTCAGTTTTTCGTACAAACCCTGTTCAACCAGCAGTCGCCGGGTTAACGCTCCGATCGTGCACTGCTCGGGCTGACCGATTGAAACTCGAATACCAGGCTTGATCAGGTCCTCAAGTGACTTGACCTGATCGCTGCCCTTCGACACGACAATGACAATCTCGGCATCGGAAACGTTGGCGTCGTCCTGGAACCATTCCTTGACGTTGTCCAGGTAGTAACGGTCGCAAGCCATGTAGACATCGGGAAAACCCAGGTTCGGGTTTTGTCCATCAATTGCCTTCATCCGTCCGGTGAGGATTCCACACCCGTCGTAAATCGTGTTAACGGTGACGGCTTCCCGGTCAGAAAACTCGTCAACAATCTGAGCCACTGCGCGACGGTTGATGGCTCCGCAAAAGAACGTAATCTCCGGATTCTCGACCCAGATGTCACCATCGATCGGTCGCATGCCGAACTTCTTGAAGACGGGAAGGCCTCGGTCTCGCGCGGTCAGATAGCGGGCAAACTTCAGAGCCGCCGTCGGCTGCTCCGAAGAGGTCAGGACGCAGAGACTGATCAGGTTGGGGTCGCCGTCCAGCTCGTCCACCGGAATGCCGATCAGGCTTTCGCCATACTTCGGCATGGCCACGGTTGAATCCCACACGATTCCGGCATCGACAGCTCCGATGAGAACGTCATTTGCAACGTCGTTCACCGTTGGCTTAAAGACACCGACCTTCGTGACATGTTCTTCGAGATTTGCCCACAGGTCACTGTCGTCAGTTTTGTAAGCTTTCAGTCGCTTCTGAACGGCTTGCCCAATAGCCGCCTGCTCGGGACTTCCCAGCGAAACTCTGATGTCATCCTTCAGCAAATCGCGAATCGAGTGAATGTTCTGCGGGTTGTCTTTGGCCACGACAATAACGGGTCGCATCCAGGCGATCGAAAGCCGCTCCTGCGCCAGTCCTTCTTCGTATGCCTTGTCGGTGTAGAAGTCGTCGGCAGCGAGTAACAGATCGGACGAGCCGTACTTGTCAACCTGAATCTGATTCAGCAGCGTGTTCGAACCGCCATATTGAAGCTCGATGTGGACACCGTACTTCTCTTCGTATTCAGCGGCGATTTCTTCGACAGGCACTCGAAGTCCGGCCGCGCAGAACATGACCAGAGTCTGTCCCGGCGGAGCCTGTCCCGGTCCGCCAAGCGACAGCAGAAACGCCATGACTCCAACAATCGCAGCACCGCCCGCCAGTAACGCCCACAGCGCGTTGACTCGTCCACTGCGGCGTTGAAGAATGTCGAAAGTCTGATGCAAGTTCGTTGCTGCTGGATTCACGATTCACATCTCACTGGTCCGAAACAGAAGACGGTCGAGTGTAAGAATCCAGGGAATCCATCACAACGACTCGGCAACTGTGAGTTGCATTGAGCGGCGTCAAACGGCTGTGTCGAGCTGACCGTCGCGGAGGTGAATAACGCGGTCCGCTGCTGCAGCGGCGTGTGCATCGTGAGTGACCAGCAACACAGCGCCGCCCGCCGATGCAAACTCCCTGAGGTGTTTCAACACTGCCGACGCATTGTCAGCGTCGAGATTCCCTGTCGGCTCGTCGGCCAGCAACAGCTTCGGTTGATTCAGCAGTGCTCGAGCGAGCGCCGTACGTTGCCGCTCGCCGCTGCTCAGTTCACCTGGTACATGCTGGATTCGGTGAGACAGCCCAAAACGGTCGATCAACTCACGGGCTCTTGAGTCCAGACCGGTGGCACGCGTCGCGATGCTCGGAGCGAGTACGTTGTCGAGCACCGAAAGGTACGGAATCAGGTGAAACTGTTGAAACACAAATCCGATATTCTTTGCGCGAAACTTCGACCGGGAGTCCGCACTCAGCGAGTAAGGGTCTTCACCGGCAACCAGAACATTTCCCGATTCGGGAGCGAGCAGACCACCGACCAGCAGCAGCAAAGTTGACTTGCCACAACCACTCGGCCCCTGAACGGCGACGAACTCACCAGCGTCAAGCGACAAACTAAGCCCGTCGACAGCGACGACGTTGCCACTTCCACCGCGGTAAGTTTTTCGGGCGTCCTGTAGTTCGACAAGCATGATTGGTCACTCAGAAAAATGGCGTGGCGTTGACTGGCTGATGAATTTCCAACTCGGCAACAGAATGCATTTTCATCACAACAGAAAGAGCAGAGGACTCGAAGTCAGGAATCGATCCATTTCTCTGTTTCCTCTGCGCTCTCCTGTCCGAAACGCTGTACTGCATTCCGCGTTCGGAGGTTCACAGCACAATAGCCGATCAGATTTCGGTCTGAAGTACGACTGCCGGATCTCGTCGAGCGGCCATCTGCGCTGGCAGCCAACTGGCGATCGTGGAAAACGCAGGTGCCAGAATCGGCGCCAGAATTACCGTCGAGAGAACTGCTCCGGCCTCGAATATTCGCTGCCATGTTTCTGCGGACGGATTAAGTCCGCCGAACTGAATTCCGATCAATACGCCAACGACCGTTCCCACAAGGCCGCCCAGCAATCCGGTCAGCCCGGATTTGATCAGAAAGATTGCCAGCACCTGGTTCGAGCTGAGCCCGATCGCTCGCAGGATACCGATCTCGCTGGTCCGTTGTCGGACGTTGCCGAAGGCCAGGAACCCGATCCACAACGCGCATGCAACAAGCACCAGCGGAACGAGAATGCTCGCCAGTCCGGCACGGCGATCCTGAATATCAGTTCGCGATTTAGTTTCGCGAGCCAGCGTTGCCAGTCCGGCGTCCTGTTCCGCGGCCAGTGCCTCTTCGGCGATGACTTTTGCCGTGGCTCGAGACTCGGCTCGGGTCAATGCCTGTGAGTACCGCTCGATGACTTTCGTGCCTGGAAGAATGCCCGCGATTTCGGCGCGAATCTCGCTGATACGGTCGCCGGTGCAACCGCATTCCAACGCAAGGATTGCGTTAATCACGTTCTCCATGCCGAGCAGTTCCTGAGCTTCGGCGAGGTCGATCCAGATCGTGACATCGTCTGCTGAACCGCGCGAAGGATGCAGTGTCTTGATCGTGAACTCGCGGCCCAGCAACGTCACCTTGTCTTCCGCTTTCAGTCCCAGCTTTGAGTGCAATTCATATCCAACCACCATCGTTCCTGGCGGAACCGCATCGAGCAGCGCCTTTTTCATATCGCGATGCATGATCGGCACTTCGCCACGCGTCCCCTGGACAATGATGTCCATTTCTTTCTCGGGCCACTTCACACGTTTGGTAACGCTTGGCAGAAGATGATTGATCGTGACGATCTTCGAGTTCGCCAGCTTGTCGACATAACTTTCGGGAATCGTCTCGGTCAGCGTTCCATTGAGATGCAGTTCGGACAGGTCCTGATTCTCCGGCACGATCAGCACGTTGAATCCCAGTCCAAGCATCTGCTTCCGGACAGAGTCTTCCAGCGCCTTGCCCGCCGCCGCAACGTCGTCCTTGCGTTTGTCGATTGCGGTTTCAATCTCCGTCTGCTTTTCTGTGAGAATCGTTTCGGTCTGAAGTTCGTCCGACCGCAGCAGCGTTTGAGCACCGACCAGGCAGGCAATCGCCACAGTCACCGACAACAGGGACATCGCGAAGTTGACCTTGCGATGTTTCATCTCGCGTAGAACGAGTCGCCAGACGCTCATGATTGATTCCTTAAAGTCAGTTCGTCATCTCTTCATCGGTACCGTTTACCGCAGAATCTTCGTACGTGACCTGCTGGCCTGGGATCTAAGCTGAAGTCACGCTCTGCCGCTTCCATCAAGCGCTGGCGGGATCATCCTGATTTATGACACTGCTGGCTCTGCCAGTTGTTTCTCGCGGATGCGAGTCTCAATCGCCTTCAGAATTTCGTAGTCGCTGCGGTAGGGAGATTTGAACGCAGGTCGCAGCGGAATCGGGACGTCGTCCATGCGGTAGACAGTGCCCGCAGTGTTGATGCCATAGGTCGACGTTGTAAACGCGACCGTCGCGACTTTCGCCGTCTCGCTGAGCTTCGGATCGAGAACGACCAGGTTGATTCTCGCCAGGTGGTCACGAGCCGGCTGACTGAAGTTGCTCATCGGGTCCGAGGCGATGATCAAAGCGGCGTCGCATTCGCCGCGAGCCAGCAAATCTGACGACGTCCACTCGCCCGGATTGAAGCGAGGATATCCGCGACCAAGATTCACGCCGAAAGGATAGCCGGTTTGCCAGGTGACAACGTTGTCGGCACCGGTGACGTTTCCGTGGCCTCGCATCGGTTTGGCTGTCCAGCGGGTGTACTGGTTGAGGTCGCGTGCCAGCGACAGCACCGCTTCGCTGTTGAGATGCTTGCCGCGAGTCATCGTGAGACCCATCCCGAACAGGATGACGCCGAACTTCGCGGCTTTCATGCGCTCGACGACGTCGGTCAGCTGCGCCAGAGAGATGCCGGTTTTCTCTTCGATCGACGGGTCGATGTCGACGCCTTTCGCGATGGCTCGCATCGCCCAGGCGAGTTCGAAATCGGACCTCGGCTTGAGCTGCAGGAAGATGTCTGCAGCCTTGGCGCTTTTCGTTTTTCGCACGTCGATCAGTACCGCCGTTCGATCCTTGCGACCGTTCGGCAGGAACTGGCCTTTTGGCATCAGGCTGTAACGAGTGAAGTGTCGAGGATGGCTCTCAGCCGGGTTGCCGCCCCAGAAGACAATGAAGTCAGCTCGGTTTTTGATTTCGCCAAGCGTACAGGTCACTTCGCCGACTTCCTGAAACGCGATGCCGGACGGACCGTGGCAGACGGAAGTCGTGGTGTCGACGCAGCCGCCGATCCAGTCGGAAATAGCGACGGCAACTCGCTGAGCCTCGCAGGTCGTGTCCGACAGCCCGTACGTCAGAGGGTAGGTCGCATTTGAAAGAATGTCGGCCGCCCGTTCGATTGCCTGTTCGTACGACGCGGGCTGGCCTTCGATCGTCGCCTCCGGTCGATCCTCGATGTGGTGGTTGAGAAACCACGCTTTACCAAGCACGCAGGCGTTCTTTGCCTTGGTGATTTTGTTGTCTTCGACCGTCAGTTCCATGTCGTCACAAACGCAGCCACAGAACGTGCAGGTAGCGTCGGTGACAACTTTCAGTTCCGGGAGGACCTCGTCCGAGGGCGACGCCTTTGGTGGGGGAGCCACAGTGCTCATGAAAAGACCTTCGTTGATATCGCGCGGCTTTGTCGGGAGACATCGCCAACCGCAGGATCAAATAATTCGAAAGTCCATGACTGAGAGATTGCACTCGCGTCACCGCGAGCCGTCCCGATCACTCTCACTCCAGCTTCCATCCAGCTCATACCGACCTGATTCACGTACCGGCAATCATCGAAACAGAATGCGCGAAATCCGGCACAATTCAAGGTCACGACCGATCAGAAACCTTCGCAATCTGCACATCCATGCCTTTGCTGTCCGGCATGCCCGTTCCGTGGGTTTCTCCGGCCATTAATCGGCTGGACTGGTCTCCATAACTGATGAATAGTAACCCCGGTGGCAGTTCGTCGCCTTTCGACGTTTTACACGGGACCACGATTTCTCCAAAGTCGTTCCATACACGAATCTTATCGCCGTCCTCGTACTGCAGTCGTGCCATGTCTTCAGGAGCAATCTGCAGCGTATTGATCTCCTCAAGATAACCATCGGTGGACTTGCCCTCGTTGAGCGTTGTGCCCTGCTTGCTGGTTCGTCCGGGAATCAGAATAAATATTTCAGCCATCGTTGATATCTGCTTCTTGAACTTCAGTTGTTCGGTTTCCCAGGTCCGGTTGTTGCCGTCCTCGTGAGAAGGCGCCGAGCAAAACTGGCTGCCCGGCGATCATACTGGCCTGAGCCCCAGCTTCGCGAGCCACGTTCCGCGATCGGATGCCAGGGTGCGTTCCGCGATTTCGGGCAGGTCAGACCGAGCCTGACCTACGGAAACACAATAATCAGGCGTGAAACATGACTGACGGAGCACCCAGGAGTGAAGCGGGATCATCCTTCGCAACCTTGTATCAAAACTCCAGCTGGTCGTAGAGCGGCAGGTGCCGGTAATAGATATCGAGCATCAGAAGCTTGATGGACGTGGCGTAGACACGGTCGCCGGATATTTCCCAGTTGTCTTTCGCGTCCCAGTTGCCTGCGTTGCCGCCGGACTTGTGCTGCGCCTTGACCACACAATTCGTCGGAATCCCGTCGCCGCTGAGCATCACCAGCGGCACAATTCGCCCCCGCATTTCACACTCGCCGAGCCAACTCCGGTTATTAAACAACCCGGCGCAAAGAAGAAGCCCGAATCAACGACACGGGCTTCTTGAACATAAGATTAGAACTCGGCTCGGCTAACGCCTCATGAGTTTCTAATCCACTGTGGTTCTGTGGCTGTCGTTAGTCATGGAATTGTCAATAAGCCGCGCTCGCCAAATGCCAGTCGGAATCGGTTTTGAAAATGCACCGTCCATTTGCTTGACGATGTGCATGGATTCCACATGGAATACGACACGTTGGCCGCCAGGCGTAACCGTGAGGATGTCGATGAATTTGCTTTCGAAGGCTCCGTAGTTAAGTAGCAGGTTGATTCGCCTTGCGTTTGCTTCCTCATCCGACATTTGAGTGGGCGTTACTGGAAGCACCTTTGCGATGTAGTTTGAACCAACCTTATCCACTGTGGCATTCGGAGTTTCTTCCAACAACCGTGGCTTGTAAAGAATGAACTTCTCATAGGCCATTTCAGGATCCAGTTTTCCCTCACAGGACACTTTGCAGCGGCGTTCGTGGAACAGCGCACTATCCTTGGAAACGTACGCCCGTATCAGGTCACACGCGACGTCCTCTGGACTCGTTGGACCGGCCGGTAGAGCGTCAGAAACGACCGAAATTGATTGGGCCGCCGACGAAGCGCAGCAGATGAGGGCCGAAAACGCAAAGATCACGGCGGATGAACGCGAGTGCATTGTCATGATGACTGTCCGAGTTTGTGCCACAGAACGCCAGCGGCAACCGGGCAGCCGCCGAAAAACTTTGACTTCACAATCCGCGCCGTCGTCGACTCCGGTTCGCCGCATGGGTACGCCTGGCATGGCGTGTGACTGATGGGGTGCGAGTCCCCTGTACGAGAACGAGGGTCCTGCGGAATGATGGTACAACTGTCAATCTTCAGGAATCAAGTACGAGACAATGGCGATCACCAACGACCGCATCGTCTCGCTGAACAACGGCCAGGTGACGTTCCGGTATCGCAGGAGTGGCGAGCAGCGCGATCGCCTGATGACGCTGCCGGTGTTCGAGTTCCTGCGTCGTTTCCTGCAGCACGTGCTGCCACGACGTCTGCAGAAGATTCGGCATTACGGTTTCCTGAGCCGCCGCTCGAACATCAACCTCGACGACGTGCGCGCCGCGATCCTGGAATCACTCCGCGACGTCGAGCCGGATCTGGAACTCGAAGAGTGGACACCGCCAGCACTACGTTGGGCCTCAGCCGGTCCCGTCAATGACGACGGCCCGAAGTGCCCGACCTGCGGCGGCCGACTGATGTTCCTGAGTTTCCAGCGCATCCGCCCGCCACCGCTGAAGTAGCTGTCCAATCTTGGGCATGGAATCAGGTCCAGACTCAGGGAGCGGAATCTGATATCAGTCGGGAATGGATGGAGAGAGCCCCACAGGCATCGATCACAGTGAAGAGCTGAGCGTCGGTCAGCTTGCCGAAACGGTACGTGAATTACGGCAGTTGGTTGCCGCATTGCAGCAGACGATTGCGGAGTTGCAGGTCGAGAATGCGCGGCTCAAGCAGCAGCTCAGTGATCGTGACGGGCAGCATCCGACGCAGCGGCTGGAGGAAGAGTATTCTCTGGAAGCGGAAGACAAACGTGCTGGTGGCAAGCGGCGGAAGAATCAGAAGTCGCCTCGGCGTGGTCGACGTACGACCGAGGAGAAGCTGGGTCAGGCCCACCGCCACGAGGATGTGTTTCCCGAAGACGTCCCACCCGACGACTGCACGCTGCATTTGTCGCGCGTTGTGTGGCGGATCGAAAACGGTCAGACCGTGCTGGTGGCGTATCATGTTTACCGTGGACCCGCGGGCGAAATGCCGACGATCTCTGGAGCGCTGGGCCGCTCTGAATACGGCATCGAGATCTACGTCGCGTTGACGTTCATGGTGACCATCATGCGGCTGTCGATGGACAAGGTGTGTGAGCAGTTCGGATTCTTTTGGGGACTGAAGCTGGCGAAGTCTCAGGCCGACGCCCTGCTGAACCGGCTGTCCCGCGAGTGGGAACCGGAGTTCGACGCGCTTTGCACATTGCTGGCCAACTCTGCGGTCGTACACGCTGACGAGACCGGCTGGAGCATCAATTCGGTGTGGGCGTTTCTCTCGGAGCAGGTGCGGATCATCCTGTTCGGAGTCCACAAAGACGGTGCCACACTGGCGACGTTATTACCCAAAGACCTGTTCGGCGGCGTGCTGGTCAGCGACGACGCAGCGGTGTATCGAGGCTTCACGCTCGCTCAGAAATGCTGGGCTCATCTCTTACGCAAAGCGATCAAGCTGACGCTTCTGCAGCCAGACAATCTGGAATACCGCACGTTCCTGACTGGACTGCTGGAGCTGTATCGCAAAGCCTGCCAGGTCAAACGTGACCGTCGTCTGAAGCCGTCGACGCGAGAACAGAAAGCTCTCTCACTGGACAATGACCTGTGGGCGCTGTGCGGCTCGCGATACAAAGACCAGACCCCACCGGCGACGGATGCCGAACGCGACTTCGTCAATCTGATCAACGAACTGCTGCGGCTGATGGAAGCCCAGGAACTGTTCACCTTCGTGCTTCACCCGGCAGTGCCCGGTACGAATAACGAGTCCGAACGAACTCTGCGAGACGCTGCCAACGATCGAAAAACCGGACGCACCAGCAAGACCATTCGCGGAGCCCGTCGCCGTACCGTGCTGACGAGCGTCCTGGAATCGCTGCGTCTGTCTCTGCCAACCTTCACGCTGACACACGTGCTTGAGGAAGTGACCACCTGGCTGACCACCGGTCGCAGCCGCTTCCGTAAACTGCTGGAATCACAGAACCTGCCTCCGCCAGAATGCTCTCCTCTGGACGCTCTCCTGCCTGCAATCGGCGTCCCCTGACGCGAGTCTCTGGCTTACAGAAAATCGCCGATACCCGACAAGCACCAGCCGCCCCTGACTCACCGTCAGGCTGCCGCTTCACGCTGCGCTGAAGCCAGGAAACAATGGACATCTACTGCCAAAGCTACAACACACAGTCCGACACCAACCCAGAGAAGGCGTCGGATGCTGGTTTTCGACTGATTTACGGCTTGGACCATGGCAAGAACTCTGATCGATTATTGTTAAAGCGACGTAGCGACGTAGACCCAGCAATTCATTCGTGATCAAAGCTGGGTCTACGAGACTGCTGCTTCATAAGACACGCCGCCTGCAAGATACAAGGTCAGGCTCCGCCTGTCGAAGTCCTGAATGGAATGTCGGTGCTGCCTGCCTTGGATCACGTCAGGCAGAGCCTGACCTACCCGACGTTAATCATCCCTTGACGGGAAGCTGCAAGGTTGCGTCAGTCAGTCACCTTTGCCCACTGTTTTTCCAGACGCACTTCAGAAACCGGGATTGCTGTTCGCAGTTCCTGTGCAAACAGCGAGACGCGAAACTCTTCCAGCATCCAGCGGTAGTGCTCCAGTTCCGGATCGTAGACGTCGCGTTCGCGATGTTCGTCGGCACGCTGTTGATATAGCCCGACGAGGTTCTCGATGACTTCCTGAGCACGACCGTCTTTCTGCGCTCCGCCTTGTGGGAGTTTGCCCAGCCTCGCGCACGCGGCTTCAAAGTAACGCGGATACTGCCGCAACCAGCCCCAGGCTGTTGCTGTCAGGAAACCTGGTTCAGTCAGTCGGGCGATTTGTTTCCTGACGTCTTCGGCTGCGTACTTCCAGTTCGGTGATTGAGTTCCGTTGATGGATTTCCGCACGGCGGCGTAACCGGACATGATCGCTCCGACCAGAACGGTCACATCCTGAGTCGCGACCGGGATGAGACTTTTGGCCTTCTTCACTCGCTGCTGAAAGTCGGCCTCAGTTCTCGGGTATGGTCCTTTGTCGGGAAACAGTGCCCGATCGACGATCAGATCTCCCAGGTTCTGCTGAAACACCGCTGCACCGCCCATCGCAGCACTGAGCATGACCCACTCATTGAGTCGCGGCATGTTGTCGACCTGGACCTTCACGTAACGCGCCAGAGCGATCGCGGTCAGACGGCGGATGCCCGCTCGGTTCTCAATCGCCGATCGTATTGGAAGGTCGCGCAGACGCAGTGACACGGACTTCCCGTCGTCGATCAGTGTGGGGTATCCCTTCAGTTTGAGCGTTCCTCGCTGCACGGTGACCTGTGCCGGAAGGTCTCCAAAGTTCCACGTCTTCAGTTCGTCACGTTGCCAACGGTCGTCATCGATCTGTGCAAAGCTCGACGAAACCTGCCCGCCTATCTGCTGACGAATGCTGCGGAGGTCTCGACCGATGGCAAGAGCCTCACCCTGTTCATTGACAATCCGAACATTCATTTGCAAATGATTCGGAATGCGATCTCCCTGAAAATCTGCAGGAGCGACCGGTTCGCGAGCGATGCCAGACAAAATCCGAGCGACTGTTTCCTCAAAGTTACCCTGCCCGAACTTCAACCGTCCGGCGACTTCTTTCCCCGTATCGGCAGCCGGCACGAACTGACGCCTCAGCGACTTCGGCAACGACTTGATCAGCGCGACAACTTTCTCTTCAACAAGCCCCGGTACCAGCCAGCCGAGCCGGTTCTGATCGATCTGGTTGAAAGCTTCCTGAGGCAATTCCAGTGTCACTCCGTCTTCGGGCGAACCCGGTTCAAGGTGGTATTCGATCGGCAACTGAATTTGCCCGACGTGGACGCTGTCCGGAAATTCATGGCCAGTGACTTCTTCCGTGCCGGACCGCCGCAGGTCGGCCTTCGTCATGTCCAGAATACCGCGTCGGTCTTTTCTCGCCTCGCCCATCCACCGTTTCAAATGCTGAATGTCAGCGACGTCGAAAGGAATCCGCCGATCGTAAAACGCGTATCGAAATTCGTCGTCGACGATCAGGTCGTAACGACGCGTCCGAGTCTGCAATCCTTCCAGCTCTTCCATCAGCCGCGCGTTGTGCCGCAGAAACCCCAGCTCAATTTCGAGGTGTCCTTCGACGAGGCCGTCACGAATCATCAGCTCACGGGAGAATTCCGGATTGATCTTTGAATACCGGATGCGTCGGCGAGGTATGACTGGAATACCGAACAGAGTGACCTTCTCGAACGCCATCGCCGAGCCCGCCTGACTGTCCCATTCCGGGTCGCTGAAAGTCCGCTTCATCAGGGGTCCGGCGATGGGCTCAATCCATTCCGGCTGAATGCGGGCGACGGTACGAACATAGCGTCGAGTTGTTTCGACCAGTTCGGCGGCGACGATCCACTTCGGCTTCTGGCTGAACAGCCCGGATCCCGGCCAGACCGAAACCTTCTGACCGCCTGCCGCTGTGTACTCATGCTTGTCAGTGAGCAACGCGATATTTGCCAGAAATCCTGTGAGCAATGCTCGATGAATTCCGTCGAAGTTGTCTTTCCGTTTGCTCGGCTTAAGGCCAACTTCAGCCACCAGTTCACTGAGTTGATGGTGAATGTCGACCCACTCCCGCATCCGGTTGTATGAAAGAAAGTTCTGCTGGCAGGCCTTTCGCAACTGGCCTCGCGATGCTCCACTGCGAACCTGGTGGTAGAAGTCCCACAGCTTGAGATAGCTCAGAAAGTCTGAGCTCGAATCCTGATACTTCGCGTGAGCCTCGTCGGCTGCCTGTCGCTGGTCGATCGGTCGATCTCGTGGATCCTGAAGTTCCAGAGCCGCCGCAATGATCAGAACTTCGTGCAGGCAGTTTTCCTCATGCCCGGCGAGGATCAACCTTCCGACACGCGGGTCAACCGGCAGCCGACTTAACTGGCGACCGATTTCCGTGATCTGATTCTGCTCGTCGATGGCTCCCAGTTCGAACAGCGATCGATATCCGTCAGTGATCGTGCCGGTCCGAGGCGGTTCGAGAAACGGGAATTCTTCCAACGGCCCCATTCGCAGCGCTGTCGTCTGCAGGATGACTGACGCCAGATTCGTCCGCTGGATCTCCGGAGACGTGTACGCGTCTCGGCCGTTGAAGTCTTCTTCGGAGTAGAGTCGGAGGCAGATACCCGGCCCGATGCGACCGCAACGTCCCGCTCGCTGATTGGCAGATGCCTGTGAGACTGGCTCGACCGGCAATCGCTGCATGCGGGATCGCGATGAGTACCGACTGATCCGAGCCGTGCCCGAATCAATCACATAGTGGATTCCGGGAACGGTGAGTGACGACTCGGCAACGTTGGTCGCAATCACGATCCGACGATGCGGCTGAGTCTGAAAGATGCGATTCTGATCCTTCGCCGATAGTCGCGCGTAGAGTGGCAGGATGTCCGTCTTCTGACCTCGTGATGCCAGACTGAGCAGTCGACCTCGTAATGACTTTGCGGTTTCATGAATGTCGCGCTCGGTCGGCATGAAGATCAGAATGTCTCCCGGTCCTTCCAGTACCAGCTCGCCGACCGCGTCCAGGACGGCTGCCTGCATGTCCGCCTCCGAGCGGCGGCGATTGGCTGGGCCAGTGTTTCGACCAGGCTGCTCATCCTGCGGTCTGGCATCCGGATCGAACGGCGGCCGATAGCGGATCTCGACCGGGTATGTCCTGCCTGACACCTCGATGACAGGAGCGGGCTGATCGCCGTTGCCAAAGTGTTCGGCGAATCGTTTGGCGTCGATGGTAGCCGACGTAATGATTACTTTGAGGTCAGGACGCCGCGGCAGGATCTGCTTCAGTCGACCGAGCAGAAAGTCGATGTTGAGCGATCTTTCGTGGGCTTCGTCGATGATGATCGTGTCGTACTGTTCAAAGAATCGATCGCCTTGCGATTCAGCCAGCAGAATGCCATCGGTCATCAGCTTGACATAGGTTTTCGGACCGGTCGCGTCAGTGAAGCGAATCTTGAAACCGACAGCGGCGCCGACAATTGAACCGAGTTCTTCCGCGACGCGTGTCGCGACCGAGCGGGCCGCGATTCGACGCGGCTGAGTGTGGCCGATCATTCCCGTGACGCCGCGTCCCATGCTCAAGCAAATCATGGGAAGCTGCGTCGATTTGCCCGAGCCGGTTTCGCCACAAACGATGACGACCTGATTCTTCTCGATTGCGTCGGCAATTTCATCACGGCGGCCCGTGACTGGAAGCTCGTCGTTCAATTTGACCATGGGCAAATTCGCGGCGCGCTGTTCACGCAGTTCGACTGACTTCGCCAGAGCGTCGGTCAGCCGTTTGAGATTTCGATCGCACGATTGTTTCCTCTTCACGGCCTGTTGTACCGAGTCGAGTAAACGGCGCAGCCGAAACCGATCAGCCAGCATGGCTTCATCAATCTGGCTGCGAATTTCGTGAAACGGAGGCGGAGACACAGGGCAGTCTGTGGTGAAAGCGGGTCAAACGGTTGGGACGAGTTTTAGTCGGTCTTTGGAAGTCGGAACATGGAAGTCGCAAGTCGGGCCACTTGTCGGAACGCTGAATTCTCCCACTTCTCCCATTCCGACATCCGACTTTAGTCGCTCTGACTCCGATCGGTTGAGATCAACGCGCCGAAGCGTTACGACGCTTCTCTCAAAGGTAAACAGAATCTCAACTGACGAAGCGGAGTAAACGATGACGGACGTGGTCGAAGGAGATCTTTATGACTATCCGGTTTATTACGACCTGATTTTCGGATCCGACTGGCGAGCAGAATTCGACTTTCTGACGGGATGTTTCGAGCGGTTCGGTGGTCGACCGGTTCGAAGAATCTTTGAGCCAGCGTGTGGCACCGGACGGTTGCTCTACCGCATGGCTCAGGCGGGGTACGAAGTTTCGGGCAATGACCTTAACGTCAATGCAATCGATTTCTGCAACAAGCGTTTCAAGAAGAAGGGCTTTCCGGAGACGGGCGTCGTGGCGGACATGTCCAACTTCAAACTGAAACGCAAGGTCGACGCGGCGTTCAACACGATCAACACATTCCGGCATCTGGCAACCGAGAAACAAGCTCAGAGTCACCTTCAATGCATGGCGGACTCACTGGCAAAAGGCGGGCTCTACATCCTCGGCCTCCACTTGATTCCGACAGACGGTGAGCGGCTGGAAGAGGAATCCTGGCACGCGCGACGTGGAAACCTTGCCGTCAATACTTACATGTGGAGCAAGGGGATCGACACGAAGACGCGGATGGAATATCTCGGTCTGAAAATCAACGTGTACACGCCGACAAAACAGATGGTCATCCAGGATGAGATGCTTTATCGGACGTACTCGGCCCGTCAAATGGCATCACTCCTAAAGAAAGTGCCTGCCTTCGAGTGCGTTGCTGTTTATGATTTTGCGTACGATCTTGAGCAACCAGTCACGATCGGCCCGGATACTGAAGACGTTGTTTACGTGCTGAAGAAGAAGTAGGGTAGGCACAGCCCGCTGCAACAAACGGTGGTACGTGACGCTGTTTCAGACGTATGCTTTGTCAGACGTATTCTGATGTGTGCCACTGGCTCTGCCAGTGCTGTCTTACGTGAGTTTGCGGCGGTATACACTGGCGGAGCCAGTGGCACACAGTCCGTCAATTCGTCGCTGGCAGAGCGGTAGACCCTGGCGATGTGTTTTGTATTGGCAGAACTATGAACGACACTCCCGAACCGGACGCACCAGATACCGCCGATAATTCTCCGAGTGAGCAGAAACCGGATGCGACGGTGAGTTTTGCTCAGGCTTCCCAGGAGGAACAGCCTGGGCTGGTGCGGGAATTCGTCGAGTTTCTCGTCGAAAGCAAAGCCTGGTGGCTGACGCCGATCATCATCGTGCTGTTGCTGGTCGGGCTGCTGGTCGTTCTGAGCGGCTCGGTGGTTGCCCCGTTCATCTATCCGATCTTCTAACCAATGCTGCCCGAATGGGCGACCGCAGTACCAGGTGAACGATTCACCTCAGGGTAAACGCCACTCTGACGACCAAAGGCTTACCGTGCCTACGGCAAAAACACCCCGTTCACCGGGATGCCGCCAGTGGATTGCCCGGCTGGGATTACAAACAGCATTCCCGGTGTTGCACCGTTCATTACGTTGTCGACATTGCCTGACAAGGAAATCGTTCCGCTGGCAGGAATCGAGTCGATGATGATCCCGCGGTCAATCGAAATGCCTGTTGAATTGAACTGAAACAGATTGTTCTCGACGGCCAGTGTCGACAGGTCAGCAATTGTTGGGATCAGGACGGCTGTCGCGCCCGAACCGTCGTCGTTCACGAAGTTCGAGTAGATGCCGACGCTCCCAGCTTTCAGTAAGGACAGCCTCATTCCGACTCCGTTCAATCCGTTGAAATCGAATGTGTTTGACGACACGGTCAACAGCGAGGGACCTTCAGCCACCACGTTCACGCCAGTTCCTGCGGCACCGTCAAACTGAAACACATTGCTCTGAACCGTCACAGAAGCCAGGTCGGTAAGTGAAGTACTGTTGAACCGTACGCCTGTGGTCGTGTCACCAACCCCGAAAATCGAATTCCCGGAAATGATTGTCGAGATCGGACCGTTCCAGGTTATGTCAAACGCATCAGTGTTGTTGTCATTGAGTGTGATCTGGTTGCCGGTCGCGACCAACGCCAGAGTGGCTCCATTGGCCGAGGCCTGCGTGTCGAACTGAAACACATCGCCCGTGTTATCAGCACCTGTGCCAGACGTAATCACGTTTGATCCGAATCCATAGCTGTAGCTGTCGACCGTCGTGAACGTCGCGTCCAGCAGAGCAAACGAATTGTTCTCAATCGTGGACTGCGAGATCTCAAATGCTCTGGTGTTTTGCGTCTGAAAGATGGATGTCAAAGCTCCACTGGGCGTATTGGTAATCTGACTCGAAGTTACCGCAACTCGCTTGCTTCCCGAGTCGTTCAGAACCTGCTGGTTCGCGTCGAAGTCAACAAACTGCATGAACACCGTGTCCGCATTTGAAAGCATCAATGCCGCCATCGTCGTGTTCTGAATCAAGCCACCCGACCCGGCAGTTCCGCTGCCGTCGCCCAGTGCGGCGAATGTTCCTGTCGTGTCTGCGATGTTGACTCCAAACATCCCGCCGTCTGCAAAAATGCTCGCCAGTCGCACATCAATCGCAGATAGGGAAATATCAGCGATCGCGCCGCCGTTGATCGCATTGATCGTGCCGTTGATGATTTGAAGCGAAGTTGCATTGCTGGCGAGGAGGCCGGTCTGCCCATCCGTCGCCACGTCGATTTTGTTAAAGAAGACCTGCCCTTCCACAATCTCGGTCGTACCACCAAGGTCCATGGTGTCGTGAACATGAATCGCTGATCCGCTCGTACCGGACACAGACGTCAGGCCACCAAAGACCACCGTACCTGTAGTGCCATCTACTTCGATACCAGCCCCAGAACTGCCAGTCACGGTCACATCTCGAAGCTGCACGACACCAAGAGTGTTGCGGATCAACAGCCCCGAACCGCTGTCCTGAATCGTGGCGTTGCGGAAATCAACCGTCGTGTCAGCCGAAGTATTTTCGATCAGCACCGATCGGCCTGTCGAGTTCGAGATTGCTCCCGACAGCGATACGTCCGCCGTCGTTCCATCGAGGTGGAACGACGCTCCATCGGCATTGCC
>JAQBWV010000417.1 GCA_027624335.1 Planctomycetota bacterium
TGGTTGAGCTGCCCTTCGTTGTGAGTATCCCAGCCCGTTCCATTGACGAAATTCAGATTGTGCGAGCACTCAATAAACCTCACGCCGCGCTCGATCAGGCGTCGTGAGAGCAGGCATCTCTGGCCGAACTCGCCGCCGTATCGGGCACGCAGGTCAGCGGGTTCTTTGTCCAGGTCAAACGCCGTCATGAAGTCTGGACCGGACAAGCGCAGTGCTTCTTCGATCGTGGAATCGTAGTTGCCAATTCGTTTGTCGCCCGCCGTTCGCTGTCGATAGATGTCCCGTACCCGGCTGAGCAATTGCTCGCGGCGGCCTTGACGTTCGTCGTTGATGCCTGGAAACCGACTCAGCCCGTTCGGGCCTTCGCTGGTACTTGTCAGGTAGACGTATCCGGCTTTCGCTCCAAGGAATCCTGGACCGCGCGTGACGTTCGGATAACCGATCAGGACGTATGCGGGAGCGGTATCACCGACCGCACCAAGCTCGTTAGCGACGATCGACCCGACTGATGGATAAACGATGGTACCACTGGTCGAGCGACCGGTGTGCATCCGATTGGTGGCGGCAGCATGTTCGTCGATGACCTCATGATGAACCGAGCGGATTGGATTGAAACGGTCCAGGATGTCGGCGCACTTCGGGAGATGTTCACAAACCTGCACGCCTTCGATCGCGGTGTCGATCGGGTCGTAGTAGGAGCCGGGCTTCTTCGCTTTCGCGTCGCCCTTGATTTTTGGATCCCACGTGTCGATATGGCAGGCTCCTCCGCCCAGCCAGATCATCACGCAATGGTCGACTTTCCCACTGGGGAAGTTGATAGCGTGAACGTCTTCGGATTCCGCTGCGACTGGCCTGCCTGCAGCCAGCGTCGCCCCCGCGGCAACACCTGCCGTCTGCAGGAAGTTTCGACGGGTCGTTTGAAAGTGATTCTGACTGAGCACGGCAACTTCCCCACGGGAGCTTCATGTTTTACTGGCACGTTCAGACGGGTGTCTGCCGTCCAGCTTTGATATTCAATTAGCTTCCAGCGTAACTGCAAAGCGACCCAGAGGCGAGTTTCCCAACGAGCTGTCAGCGACACTCATCGAACACATCATACCCGCGGGCATGCGGTATCGACGGCGTTAGAACTGAACGACGTCTTCCACGTGAGCCCAGACGACGACTTCCACTGCGGCATTCATTGGCAGTTCACTGACTCCAACGGCGATCCGTGTATGGCGACCGGCTTCGCCGAACACGTCGGCAAGGAAGCGCGATGCTCCATTCATCACCTGCGCCTGAGCGTGGAATCCGTCAGCCGAATTGATGAAGCCTTCGACTCGGATGATCTGTGTCACTTCGTCGAGCGAGTCGACGCAAGTTCGAATCTGCGCCAGGCAATTCAGCACGGCGATGCGAGCGGCTTCTACTCCCTCTTCTACGGTAATGTCCTGTCCGACCTTTCCGACGGCCATCAATGCACCATCCTGCATCGGCAGCTGACCGCTGGTTACCACCGTGTTCCCAAACCGGATGACCGGGATGTAGGCACCGATAGCTGCCGGAGCTGCGGGGAACTCGATGCCCATCTCGGCCAGACGTGCTTCAGCATTAGTAATCATCGACGACGCTCCATCAGAGTATTCGTAATTCCTGTGACGTCCAGGTTTCCTTTTGATTCGCCCCGAACCAGTTTTCCGGACCACTTTCTGATTCGCAGAGGCAGCCACCGTTGTGACGTCAGCGTTGGCTGTCCGCCGAGCAGTTCATGCCTGGCGGACACCGACTGTCAACAACAGATTTGCCCACAGAGCCTGTTCAGCCGTCTGAATCGTGAGCACGAGATCCCGCGAAGCGACGGCGTCGTAGAAGTCCCACTTCTGAATCGGCTTGAGTTCGATGTCGAGGTCGCAGTCTTTCAGAATGCTGCGGTATTCGTTCCAGACGGGAGGATCGCCGCCCAGCGCGTATGGGTCGTCTTCGGGAATTCCCATGGTGTTGCAGGCCTCGATGGGAATTGCCGAGAGCAAGGCTCGCAACGTTTGCGTGCAACTCACGAGGCCGGGCATCAGGTTCAGACTGACCAGTTCAGCATTCGGACCGAGCGTTGACGATGCCGGATAGTTTCCGTCAGCAATCAGAATCTTCGAGTGATGTCCGCAACGACCGAGGACTTCGTTAATTTTCGGATGGATCAGCTGATGCTTGAGCATTCGTCGGGGCTTTCAGAGAAGTCTGCCATGCTGCCGGAATTCGAACAGGCGGCCAGTGTACCAGATGCTGATTTCCAATCGAGTAATCGACGTCGCCACTGACGCGACTGCAGCGTGCCTTGAGTTTGAAAAGTGGCAAGTGGTGCTAAATCGTAATCCAGCGGTCTCGCGAGGCGATTACCCATTGGCCGACCACTTCTCCCCCGGAAACAACATACGCCGCGCGGTGCAGCGCGGAGGTGGGACAGATATGGCGAGGAATCGCGAGCAGCTCGTCGCCGGGTTCGAATTCGCCGGCTCGTGCGGTTTCGAGAACCAGGTGCTCTTCGTTCTGCAGAACCAGTTCGGCTTCAGGCAGATCCGGAAAGATCAATCGCTCACCAGCTGGCGGGTCCGAGGCGACGGCTTTGTAGCCAATGTCCAGAGTGATGCGTGTCGGAGTCGGTCGGCTGATGACTCGAGTCAGCATCAGTGCAGCCGGCGGAAACACCATGTCCGGAAAACGACCGCCGTATCCGGCATCGTTGTAGACGCACGTGCCGGGGCTGTACTCGATGCCCGGTTCAGTTTTCGCTGCATAGATCGGGAATGACGCCGTGCCACCGCAGACCAGTCGCGGCACTGGCCAGCCTTCTGACTCAAGATCCGTGCGGAACTGTGAGACTCGCTGCCATTCTTCATCGACTGCGGCCTGACGTTCGTCTCGCGACTTTTGATGCTGATGCCCGTCGTATACGTGCAGGCCGTCAGGGATCAGACCTTCGGTTTCGACGATCAACCGGTAAAGCTCTTTGGCTTCCGGTCCGACCGGAACGCCTGTCCGGTGCTGACCGGTGTCGATGTCGAGCAGCACGCCGATACTGAGCGACGCGCTGGTCATTGCCTCGGCGAGTTGCTTCAGCGGCTTTTCGTGATCGCCAGTGACGGAGAATTCAACTTCGGGATACTTTCGTCGGAAAGCGACTGCTCTGCCGATGTTCGGACCGACAAGGCTGTAGGCGAGAAAGACATCTTTAACGCCAGCTTCGGCGAGCATTTCAGCTTCAGCAAATGTTGCACACTTATGCCGAACAATGCCGCGGGCCAGCTCCAGTTCGACGATCTCGCGCGTCTTGTGAGTCTTGCAGTGCGGCCGCAGTCTGGCTGGATCGCCAGCAATCTCGACCATGTGGTCCAGATTCTGCTCGACCATATCGCGAAACACGACGAGAGCTGGCGTCAGAATCTGACTTGTATCAGCAATCCGGTAGCAGTCGTCCATGAGGGACTCCCGTTGAAAAAAGCGTGGTGAGCGTGATCGCTGCCTGTCGCTGCCTGGAGCAGTGTCGACAATTTGAGCGGCCTCTCCAACGTTCGGGAGGCAACCGTTCGGAGTCTCCGCAGGAACCTGCAAATTTGCAACGCAAAGCAGATCGTCGACGGTGAGCAGTACCGTTCTGTACGGCAAGTGTAGTAATGGTCAAGGACCCCCATTAGGATTGGCCCCTCTTTACTTAGCAGGTCGACAGATTTGCGGCCGGCGGGTTTTCTGCCCTCAATTGCTGTCCGAATATGAATATTCAATTTCGCAAAACGGCAGTCCTTGCAGGCATCGTCCTGGGCGTCCTGCTTCTGGCTGCTGATCCTGGATTGGCACAGGATCCCACTTCAGC
>JAQBWV010000092.1 GCA_027624335.1 Planctomycetota bacterium
GCGTTCGTGGCGATGTGTCCCGGTGGATATCCGATTCAGGAATCACAAAACTGGCAGGCCGGATTTCTTCCCGGCGTTTACCAGGGAACGCACCTCGACACGAACAACACGGAACTCGAAAAGCTCATCGCGAATATCCGCAACGATTCGGTGTCTCGAACAAATCAGCGACGTCAACTCGATCTGCTGCAGGAGTTCAACCGACGGCATCTTGAAGAACGCGGTCACGATTCGCAGCTGGAATCCCGCATTCAATCGTTTGAACTTTCCTACCGCATGCAGCGTGATGCCGAAGAGGCTTTCGATGTCTCTCGCGAGCCGAAGCACGTTCAGGAAGCGTACGGCCCCGGCGTACAGGCTCGACAGATTCTGATCGCTCGGCGGCTTGTAGAGCGCGGAGTCCGTTTCGTTCAGCTCTGGCACGGAGCGGGTCAACCGTGGGACAACCATGACGACATCGAAGTAAATCACCGTCGCCTGGCGAAGCAGTGTGATCAGGCCATCGGCGCCCTGCTGAAGGATTTGAAAGAACGCGGCATGCTGGAAGATACGCTCGTCATCTGCGGCGGTGAATTCGGTCGCACGCCAGTGGTCGAGTTGCCAAAGAAAGGTTCGAACGCGGGCAAGATTAACGGACGAGATCACAACCACTGGGGTTTCACAACGTGGATGGCAGGCGGTGGAGTGAAAGGCGGGCACGTTCACGGAGCCACCGATGAGTTCGGATTTAAAGCCATCGAAGACATCGTCCATGTCCACGATCTGCACGCGACGATGTTGAAGCTGCTTGGCTTCGATCACGAAAAGTTCACGTATCGATATGCCGGTCGCGACTTCCGACTGACCGACGTGCATGGGCATGTCGTCGACGACTTGATTGCTTAGTTCTCAACAACTGCGGATGGCAGATTTCTATGGCGTTGGGAAATAATTGCTTCCCTGTGCCTCAGGTAACGCACCCGCCGGTCAGGCAGCGTCAGACCTGCGGACTTCATTACAGTTCGTCGGCGGTCGATGGCTGCTCCGGCCAGTTCCAGGTCAACGTGAGGTTGTCGTCAGAGACCCGGAAGGCGAATTCAACGTACCCCGTGCCCTCCCGGAAGATGTCACTGCAACCGTCCTGAAAAGTCCATTCGAACGTCAGCGTGGCTCGGCCCGCGTCGTCCGACACAAGGTGGACCGATTGAACGCTCAATGTTCCGTCGACACAGGCAGCGTGTCCATAATGCAGTCGCGCCCAGATCGACGCTGCGTCATCGCACTTGCCGATGTGGTGTTCGAGGCACGCCTGAATTCCGGATGGAGTCAACACTCGCGACTTCTCATCGCTCGCCGGAAGTGGGATATTGATCGTCTGAGTTTTCATTGTGTCGAACCACCGGCTGAGGCAAGAGTGATGGTCGTACGACATCCTCCGAGTTGGCCGATCAGCCTTTCGTCAGCACTTCATCAAGATTCAGGACGATGTTCGCGATGATCGTCCAGGCGGCAAGTTCTACTGTTTGCCCGGATGAAGCGGGCGGAACCTCGCCTTGAGCGATCAACTTCGCGGCGGCGGCAGGATCATTCGCGTAAGCCGCTTCGAGATCCGCGAGTGCAGCGACCAGTTCAGTGATCGAAGAATCATCTGGCTTAAACGAAGTGCAAAGTCGCAGCATGTACTCGACCCGCGATTTCGGGGTCGTTCCGCCTTCGCGAAGAACTCGGCCCGCGAGGCTGCGAGCGCACTCGATAAATTGAGGATCGTTCAGCAGCAGCAGCGCCTGCAGCGGGGTGTTGGTACGTTCGCGACGGACCGTGCAGGCTTCGCGCGATGGAGCATCGATAATGCTCATCTGAGGCGCCGGCGCGGTCCGCTTCAGAAACGTGTACAGCGACCGTCGATGTACCTTGTCGTCGCCTGAGTCTGCTGTGAATCGGACGGTGTTCGAGCCGCTGTAACCAACGGCAAACCACAGTCCATCCGGCTGCGGAGGCTTGACGCTGGGACCGCCGAGCTTCTCGACGAGCAGTCCACTGGCGAACAATGCCTGATCTCGAAGTACTTCCGCATCAAGTCGAAATCTTGGGCCCCGCGAAAGTAAGCGGTTCTCGGGATCCCGATCAGTCGGACCTCGAAGAACCGAGCTCTGGCGGTACGTTTCGGACATGACAATCCGTTTGACCGTCTGATGGACGTCCCAGCCGTCGTCCTGAAACTGCACCGCCAGCCAGTCCAGCAGTTGGGGATGGCTGGCTGGTTCACCCTGCGAACCGAAATCCTCGGACGTCTTGACGAGCCCTGTTCCGAAGAACTGCTGCCAGAAGCGGTTAACGGTCACGCGAGCAGTCAAAGGATGCCGTCTGTCAGTCAGCCATTTCGCGAACCCCAGCCGGTTGGCAGGAGCCCCTTCGGGAAGTGGAGGCAGGATGGCCGGAACGGCCCGCGGCACCGCGTCTTTCTTCTGGTCATACTCGCCCCGAGTCAGGATGTACGACGGTTTTGGCTCTTTCATTTCACGAAAGACGAGCGTCGTGGCCGCAGCTTTTTCAATCTCGACGACCTGCTGTTCAGCAGTAGCGATCGACTTGTGCAGCGGGTCGAAGATACTTCGTGACGTTGCGCAAACGTGCTCGACAAAATAATTCTGCAACGTCTTCTGCTGAGCGTCATTTCGTTTGACGGCGTCGAGCAGCACAATCAGTTTGATGTCTGCGGGAAGCGACGCGGCTTTCACGGCCAGCTGATCACGCTCCCAGGCGAGCAACGATTCGTAGATCGGAGTCTGATTCACGCCACTGATAATGCCGGCCTTGTCCCAGTAGACGGTCCCGTCGAACTGAGTGAACGCCCAACCGTTCACCGTCGCTCCAGTCTTCAATCCAACTTCGGATACGGGAACTTCGAGTCGAACCCACTTCGCTTTTTCCGGCAGCTCACCTTTGCTGACGCGGCCAGGAGTGTTTTTCTTTCCCCAGTCAATCGCGTCGCTTCCCCAGTACGCCCGGTGTTCCCACGAGCCGTCGTTGAACTGGAGCATGATCTCCTTCGGCGGATTCTTCTCATCAAGGTAGACGTAACAGAAGAAGACGTCGCCCTCGGCGATCTTGAGTGGCGACTTTGCTCCGTCAAAGAAATGCTGACTTAGTCCGGTCGCCGTTCTGGTGGATGCTTTTTCGCCGCTGAAGACTGGCTTCGGTTTCGAGACGAACTCCCATCCTCCCTGTGCGTTTCCCCCTTCAGGAACGCTGTCTTCAATCCAGACGAACTCTGTCGGTTCCGGGACGTTCGTTTCGGTTGGCGTCGTCGGTTCTGTGTAATTGTATTCGGCAAGCTGTTTCCGAATTTCGTTTTGAACGTCGATGGCCTTCTGTTTCAGATCGGCAATCTGAGTCTTCTGTTGATCTGCGAGGACCTGTATGACCGGAGCGTGATCTTTCTTGTTGCCATCCATCGGTGCGCCGTCGATCGAATTGAAAAACGCGAACATCGAATAGAAGTCGCGCTGCGTGAACGGATCGTACTTGTGGTCGTGACACCGAGTGCAATCAAACGTCATCCCCAGAAACACGGTTCCCGTCGTGACGACTCGGTCGACGACATTCCGCACGTAAACTTCCTCGACAATCGAGCCACCTTCGCCAGTCGTCACGTGGCAGCGATTGAAACCGGTCGCAACTAGCTGGTCCTCGGTCGAGTTCGGCAGCAGATCACCGGCAAGTTGCTCGATCGTAAACTGATCAAACGGCATGTTCTGATTGAAGGCATTCACCACCCAATCACGATACGGCCACATCTCGCGGTAGTTGTCCAGGTGCAGACCGTGAGTGTCGCCATAGCGAGCGGCGTCCAGCCAGTAGCGAGTCATGTTCTCGCCGTACCTCTTCGAATTCAGCAGGCGGTCAACAACCTTCTGGTAATCATCATGCGAATTGTCCTTCAGGAAGGCGTCGATTTCCGCCAGAGTTGGAGGTAGTCCCGTCAGGTCCAGAGTCAGACGACGAATCAGAGCCTCTTTCGAAGCCGAAGGCGACGGCTTCAGGCCTTCATCGTCGAGCCGCTTCAAAATGAAATTGTCGATCGGATTCCGGCACCAGTCTGCCTGTGAGACCTTTGGTGGCTCGTGTTTTACCGGCGGAATGAATGCCCAGTGTTCCTGCCATATGGCTCCCTGAGCGACCCATTTCTTCAGCAGTTCAATCTGCTGCGGCGTCAGAGACTTCGTCGAGTCAGACGGCGGCATCTTCAGGTCTGCGTCGTCCGAAACAATCCGAGCGATCAGCGCACTGAGTTCCGGCTTGCCAGGCACGATGACAACATCGTCGGACTCGGCTTTTCCGAATGCACTGTCCTTACGGTCCAGCCGGAATTTGCCCTTGCGCTGAGCCTCGTCCGGCCCGTGACAGGCGTAGCAGTTGTCCGAAAGAATCGGTCGAATGTCCCGATTGAAATCGATGCCTGAATCGGCGGCGAACACGCGAGTGGCTGAAGCCGAGACAAACACAACGAATAGTACAAATCGAAAAATCATCCTGGACTCCAGTGATCGTTCAACTTCACACACGGCAGCTCAGGTCAGGCCAGCCTACCGCACGTGGAAAGCAGTCAACATCGACTGCAACAGCATACACAATCAAGGAGTCGCATTGGAAATCGCCGCCAGACGCTCTCGGAACGCGGGTTTCGTTTCGGTCAGGATTTCCCGGATCGCGTTTCGGTCGGATTCACTGAGATGAGCAAATGGTGATTCTTCGCCAGTTGATTTCGGCGCGACAGCGAGGATCTCAACAAGTCGGGAATAGACGGCGTCCAGCATCGGCTGAGGCATTGCATCGAACGCTTCGGAGTAAATCAGGAAGCTGCACGGGTATCGAAACAGTCGCGTCTGTAAATCGAAATCCCGCAACGATCGGCCTTGACCGTCGCGAGGACCGCGAGATGAAAACTCACTCGCAAAATCAGACGTTCCGGCAACAGGCGACTTCAGCTGAAACTCATCGGAAAACAGGAGGTACTCGATCAGTTTCTCGGCTGCTGAACTGATGCGGCGACCGGTGCTTTCGCTGGAGTAATCCTCGGATCGTTTCAGCGCCGCGTTCATGACAGCATCGTGATAATTTGCTCGGCGGGTTTCGAACGAGGCCCGTGTGATCAGATTGTGCATCTGAGATTGATGCTCCAGCACCATCAGCGAGACCAGATCGCTGCCCGGTTTCAGGTACGGCGACGTTCGCAGGAGCTGGCCAAGACTTTCAAGATTGGCGCCTGGTTCCGAATCGATCGGATCCTTCCGGTTGTCGTCGGCGATTGCGTTGCCAAGGTGTCTCATGTCGCCGTGAGTTCCGGTGACGTACCAGCCGCCGAATCGTTTGTCGAAGGGCGTACTGTGGTCGGTTGTGATCGTTCCCAGTCCGAAATGCGGTTGCCCGTCTCTGGAAGGATACACCGAACGAACAAGATGGCCTGGCACTCCCTTAGTGCGGCTCGACGCGTGACAGATCAGGCACTGGCCGCGATCACGTACGAACTGTGGCGACTCCGTTATCTGCTGCTTCAGTGTGTAGAAGATCGCCCCGAGGTTCGGATCGACCGCGGACACTTCCACGACGTCGCCGCGCTGCACCCAACCGATGTAGGTGTCATCGTTATAGTAGAGAGCTCGTGGTCGGCCTGGCATGATGCGGCGCAGCTGGAGACTTGTCTTTGAAAACACGAGCACCTGCGACGACTGAGAAACACGAAGCTGCTCAAGAACCGACGGCAGCCAGCCGTGTTTGTCGTCCCAGCTCAACGACGCATCGCCGTTATCGAGTTTCTGCTGTAGTCTGGCCACTGGATCATCGACGGCAGCCGAATCGTAATTGAGTGGAGCGCCTTCGAACTCAAGCTGAGCAGATGCGGCTCGACAGAGCGTGAGCAGGCAGAACACGAACAGGACCGACAACGGTCGGCTCTTTCGGACTGAAAACACCTGTCGCTGGATTCGAAAACGGAAAAAATAGTACACGGCATGAACCTGTTGTTTATACATAAGTCTGCAAGCGGACCATACTGCGGCGAATCCGTTAAATAGTAGCCATCCCGCTCCGTCGAGATGAGCGGATTGCGGGACCACGCTGCTGAGTCCAAAACGTTTTGTCGTTGGAGTTATTTCTCCGCGAGGAACAATTCCCGGAAGCTGCGTGCTTGTTGATGACGCCAGCTCATCTCGCGGAGCGAGATGGCTACTTATGTATAAACCACAGGGCATGAACCTGCGGGAGTGTTTCGAGGTGGGGTGGGATTTGCGGGGATGGAAGTAACGGCAATCAGCGTGCCACATCGTGAAGCAGGCGTCAACGTCTCCCAGCGTGGCTGGTTTGCCACAACCAAAGAGGCCCAGTAGACCTCACCGAATGGTGTGAGCAAAGCGCGCGGATGTTTCGCAGATTGACTCTCAACTGATCCAGGATGCACAGTGTGAGTCTGTTCCGCACAGTATGTCCGCAGAAAGTCGCGGTTTCGGTGTGACCTCAATCCGGGTGCTCGGCCTGGTTCACGAGCGGCGCTGATTCCGACATAATCCCGCCCGCTGCTCATTGGTCGTTTTGACACGACAACAAATCGCATCGAAAAAGCTCGACTGGAGAGATTGTTGGCCGACCTGACTGTTGAATTGAACCGCTTGAAACTTCGCAACCCGATTCTCGTCGCCTCGGGAACGTTTGGCTACGCGAAGGAAGCGACGGCCTTTGTCGATTTCACTCGGCTGGGAGGCATCATCCCGAAAACGGTGACGCTGCTGCCTCGCGAAGGCAACCCGCCGCCGCGCACGGTCGAGACAAGCTGCGGACTGCTCAACTCGATCGGTCTCGACAACGACGGCATCGATACGTTCATCGAGAAGCACGTCGAATACCTGTTGAGTCTCGAGTGCCCGATCATCGCCAACGTCGCCGGGCACAATGCGGAAGAGTTCGTGCTGCTTGCTGAAAAGCTCAACGCATTTCCGCAACTGGCGGGTGTGGAGCTGAACATGTCGTGCCCGAACGTCAGCGGCGGAGTCGACTTTGCGACGAATCCGCAGATGACGCGGCAGGTCATCGCAGCCGTTCGAGAAAAGTGCAATCTTCCGATCATCGCCAAGCTGACTCCCAACGTGACGAACATCGTCGAGATCGCCGCTGCTGCTGCGGAAGGCGGTGCCGACGCCGTCACACTGATCAATACGCTCATGGGAGTGGCCATCGACTGGCGACGTCGCAAGCCGATCCTCGGCAACGTCTTTGGAGGACTCAGCGGACCGGCGATCAAACCGGTGGCTTTGCGCATTGTTTGCCAGGTGGCCAGGGCAGTTGACATTCCGATTATTGGCGTGGGTGGAATTCAAAACCTCGACGACGTGATGGAGTTCCTCGTTGCGGGAGCGTCGGCCGTTCAGATCGGAACAGCCAGCTTCTACAGCCCTGGTCTATCATCGCGGTTACCTGGCGAGCTGAGCCAATTGCTCGACAACGAAGGATTCGCCAGCGTGAAAGATGTCGTCGGAACGCTTCAGTATCCCTCAGCCGTGCCGACACCTTGTGATACGAAATCGTAGTTCACTCTCAGGTCCGGCCTGACTCTCACAGTCAATGCGTCTTCTTTCGCAGAGTGAAAACGACACTTATTAAGGTCGAACGGTCCTGCACGGTAATGGTGAGCCCTTTTCTCACCACCCGTCGGTGGCTCACACAGCCGCGCATCCCGTTGGTGGATTTCCTTCGGGCGACTGCGGTACTAGTCCGAAGAATCTACCGATGTTTCGAGATGCGTCCGTCGGTACTGGCCAGCCTGGCATCGTGATTGGCGTGTATCCGACTTGAGAATCGAAAAAGGAGCTGTCGTGGTTCGATCACGAATTCTGTGCGGTGTGGCGATAGTTGTCGGTCTGTCGTCGTTAACTTCCGCCGGTGACTGGACGCGATTCCGTGGACCGAACGGTTCTGGGATCAGTACCGATTCAGAGCCAACTCCGGTTTCCTGGAGCCCTGAAAAGAATATTCGCTGGAAAACTCCACTGCCGGGTGCAGGCGTGTCGAGCCCGATTGTCGTCGGAAACCGGTTGTTCGTGACCTGTTACTCGGGCTACGGCGACAGGTCCAGTCAGGGGCGAATCGAAGACCTTAAGCGACATCTGGTCTGTGTCGATCGAACCACGGGAAAGATTCAATGGCAGAAGTCTGTCGACGCCGTTCTGCCGGAGGACTCGTATGGCGGGATGGGAATTCCGTCGCACGGTTACGCATCGCACACGCCGGTTTCTGATGGAGAGCGTGTGTTCGTCTTCTTCGGTAAGTCAGGAGTCCTCGCGTACGACCTCGAAGGCAAACAGCTCTGGCATCAGAGCGTCGGCAAGGCATCGGATCGGCGCCGCTGGGGATCCTCATCAAGCCCGATTCTGTACCGAAATCTGCTGATCGTGACTGCCAGCGCCGAAAGTGAAGCCATCGTTGCACTGGATACTGAAACCGGCAAAGAAGTCTGGAAGCAGACAGCGTCGGGTCTCGCAGATGTCTGGGGAACTCCGCTGCTGGTGCAGGTCGACGACGAACGAACGGATCTGGTGCTGGGAGTTCCGTACGAAATCTGGGGATTCAACCCGGACTCCGGCAAGCTGCGCTGGTACAGCGAAGCAACATCCGGAGATCAATACAGCTCCAGCGTCGTGGCCGTACAGGATGTGGTTTACTCAATCGAAGGTCGCGGAGGCGGGTCGACCGCGGTACGAGCCGGTGGAAAGGGCGATGTCACCAAAAGCCACACCGTGTGGTCAGGTCGAGACTCAAGCCGCTTCGGTACGCCCGTCGTATTCGAAGATCGCGTCTACTACTTCTCAGGAAGCGTTGCCACCTGCACGGACGCAAAGACCGGTGACCGGATCTTCCAGGGGCGTGTGACGGGCAGTGCTGGTGGTGGCGACGACAGTCGCGGAGGTGGCGGCGGTTCCAGTCGCGGAAGTCGAAGTGGTGGCGGCGGTGGTGGTGATTTTTCATCGCCAGTCGTCGCCGACGGAAAAGTGTACTACGTCCAGAGTTCAGGCAACGTCGTCGTCCTGAAGGCAGGCAGGGAGTTCGAGCAACTGGCCGTCAACCAGGTCACGACAGATCGCGAAAAATTCGGAGCCACGCCGGCAATCAGCACCGGCGAAATCTTTATCCGTTCCGACAAGCATTTGTACTGCATAGCGGAATCAGCCGGGCAGTAGTTGAGATCGGGGAGTCTTGTTTGTCGACTTGCCTGATGGGACGATTCGCCCACTGTGAGTCTTATTTCACGCAGATTGATTTCGCGATTATCCCGGCGCTGCAGTAATAGCGAAGCGCGAAGTGCATTGAAGCGGTCGTCGTTTTCAAAAGCACGGACGATCGAGGATCGCCTCGCATGTTCCTTTCGAGTTCGCCCATCACCCGGCCGAAAGCCTGAAATCGATCCTGGTGTGACGCAACCGGATCAAACGTGAATCGTGACCACTCGGGCGATGTCCACAGTGAGCGGTACGAAATGAGACGAATCGCATCGTAAGGATCTCCCATTCCTATCAGCAGCAATGGCGGTATCCATTGCGTACCCGATGCCTGCTGAGCAGGCTGCCAGGCAAAAGCTGCTGCCGTGATCGCCCGTTGGGATGCATCGCCCTTTAACAGATGCAGGACTGCGGCTGACGTCGTGGTTTGCTCTTCATCAAGCACCGGAACTGGGTGCCTGTACCACTCATTCAGATGACGGGCTGTCCAATCGAGAGACCGATCAAGATGGCACAGGTTACAGGCATTGGGTCTGCCGGTGTCCAGCGCGACCGCTGCCAACGGACTGGTAACCAGAAACGAAATCAGCCGGAGCAGTCGTATGACCACTCCGGCTGATTCTGCATTTCTGGCTGCTGGAACCGCTCGTTACGAGGAACAGGTCGTTACCAGTTCTTTGGATCGAGATACCAGAACCACTTGTCCGTCCGGGGACGGAAGTTGAGGTTCCAGGCTCCGTCTTCCCACCCGAGCGAGTCTTCACGCCATCCGGGAGGCACCTGCGGGTACGGATAGAACGGGCCGATGTAAGGCCAGGCACTCGCGCTGTACTCTTTCGGGTAGGACAGCTGAGCGTAGTTCGGGTAGGGCGTGTACGTCGGCCATGCGTGGTTCGGCAGGTTCGGCAGATCGTAGGCGAGGTGTGACGGGTTTCCGGCTCCGTGAGCGTGAGGTCCGGCTCCCGGTCCCATGCCAGGTCCCATTCCCATCGCCCCGCCCATCGCTCCCGCAGCCATCATCGCCGGATTGCCTCCGAAAGAATTCTGATGACTGACCGGCATGATGCTCGACGGTTGCTGACCAGGTCCCTGCATTCCGGGATGCATACCTGGGTGCATTCCCGGTGGCATGCCTTGTGCCATACCTGGCTGCATTCCCGGTTGCATACCGGGAACTGTCAGGCGGTTGTCAACCTGCAGAACGCCAGGCACATTTGCAGCAACCTGGTGAGCGATCATGACGACCTGAGGATGTGGAACCGGTCCTGACAAGGTCGCCAGTCCACCGTTGTAACGGACTTCAATGTCCAGTCCGCTGAGCTGGTTGGCGGCCAGCGCCTGAGCGATCTGCTCAGCAACTCGCTGATTGGCATTTCCTGGCTGACCTGCGGGTGCCATGCCGGGCACCTGAAGCCGGTTATCAACCTGTCGCACTCCGGGAACGCCCGAGATGACCTGAGTCAATCGAGCGACGTCCTGAGGTGAGTTTGCTGTTCCGATCAACGTGGCAACGCCATTGCCGTAACGCAGGTCGATGTCGTGGCCTCGAACGCCCGAGTTTCTGATCGCACCGGCGATGCTCGATGTCACCTGCTGTACTTGCTGAATTGACTCAGAAGGGTAGGTCGGCTGTCCCTGAGCAAGTTGTTGTCGACTGTCTTCCGGATCGGTCTGGCGAGGTCGGCTGAATAATCCGGTTTGCTGAATCGGATTGGAAGTGACGTCTTCCGCAACGGCCTGCTGAACCGGATACTCTTTCTGCGGAGTCTGATTCGACTTTCCTGAATCGTTCAGGACGACAAGTCGATTGTCGACGCTTTTAATGCCGCGAACTCGTGAGATGACAGAAGTCGCCTGAGCTTTCTGAGTCTCGTCGCCAATCTTGCCCTGCAGAACACAGACGCCGTTCTGAACTTCAATTTCAATATCGAATCCAGAGAATCTGGCTGCCCGCAGATTAGCGGCGGCCTCTTCGGCGAGTTTCTGATTGTTGACAGCAGCAGACTGCGGAACCGACTGGTCGGACTTGAAGAATGGAAACGGTCCAGCCAGTGCGATCCCTGGAGTCGCCGCCGCGATCCCGATTGACAGGACCCACTTGCGATACGCCAGCATGGATTGGTTCTCCTTTTACGACATCGAGTCAGGTTTCACACAGCTAAGTTATCAACCCGCGAGACAGAGCCGCTGCGTCACTCAGCCTGTTTTCAGAAAGCCGGTCACGTTTGCCTCATCCCTGATTGGTCTTAATAAGCCGGATTCCTGCGATCTGAACAAATGACTGTGCATCTGCAGTGAACCGGCTTTGTCAGCCAGATTCCGCCATATTCGAATGGCGGAAAGCAGGCGAACGAGCAATCGCACACCGAATGCTCTCCCATTTCATCGGCCAGACAGGTGGGATTAGACAAGCTTTTCTGGTTATTTCGGTCGAATCGGATGATCTGGTCGTAATCGTTCCGCAAAGCAGGGATGTTCGGAGCGACGGCTTTCCTCAGGACGATACGATGACCAGGCCGGCTCCCAGCGATCGCCAAAAACAAGAAATTCGTTATTGGGGTTTCAGAATGACACCACTCGCCCTCACACGCATGATGATCCTGCTGGCACTTCTGGCCGGTGTTGCCGCGAATTCGCCAGATACTGCGCGAGCCCAGTCGGCCAACTACACGAATCAGAACGGCGCAATCTTCTGGCACGGCTCCCAGCACCGGACCGCCGGGCCGCACAGTTTCTCAGCGGCGACGTCATCGCATTTCGGAAATCATCCGACCGCATCATCACGGAATGCCCAATACGGAGCGCCGGGGTTCCTGCAGCATCCCGCCTCAGGCCGCCCGGCACTCGGCGGAGCGAATTCCGGCGGAGCTCGGTCGCAACCACAACTCGGCGGTTTCTTGACGAACTCCGCGACAGGAAACACCGCCTCACTTGCTCCGTACCTGCAGCAGTACCCTGGTTATGGATATCCCGGCTATGGCGTCGGCCAGGCGGCAGCGGGAACGCAGGCTCAGAAACTGACAGCCCAGGAACTGGCGAATCAACATTTCGAGCGGCAGCAACTGGCACAGCAGGCTCAAAATCAGCAGCTGAAGCAGGCGAATGATCCGAGGTTGACGCAACGGAGGCCTGAGTATGACCCGACAGATCCGCGAACGCTCAGCCCGGAGGCCGCTCAGTTCTTTCAGAACATGAGAGGGCCGAACATCTCGATATGGAATCAGAATCGAGACCACTACTCTTTCTCCGGCCAGACGCGCCCCAGCACGACGATCCCTGGCATCACCTGGCAATCAGGCTCGCGCTTTGGTCAGAGCTACACTCAGCCCAGTTTTTACAATCAATCACGCTACAACCAGAACCAGTCCAACTACAGCCTGTACGGCATCTCGACCCCCGGCTTCCCCGGCTGGCGGTAACAACCCGATGTCGTTGCCTCACCTGTCCATCAATCTCGTGCCGAACGAATTGTGTGGGGATGCTGTTTCGCTGCCGCTGCCTCACTTTCCGCTCGTTGGATGTCGGCGTAAAGTCAGGACTCTGTTGAACTGTATGCTGGAGTGCCTGGGTGACTGGTTTCAGAGAACAACGATCGACACGTACGCCGATGATGGATCGCTCGACGGGTCGCACGCGCGTGGTTCATTGGTTCGCTTGCGTTGTCTGCATGGCGCATGTCTCAGGGGAACCAGCGATTGCTCAGCCGGAATCCGTTCCGTTCGTCGCGGGGTTCGACCGGTTTGCTCGACATGGGAAAATCGACACAGCGCTAAGCGGGTGGCTTCTGCTGACCGAGTTGAGTTGCACGGCGTGTCACACAGCGACGTCCGAGGAATTTGCGCCAAAGCTCGGACCGCGTTTGACGGGAGTCGGCAACCGTGTCCGTCATGACTGGATCGCACGGTTTTTGCGGTCGCCGCAACTATTGAAGCCGGGGACGACGATGCCGGATGTGCTCGCCGCCGTGCCGGAAAGTGAACGAGCAGAAACAGCGGCGGCGATTGCCGAGTTTCTGATGGCTCAGCAGGAACCCTTTCCAGAGATCAAGGGAACCGGTGCGCGACCAGTTCCGCACGAGTTCTGGAATCAGGGCGACGTCGCCGCCGGTCGGCAGCTTTATCACCGGGTCGGATGTGTCGCCTGCCACGAGCCGGACCAGGACTATGAGACCGTTGAATCAAAGCCGTCTCCGCTGGATCAGTTGCTGGAACAGCTCGACGCGGACGAGCTGAAGGAACTCGGCCTGACAACGGCAGCGCGACGTGTCGAGTCAGTGCCTCACGGTGATCTGCTGGCGAAGTATTCGCGGCAGTCACTGACATTTTTCCTGCTCGACCCGCACAGCACTCGACCGAGTGGGAGAATGCCGAATCTCAAACTGAGTGTGGTCGAGGCCGCCGACATCGCCACCTGGCTGTTGCGTGAGCAGCCTCAGCGGACAGTTGAACCGGCAGAGTCGACAGCTCGCAATTCAGAGCTGGTAGAGAACGGACGCCGACTGTTTGGCGAACTCGGCTGTGCGAACTGTCACGCGGTAACAGGAACGGTTCGCGGAGCAATGTCGAAGCCGCTGGCTCAGTTAGATGCGGAAGCCTCACGAAGTTGCATGGGCGCTCCTCAAACAGGACTGCCACATTTTCTGCTCGACAGCGTTCAATCGGCGGCGATCAAATCCGCATTGGCTGAGCGTGCCAGGATGGTTTCAATCAAACCGGCAAACGTTGTGCAGAGCGTTGCAGAACAGCAGCTTCACTTCCAACTGTTGAAACTGAATTGTCTGGCCTGTCACGAGCGCGACATGCAGGGCGGTGTTGGTCGCTATCGTCGACCGTATTTCGAAACGATCGGTCACGTGGACATCGGCGACGAAGGACGATTGCCGCCTCCGCTGACAGCAGTGGGTCGAAAACTTCAGACGGGTTGGCTGACTCGTGTGTTGCAGGGGAATGGCGACGTGCGGTCTCACCTGCGAATCCGGATGCCCGTATTCCCGGCTGAGCATGTCAAGTCGCTGCCCGCTTTGCTGGTTGAGGCGGACCACAGTGCCGCAAAGCAGCCAGCGGAGAAAGATGTTTTCGGAGACATCAGCAAGCTGGCTGATGACGGGCGGCTGTTGCTGGACACTGGCTGTGTGCAATGTCACCCGCTGCGCGGCGACGCACTTCCGGGAGTCGTCGGCATCGACCTGCAGGGCATCGCTACCCGAGTGCATCCGCAGTGGTTTCACGACTTTCTGCTCGACCCCGGCCAGCTGAAATCGCGGACGCGGATGCCCACGTTCTTCCCTGGCGGGCAAAGTCAGAACAGGCAGATTCTCGCTGGCGATACCGAACAGCAGATTGCCGCGATGTGGGCATACCTCAAAGGTCTGGAACGTTATCAGTTGCCTCCGAAGATCGAGCAGGCTCGGTCGCAGGATTACGAACTCATTCCGAAAGATCGTCCGATCGTGTTGCGGACTTTCATGGATGAAGCTGGCACGCACGCCATCGCCGTCGGGTTTCCTCAGCGCATTCACCTGGCGTTCGATGCCGAGCAGGTCCGGTTTGCTCACGCGTGGCGAGGGCGTTTTCTCGACGCTCGGGGAACATGGTTCGAACGCTTCGCTCCGCCAGCCAGGCCATTGGGTGAGAAGCAGATCAACCTGCCTCCCGGTGTGCCGTTTGCCATGTTCAACAATGAGCAGTTTCCGCATCCGACTTTCGACGCGAAGGATGTCACTTATCAATTCCTCGGGTATCGGCTGGACAAGTCCGGGGTGCCGACGTTCCTGTACCGATTCGGGCGATTTGATATCGAGGACCACATTCAACCGACGGACGATGGGCAGCTGAGTCGTCGGTTGACGATTACGGATCGAACGCCGGAACAATCACCGGCTTCGCTCTGGCTGCGAGGCCACGTTGGCAGAACGCTGAAGTATGAGTCGCCAATGTCATACACCAGCGATGTCGGACTTACGGTGAGCGTGTCGCAGAATGGCGAACGCGCGGGAGAACTGAACGGTCTCGAAGGCAGAATCGAATGGCTGATTCCGCTGACAATCGAGCGGAAGAAATCGATCGAGGTGCGCTACCGATGGTAAATCAAAGCTCACAGCTGGCTCTGCCATTGATCGTGCTGCTGTGCGGACTTCATGCGGTCGCGGATGCCACTGCAGCGGATCGCGCCCAGGCCGATGAAAGTGACTACTACCGCCTGGTGTCCGTCGCCACGTCTGAAGCGAGTACCGATTCGCGATCGAAGAACTGGAAGCCGGCTCCCGATGGTCTCGCGCTGGAAGTCAGCGGCCTGACGGTGCTTGATGATCGACGAGTCGCTGTCGCCATTCGAAAAGGTGAAGTATGGATTCTCGACGGAGTTTACGATGACCCGCCGAAGAATGTGACGTATCACCGGTTTGCTGCGGCGTTGCACGAGCCTCTCGGTTTATTGAAGCACGGTGATTCACTTTACACCGCGCAGCGAACTGAGCTGACTCGACTGCGGGATACCGATGATGATGGCCAGGCAGATGAGTACCTGACCGTCGCGAAGGGCTGGGGAGTCACCGGGCATTATCATGAATATGCCTACGGGCCGAAGCTCGACCGCGAAGGCAACTTGTGGCTTACACTGAACATCGGCATGGGTCTGACAGGTACACAGCTGGATCGGACGATCAAGGATCCGCCGCTGGGTTACCGACAAGGCCGCTGGCGCGGGTGGGGCATGAAGGTCACTCCGGCTGGCGATCTGGTTCCGGTCTGTGCCGGGATGAGATCTCCCAGCGGCATCGGCGCGAACGCCGTCGGCGACATGTTCTACACCGATCAGCAGGGCAACTGGGTCGCGACAAACTCGCTGCACCACATGCGGGATGGCGCTTTCTATCATCATCCGGAAGCGCTCGCCTCGATGAACGAAGAGGACTCGCCGATCGCAGGCATCACCAAAGTCCCTGGAGGGATCGCCTACCCCGACGCCGTGAAACAGTTTTCGCAGTTGCGACCGCCGGCTGTCTGGTTTCCGTACAAGAAGGCTGGCCAGTCAGCAACGGACATCCTGCTGGATGACAGCGGCGGAAAGTTCGGACCGTTTTCAGGACAACTTTTCATTGGCGAATTCACTCAGGCCAGTATGCACCGAGTGTTCCTGGAGAAAGTCGGCGGCGAATACCAGGGAGCGTGTTTTCCGTTCCGCTCACGATTCGCGTCAGCAGTGCTGCGGATGGACCAGGGCACCGACGGCAGTGTTTTCGTCGGCCTGACCAATCGCGGATGGAGCAGTCTGGGCACGGCTGCCTACGGTTTACAACGACTCGTCTGGACCGGCAAGACGCCTTTCGAAATCAAAGAAATGCGAGCGATGTCCAACGGCTTCGAGCTGGTCTTCACACGGCCGGTTGACGCGCCCACCGCGACGACACCCGCGTCCTGGCAGATGAACAGCCACACTTACCTCTATCACTCGACCTATGGCAGCGACGAGATCCTGCAACGAAAACTCGCTATCGAGAAAGTCACGGTGTCAGACGATGGTCTGCGAGTCCGACTTCAAGTCAACGGCCTGCGTGAACTGTTCGTCCACGAGCTGTTCGCCTTCGGAATCCGCAGCCGTGACGGCGAGCCCCTGCTGCATTCCCACGCCTGGTACACACTGAACCGCATCCCGCGATGAGAGGCCGACCGCTGACTGAAGCGTAGATCCGAGTCCTGTCGTGAATTATCCAGGAATGTGAGTTATATCCGAGTCGCGTGCGCCGCCCTTCCCTGTGTTGAGATAGGAACACAGGTCGCTCTTTATTGGGAAGGGGCACATGATGCGTACGTTTCTGAGTCGAACAATCTGCGTGACGATCGCAATCGTCGGTTCATTGTCAGCGAGTGGAGTCTTGCAGGCGGGATACGCAGTCCTCGACGGATTGCCCGTCACGCAGGGACAAATGCGAATTGCCGAGACGGATTTTGAGCGGGTCCGCAAGGACTATGAGGGCTCGACACCAGCCGGGACGCCGAATTCGGCTCCGGCGGATCGGCTTACCCTGAAAGAGACAATCGTTGACGCCGACGTTGCTGGGGTCCTGGCTCGTGTCCGTGTTCGGCAGGTCTTCGAAAACCCGTATTCAGATCGGCTGGAAGCATTCTACGTGTTTCCGTTGCCAGAGAATGCAGCCGTCGATCGATACTCGTTTCAGATTGGCGAACGAGTGATCCGCGGAGTCGTGAAGAAACGCGAAGTAGCTCGTCAGATCTACCAGCAAGCGCGCGACAACGGGCAGGCCGCGGCACTGCTGGAACAAGAGCGAGCTAACATCTTCTCGCAGTCAGTCGCCAACATTCCGGCAAGCGGCACGGTGACCGTCACCATCGAATATGTCCAGCCCATCCAGATCGACGGCGACTATTACGTGTTTCGTTTCCCGATGGTCGTTGGGCCGAGATTCATTCCGGGCAACTCGACACAAGCCCCGAACACGGGTCGAGGCGCTGCTCGCGATACGGACGAGGTGCCGGATGCTTCGCGCATCACTCCCGTGGCGATGGCAGCGGGAATGCGGAACGGCAACGACGTGACGATCAACGTCACGATCGAAGGCGGCATGCCGATTCACGAAGTCACTGGAATCACGCATTCGATCAACGTGCAGAAGACATCGGAAACCAGCAGGGTCGTTTCGTTGATCAATCAGACGACCATCGCGGACAGGGATTTCGTGGTGAACTATCGGTTGTCGGGTGACAATACCGTGCTGGCGTCGCTGACACACCGCTCCGCTGACGACGGTTATTTCGCGTTGATGTTGCAGCCGGAGTGGCACATTGAAGAAGCCGAACTGGCACCGCGCGAAGTGATTCTGCTGCTCGACGTCAGCGGTTCCATGAAAGGCGCAAGTATCAGTCAGCTGCGAATCTTCGCCGATCGCGTCCTTGGAGAATTGCACCCGCAGGACACGCTGCGAGTCGTCTCGTTCAGCAATTCGATCAGCGAGTTCCGACCGAGTCCTGTCAGTGCGTCGCCTGACAACGTGGATGCGGCCAGGCAATTTGTCCGAAGTCTGCGCGCTGGCGGTGGCACCAATCTGCTGCCAGCTCTGCGGACGGTGCTGCAGGACGAAGGTGATGAGTCGGCTGGCAGCCGGTATCTGTTCCTGCTGACGGACGCGCTGGTCGGAAATGACAACTCTATCCTGGGTTACCTGCGGGACCCGCAGGTCAGTGACGTGCGAGTCTTCCCGGTCTGCTTCGGAGCGGCTCCGAATCACTATCTCATCAGCCGGGCGGCTGACATCGGACGCGGCTTTGCGATGCAGGTAACCAACCAGGACAATGCTGCCGAAGTGGCCGCTCGATTCAACGAAAAGACGTCGGCTCCGTATCTCACGGACATTGTGATTGACTGGGGATCGTTGAAAGTTCGAGATGTGATCCCCAATCGGATTCCGGATCTTTATGCGGGACGACCGCTGGTCGTGACGGGGCGATTCGACGTGCCCGGTTCAGGCAACATTCGGCTGACCGGCAACGTGCAGGCACAATCTGTCGCGTTGTCGATGGTGCTGGACCTGCCGGAAAACGAACCGAAGCACGATTCACTGGGAACTGTCTGGGCCCGGCAACGCATTCGAGAAATCTGGAACGCCAACGTTGGCAAAGAGACGCCGCAATCCATTGACGAGATCACTCGACTGGGACTCCAGCATCAACTGATGACGCAGTACACGTCGTTCGTCGCCGTGGACGAGGATCAACCTGAAGTCCTGGCTGGCAATCTGCAAGAGCAATCAGTGCAGGTCCTGCCTCCGGAAGGCACACTCGCGACGAACGTACAACCAGGCAAACAAGTTGCACAGCCGGTCACACGAACATCACGCGCGGTCGTGACGGCTCCGTCCGTCGTTCCGCAGCAACACAGTTCGCCGCCAGCTCCTGTGAATGTGCAGGAGAGCCGCCGACAAAGCAGTGGTGGTTCAGGCAGCAGCAGTGGAGGCGGTGGAGCCGTCGAGTGGGTCTTCCTGGCCGGACTGGGATTGCTCGGTGCCGGTCGCTGCCGGTCTCGACGACGAAAAGCCAAAGCCGATGAACAGGAATGCCACAAGGAAGCCTGAGCGTGCGTCCGGGGAGCACGTTCACTCTGCGTCTTTAATCCGAGCACCGAGCGTCGCCATGAAAGAAACATACCGGACACGTTTCGAGCATTCCTGGACGGTCGGTCTGATCGCCGTCGTCGGGTTTGCGAATCTGGGATTATGGATCGCCGATCCAGCATGGCAGTCGCTGATGGAATTCCTGCAATTCGATCGTGACGCGATTGCTGGCGGAGAACTCTGGCGGCTCGTGACTGGCAACATCGTTCACTGGAGTGCCGAGCACTGTCTGCTGGATGTCGCCGCGTTTGCGGTACTGGGCTGGCTCTATGAGCCGTCACTTCGTCGGCAACATGAGCGTTCAGACCTGCCCTTGCGACAATTGTGCTCATTGCCCGTCCTGTTGCTGGTAACGGGTTATGGAGTCGGCTTGACCGTGCTCGTGCTGCAGCCCGACATGTTGATTTATCGAGGGCTTTCAGGAGTCGACAGCGGTCTGTTCGCCGTGGCTCTGATGCTGGAATGCAGCGAGGCGAAACATGACGCCATACGATGGTGGTATGTGATACCGGCACTCGTCGTATTCATCATAAAGCTGCTCTTTGAAATCACCACGGGTGGACTGTTCTTCGGGACTCAGTCGCTGGGCGACCTGGGAAGTCCGGTTCCGCTGGCGCATCTTTCCGGCGCTGCGTTTGCCGCGGGGTATTTCCAGGCCAGCAGAATTGAGCAGTTTGACGAGACCGGGCAGCGGACAGCTTCCAAGTGACAGCGTCCTCAGCAGCGGATACGCTGGTCAGTCTGTTGAACGGCTCGCAACGTTCCGGATTCGTCGAGCCATTTCTCATGGCCCGCGTCCCGGACCGAATTCACGATGGCTCGACGGAAACTTGATAAGACGCTGGCGGATTACATGGCGATTGCCATCACGCCTGCGCTGATCATGCTGCTGACTGGCAGTCTGGTCTGGTTTCTGGCTGAACTGGGGTACGAGGGTCGGCACGAATCCCGCGTCCGCTGGATTCTGTTCTGGTTTGTGATTGCAGCGGTACTTGTCGCAAGAATCGCAATCGAAAACGGTCGCGCTTATGCCAGTGGCTATCTGATGGTCCTGGCCGGGGCGACGTCCCTCACAATTTTCAAATTCGCTGATGACGGACCCTTGGTACCGATCATCTGCCTGGGGATTGTCGCATGGTGCGCGGACAAGCTGACGTGGGACTGCACGCTGATCGACGAGTCTGCCGACGCTTCCGGAGAGGGCTTGCTGCAGGTCGCCGGCGTCGCTGATGAAGCCGAGCTGCCCGGTGCCAATGCCGATCCGGAATCGGCGTCTCCGACGGACACCGCTTCGTCGTCTGGTGATGCCTCCACCGCGACGGACCGAGCCTCCGCCGACAAACAGATTCCATTCTGGAAACGGCTCTTTATCAACGAGTCAGAACGAGCCGGCAAGCCGCACGCGCCCGGTTTGTGGGTTGTTTACTTCTCGCTGGCGGCGTTGCCGCTGTACGGGTTCGGGCAAGTGTGGATTCCAGCGACCAACGTGGCGTCGCGTCATTTCGCGTTTCAATGCCTGCTGGTTTATGTGGCGTCGGCACTTGGTCTGCTTCTGATGACCAGCTTTCTCGGCATGCGGCGTTACTTGCGGCAGCGCCATCTGGAAATGCCAGGCGCGATGGCGGCAACCTGGATCGGCATGGGCTCTGCCATTGCCGTCGGTATTCTGGTCGTCGCTCTGCTGTTGCCCAGACCTGAAGGCGACTACTCGATCGCAGAAGCCATCGACTACGCCAGTGAGGAACTGCAGGAAGCATCGGACTGGGCCTTTCTCGACGACGACGGTGGCAAGGGCGACAAACCGCAAAAGGGAGGTCCTGCAGATCCCGATGCGGAAGATGGGTCAGCGACCGATCCCGATCAGAAAGGTAAACCGGGAGGCGAACAGCCCGGCGACAAGGTCGCTCAGAACGACCAGCAGAAAGCTCAGGACGGAGACGGGGGAGACCAGCAGGGCAAAGGCGAAAACGGAAAGCAGCCGGGAGAAAAACAGGGCGAAGGCAAGCAGAACGAAGGCAAACCGGGCGAGGGAGAACAGACAGCGCAGAACGACAGCCGGGGTTCAAAGTCGGACCCGTCCGGAAAGCAACAACAGCAATCGTCGAACGCCGACAAGCAAAGCGATCCACAGAACGACCAGCAGACCGCACAGAAAAAGGATGCCGGCACCGATCAGAAGATACCGCCCGAGGATCAGAAGTCCGATGACCAACTGGCACAGAACGACACCGAAGAAGCGCCCGAGGAAGGCCCCGACGGCGAAGACAAAGCAGCAGAAGCTGAACAGGCCGAGTCTCCCGAACCGGAAACTACCGAGTCCGACAGCAGCTGGATGGACACGATCGCTGAGAACGTCGGGACACTTTTCAAGTGGCTCATTTATGCAGCGATAGCTGGCGGCGTCATCTTCATGGCTTTCCGCAACTGGGCTGCAGTAGTCGATTTCTTCATGAAGCTGTGGGCCGAGTTGCTCAGCATGTTTGGACGCAACCCCACGGCGGTCACGGCAGGTGTCGACGTTGCCGAAGAACCTGTTGCTCCGCCGCGACCGTTCAGCGCGTTCCGGGATCCCTTCCGGTCGGGATCGGCAGCGAAGAGTTCTCCGAGTGAACTTGTTCGGTACACCTTCGAAGCCCTGCAGGCATGGGCTTTCGAAAATAACTGCGGGCGAACTCCCGATCAGACACCGATGGAATTTGGTCAGCGGTTGCAGTCACGACGGTTGAAGCTCTCGAATGAGGCTCACGAAGTCAGTCAGTTGTACGCTCAGGTCGCTTACGGAGGTCTCAGGCCGGACGAAGCCAACATCGCCACGCTTCAGAAACTCTGGCGTAAGCTGACGTGACTGCATCACTCGAAGGTCAGCCGCTCGACTTCGTAATCGTCGGGCAGGGAATCGCTGGCACGACGCTGGCCTGGCAGTTGAAGTGGCGCGGACTTCGTGGCATGCTCATCGATCGTGACAATGGTGACTCGGCTTCGAGCGTTGCCGCGGGATTGATGACTCCCGTCACCGGAAAGCGACTCGTTCCGGCCTGGCGATTCAAGGAGTGCTGGTCCGCCGCCGCAGAATTCTACCGGCGTGTCGAAGTTGAAACCGCTGCGCGCTTTTTCACGCAGTCGGGACAGGTCCGGCTGTTCGACGGCCAGAAGACGAAGGACGACTTTGAATGTCGCGACTGGGAACAACACGCCGTTGAAATTCGACAGCCGCCGTCGTCGTCGCTCGTTGATGACGACTGTTTCGCCGCTCCGTTTGGCGGTTTCGAATTGCCGACCGCCGGGCGATTAGACGTGCCTGTTTATCTGGCCGCATCCCGGCGATTCTTCGACGTCGACGGCAGTTTTCGATTTGCCAATGTCGACGCTGCATCCGACGTTGAGATGACCGAGTCCGGTGTTCGTCTTCCAGGCCTCAATATGACTGCGCGAAGAATAATCTTCTGTCAGGGTTTCAGCGAGACATCGAATCCCTGGTTCGCGAACATCACTTTCGAGCCAGCACGCGGAGAGATTCTGACCGTACGGATCAATGGCCTGGCGGAAACTCGCATCGTCAATCAGGGCGTCTGGCTGACACCCTGCGGAGACGGGATGTTCAAAGTTGGCTCGACCTACGACACCACCGGATTAAAGGCCGGTCCGACAACACACGGTCGAGACGAAATCTGTCGCCGCCTGCGAACATTCCTGCGACTGCCGTTCGAAGTGGTGGGTCACGCTTCCGGAATCCGACCCATCGTTTCCGGTCGGCAGCCGATCGTCGGCTTTCATTCGGAACACCCTCAGCTGGGAATCTTCAACGGTCTGGGCTCAAAGGGTTCGTTGCTGGCTCCACTGATCGCGGCACAGTTCGCCGATTGTATGGTCGGCATGAGTTCGATCGACGTCGAACTCGATGTGCGACAACGCTTTCCAGACCGATCCTCGGTCGACTCGCGGGTTCGAGTTCCGCGACTGACGGAACAGGCGCACGAAATCATGAGTCTCGTTGTCAAACCCGGAGACATCGTGATCGACGCAACGGCTGGCAACGGTCATGACACGCTGTTTCTTGCCGAACTGGTTGGAGAGCACGGCACTGTGTTCGCGTTCGATGTCCAGGCAGACGCCCTCCAGAGAACTGCCGACCGGCTGTCAAAGGGAAACCACACAAACGCGACGCTGCTGCAGCACGACCATGCCGAAATGAATCAGTACATCCCGGAAGAACATCATGGCCACATCGCCGCCGCGATGTTCAACCTCGGATACCTCCCCGGCGGCGATCGTTCGATGATCACCAAAGCGGAGTCATCACTGACTGCAATCAGAGCGTCACTCAAGCTCATTCGTCCGGGCGGAATTGTCACCGTCCTCGCCTACCCCGGCCATTCCGGAGGCGATGATGAAACGAGAAGCGTTCGACGGCTGATCAATGACCTTTCCGTCACCGATTTCGAAACATCGGTTCGCACGTCGATGACAACCAGCGAAACCGCACCTTTGTTGTTTGTGATCGAACGGCGTTGAGACTCGGCTCGAACTGGGTCACCACCCATCATGCCCGTGCAGGCCGGTACCCGGTTGCTACGGAGGACTCTGCCGAAGTTCTCCGGAAGTCAGGCAGGGAATTGTTAGTTTGGTGAGCGGCACGGCGCTAGCCGCCGGTATTTTCCACAAAGAACACCCGCGGCTAGCGCCGTGCGGCTCACAACCCTGGTGCCATTGGACTAGCGCCGTGCGGCTCACTAATTCAATTCGTAGTTCTCAGACACATTCCCGCGTTCCCAACTGCGCGGAAACGTCGTAGCGCAGCGAGAAAACTCCACTCGTCCTCACCAGGCGGCGGCAC
>JAQBWV010000418.1 GCA_027624335.1 Planctomycetota bacterium
GGTTGCAGATTGACGCCCTGAAAAACGGTGGTGTTGATGCAAATCTGATATTCACCGACAAGCTGTCGGGGGCGACATCGGAGCGACCTGGACTTGACGCGTGTCTGAAAGAGTTGCAGGACGGGGACACGCTGCTGGTGTGGCGACTGGATCGACTCGGGCGATCGGTGCGGCATCTGGTGACGCTGATCGAAGATCTGCGTGAGCGGGGAGTGGAATTCCGCAGTCTGTGTGACGGAGCGATCGATACGACAACGGCTTCCGGCGAACTGGTCTTCAATATCTTTTCATCGCTGGCTCAGTTTGAGCGGCGACTGATTGCCGAACGCACGAAAGCCGGGCTGGCAGCGGCCAGAGCACGGGGAAGATTCGGCGGACGTCCACGCATCACGTCGGACGATCCGCGTGTGGTCACGGCGAAATCGCTGCATCGGGATCAGACGATGGAGATTCGTGATATCTGTCAGTCGCTGAAGATTTCCCGCGCCACGCTATACCGATTTCTGAAGCTGTAGCGTAGGACGTTGTTGTGGTCAGGTCTGACTGGTGAGCCGTTCGCAAAAAGTGACGAGAGTGACCGTCAGAAGCTGCTCCGTTTCGTCAGCAGACAGATCACGGCAGAGAGACTCCACACAATCACGGAAAGTCTGTCTGGCTTCATAAAGCTGTACGGCACTCTCGACGGTGCCGGTCTGTGCCGACTGCATGGCGTGCAGCATCGGAACGACGACGGCCAGCAGGCTGTCCGCCTGCCAGTTGAGCATCAGGCAGCGGGCGGTATCGAGCTGTTCCTGTGGGATGAAGTCGGAGTCTGGCACATGGTCAGTTTCGCACTGATGAAACGTCCGCGCAAGGTCGGGAACGAGACCGTTCTGAAACGGTAACTTTGAGGCGGCTGTTGAATCAACCGCCGCGTTCTGCCGATGAACGTCTCCTGAAAATGTCCGGTCATTCGTTGTGGACAATTCGTCTTCGTGGCAGAGTGGGGGCGATGAGTCTGAACGAGCATTTCTTCGACGACGACGGCGTACACGATGAGGACGACTGCGATGTGTGTATCGAACGAACCTGCTCTGTTTCTTCGAGTTGCCGCTGCGGCAATTGCTGTGAGCGGTTGATCCTCGAATCTTCTTTGCGGGACGCTGAACGGGAACCTCGCATCGCGAACGAATGCAGTCCGTTACGGGGAATCGACGATGAGCCGGTTGGGCACTTACTGAATGATCGGAGCAACGACATGGCCTGCCACTTTTTCGATCGGGAACATCGACTCTGCACAATCTACGAAACGCGACCGCTGATGTGTCGTGTGTTTAACTGCGACGCTGAGCGACGTTCCGGCGACCTGGCGGACCTGCTCAGCTATCAGCCGGACTCAACGGAGACGCCGTCCGGCGATGAGTAGACGCCGCTTCGTCATCTCACTTCCTGCTATCAATGGTCTTCTCGCTGTCGTTCTCACCGGATTTCTTCCTCGGCACTGACGAACGCGACCTGATCGAACGCAGTGACCGTCCGCTGAGCGTTCTGCAGGCGATTGTCAGTCTGACTGAGCAGCAGCGTGCTACGATCGCTCAGGATGTCTTTGGCTGTGAGGCAGAGGAACTCAGCGATGATCTGATTCTGCGGCATGTGATGGCAACAGACACCTGCACTGATCTGACGCCACCGGTTGAAGTCTGGATCGACAGCGACGGATTCCACACGGTGCTCGTGTTCGACGCATGACGGGTGATTCCATGGCGATAGAAAAGGCCCCGCGTCCAATGTGGAAACGGGGCTTAGCCGGGGCAATGCTCAGGCACTGTGATGACAGCTTCCATGCCGGTTCGGTCGCTGACTTCAGCACAGCGACATGGCTGGATGGCATCAGGCGGAGTCTCCTACGGATCTGGACTTTTTCCTCGCGGCTTTTGCTCGGAGGAGAGCCGCACGGCAGACAGAATTTGTGATCTGCCTATGCCATTCCGGGCCGAGAGACTCTGATCCGAGAATTACCGGCGGGAAGCCTTCGTGCTGAATCCATGTCAGCAATGCCTGACTGAGTTCAAGAACAGCGTCCCAGTTCGACTGCTCCAGAGCCTCCAGCAGCTCGCGTAACGTGGCCTGCGGATCCATGTCAGTCTCCCGGTGCTTCGAGACTGGTCATGAACGGGATGTAATAGGTGACGCAGCCGTCATGAAAAGCATCGGGTTCCACGAGGTAGCTGTCGCTACATTCCGGATCCTGACACTCGACTGTCATGGTCGCATCGTCGGCATCCGTGATTATCAGCGCTCCGCCGCACGAGCGGCACGTTCCATCAGTGGGATCCACCATCATGTTTCGTCTCCTTGCTGCTTCAGTGAAAATGAGCAACTGCCTGCCGGCAGCCACTGCGCATGCAGTGGGAGACGAGACTGCCTGAATTCACCAGCTCGCGCAAGAACTTCAGCGTTCAGAAGAACCAGGCCGCCCTCTGCCGAAACCCTGACCGCTGACTGTCACAACCATATCAATAAGAAACAGGACGACGATTCAGAACAGTTGCTGTTGCTTTGTCGGCACAGGAATGGAGTCGTTGTGCGGAGGTTCTGTCACTGGATCGGGTGCCGCCAGCAGACCATCGAGAATGCGTGCGGCACATTCGCGGATGTGGTGCAGAGACTCCTGCAGCGTTTCACGGGAACCGTTGTAGAGCTGGATGTAATCACTGGACGCCGTGCCCGTTTCCAGACCGATGGCCCGGCACACAGTAAACGCCACCGCTTCGGCTTCTGTTTCACGGATGGTCTTTGTTGTTTCGTGCCGCCGTGGGCCGCGATGAATTATTTCATGGCTCAGCTCATGGATGAGAACTGAGCATTCCTCGGCTGGCGACAGACCGGGTCTGATCGTGATCGCTCCGCCGCGCGACACACCATCGGCTCCACCGGGAATGTGATCCTCGTCGAGCTGAATTCCAGCTTCCTGAATCTGCTGGCGGATGCGGGCGACGTATTCACCGGGATCGCCCGACACGCGGGCAAACTCCGGAAGTTCTTTACCGTCCGTCTGTGAGATGTCGAATACATGCACCGTGCGATAAGTCACTGGCGATTTCAGAACGATGGTCGGCTGATCGTCGTCGGCAGCTTCCGCCGTCACTGACGGGTCAACGTTGCTGCTGGCTCGTCGACGCACCACGGGAGCCAGGATTCTGATGCCGCGTTCGCCCTTGCGTACGTGACGTCCCATCTTCTGCCACGTGCGGAATCCGGCGACCTGGGTTGCCTCCGGTCGCTGCCAGGAGATCAGCAGGACATTGCCGAGACTGTAGCGGTGAAAGTGAGACAGACAGTTCAGGAACTGCACGAGCTGCTCGCTGTGGCCGGCTTCCAGTGCGGCTCCGAGTTCATCGAGTCCCTGATCAATCTGCTCCTGAAGTTCAGCCCGTTTGCTGGTGGCATCGTCTTTCAATCAGTGGTCGGAAGGCAGTAAGGCGGTAATGGCTCCGCCAGGACCATCTTCAATGAACCAGAGATTCTCGCTTTTCGATGAGTCTTCGAAGACCTGCAGGTAGTCGATCCCATTATGTTCCGCAGCCTTCTGCAACAGGACGTTCCAGCAGCTCACGATGACCTGATGGGAATACATTTCGATGGCGGCTGGTGTCGCGACCAGTGGCTTATCAGGACCGGGTCGAAACATGTTGCAGGAATCCGGATCATCGAGCGGGATCTCCTGTGGTTTGAGGCTGGGAAGCAACATGGTGCGAGGAAGAGTTGTTGCGATCAGTCTGCCACAACGTCGAGTTCTGCGCAACTCCTTTGACTCGTGTCTATGCCGCAACCGGACCCGCTCGCCAGCGA
>JAQBWV010000093.1 GCA_027624335.1 Planctomycetota bacterium
CAGCGTCGTCCCGCAATCCGCTCATCTCGACGGAGCGAGATGGCTACTATTTAACGGATTCGCCGCAGTATGGTCCGCTTGCAGACTTATGTATAAACAACAGGTCACCGGTGGAGCCCCGGTGATCCGAGCTTCGGGAGGACTCATCATGAAAATGTCGTCTTCATTCGCCGTCCTTGTCGCCCTTTCCGCTACGCCTCTCGTCGCGCGAGAGTTGCCGTTTGAGGCCGTCGTCAGAGGCGATAGCGCTGAAGTGCGGAGCGGTGCCGGCCTCGACGATTACTACCCGACTCAGAAGTTGAAGCGAGGAACGAAGGTTCGGGTAATTCGGGAAGACTACGGCGGCTGGTACATGATCGAACCGCCAGAAGGCAGTCACAGCTGGATCCGTGCCGAGTTCGTTACACGTCGAGGCAAAGACAAGGGCATCGTCAGCGAGAACACGGTCGACCGCATTGGAAGCGAGCTGGATCGCAGCAATCTGTCGGTCATTCATCAGGTGACTCAGGGGGAAGTCGTCACAATTCTGGGCACGGCGACGATGCGGGCCGGGGACAAGCCTGTCGAGATGCTCAAGATTGCGCCGCCACGAGGCGAGTATCGATACGTCAATCGTCGGGAAGTCACGCCCGTTGATGACTCGGCGGGCGGTCCCAATCTGCTGGGATCGGCCCAGGCGGACCGACCGGCGGCAACCGGGCCATTCGGTGACTCGGTGCCGGCAGACTTAAATGGAACGGACAATGGTTTGCGCGAAGCGAGGGTTGAGGTCGTGTCCGGGGTCGATGCGGCGTCAGCGGACATGAACAAAGGTCTGACAGGTTCACCAGCCACGGAAAACTCAGATATCAATCGGCTACCGGACTCAGCCGGTCAAGGAATCACGACACCGGGATCGACGTTCGAGGCTCCGCAACCGCTGGGGCTAACGATGCAATCGCCCGAGGATCAGGCCCGCGTCGAGCTGGCATGGAACAACGTGATGCAGACTGATGGTCAATTCCGGCAGATGTTGAAACGACCGGTCTCCGAATGGAATCTGGCATCGCTGCGACAGGTCTATGAACAATCAGCGTCACAGATTGAGAATCCATCGTTGAAGCGGCAGATCGAGAATCGCATCGCTGCCGTCGATCGTTACCAGAAACTGTTCGCCGATCAGATCGCCATCGAACAGATTCTTCAGACGACCGAGGCCCGCGATGCCGAGATTCGACAGTCTTACATTGCAAAGTGGCATTCGGTCTCGACGACAAATCATCCCACGACACGAATCGTAAAGCCGCAACCTTCACGCCCAGCGCCGAGTGGTCAACAGGCAGCCGCGCCGGCGGGCTTAGCGGCACAATTCGCGGGAGCGGGATTCGTTCAGCGGTCGGCACTGGCTCGACCTGGAATCCCGTCGTACGTCCTGCTGCCTCCCGACGGTCGAGTGCTGTCGTACCTGCAGGCCGGACCGGGCATCAATCTGGATGCCTACGTCGGAAAGTCTGTCGGCATTCAGGGGGCGCGAAGCTTTCGTCGTGAACTGAACGCAGACCTGATGATCGTACGCGGCCTGACTCCGGTGAACCTGCAACCGTAAGGTGCAGCTGGCACAAGATCCCCCAATTCATCGTTAACAGAGTACCAGGCGTTTCAGAAAGGGAAGTTCCGTTTGATGTGGATTCGAATCCAGCCCTCGGCCGTGATCATGTTGATCATCGCGATCAGCCTGTGCAGTTCTGCAGGTTGTGTGGGGCCGCAGATTTCGGCGTTGCCGGAGTCTCTTCCCAATCCCGTTTTCGTCCCCGTTTCCGATTACGACGCTGTCTGGGAAGTCGCCATCGACGTCATGCACTCTCTGCAGATGCCGATCGAGCGGGAAAGCAAACTCGATGGCCTCATCGAGACAAACTACAAAGTCGGAGCTGGCATTCTCGAACCGTGGCATAAAGATGCCGTCTCTATGGCGGATCGGTTTGAAGGTTCGTTCCAGTCGATCCGGCGTCGCGCTGTGATGTCGATCACGCCTGGCCAGGGTGGCTACTTCATTGGCGTGGAAGTTCTGAAGGAGCTGGAGAACCCTGACAAGCTGATCATCAACTCGCCGGGCTACGCCACCTTTGCGGAAGGCAGACCACTGCAGCGCGACCTCAATGTCGTGATCGGCCCGGCGACTCCAGATGGCTGGATCCCTCAGGGCCGCGATCCCGGTCTCGAGCAGTCGATCCTCGCCAGGCTTCAGACAGCCGGCACGCCGCTATAGCTCAACGATCTTCAGCTGGTACTGCACGAACTGTGAATGCCAGCGAGGTCGTCACAACTGCGCCAAATGCAGATCCCGAATTGGATCTCCGACGACAGCGAAGTCGGTGACCGGCCAGCTGGGAGCCGTGATCGTCAGCTCAAACTTCGATGACGATGTGGCGAGGCCAGCCGGAAATGGAATCTGCCAGAGCGTTTGCTCACCCTGTTTCAGAAGGTCTTCCGGAATCGGGATCGCCCGACCGCCGGCCGTCAGGCTCAAGCCATCCAGTGAAAGAGGTTCGGCCAGGCGGAATACGCAGTGGCTGTAGTTAAACTGCGTGTGGAACATCCCGGTGAATGCAATAACTGCTGGCGACTCGCCAGTTCTGCGATGACGGGCCAGTCCCTCGCCGATCGGTCGTGACCAACCGGTGAACTTCCAGGATGCCTCTTCGTCGGGGTTGCCAATGTCGCAGGTGATGTGCCGCCCGCCGCGTTCGCGGAGCATCTTCGTGAACGCGCCAAGCTTTGGCCGCCCTTCAATACGAGCCGGCGACGGAGCTGTTTCAGGGCGAGACTTACCGCCGAGCAGGTCGTAAATCGGTTCTCCAAGTGCCAGTCGATGAGGCCGGTTGAGTCGGTCGTGAACTTCGTCCTCGGGTTGAAATCCGAGCAGGTGATATATTGTCGCGGCAATATCGTCCTGCGTGACTTTGTTGGCGATCGGATACGCAGCCTGTGGATCGGACGCTCCATAAACCTGCCCGCCGGGAATACCGCCACCGGCCATGACGACCGAGTTGCACGATCCCCAGTGATCTCGACCCGCTCGACCGTTGACCTTGGGAGTGCGGCCGAATTCGCTGTTCCACACGACCAGCGTGTCTTCCAGCAGGCCGCTTTCGGACAGGTCGTTCAGCAACGCGGCAATCGGTCGATCGACAGACGGCATCAAACGCAGCTTGAGTTCCTGAAAGTTCAATGAGTGCGTGTCCCAGGTCGAATCGATCGTCTTTTCTTCCCGATGCCAGTAGACCGTCACAAGTTGCACGCCAGCTTCGGCCAGCCGCTTTGCCATCAGCACGCTCTGCCCGAACGTGTGATAGCCGTATCGCATTCGGTCGGCCTGGGACACGCTCGCCAGGTCGAACGCGCTTCGCACCTGCGGAGCCAGCACCATGTCGAGCGCCTGCTCGTAGTACCCGCTCAAGGTCTTCGTCTGAGCAGAGCGGTCAGCAATTCTCGCCGTCTGATCCATCTGATCGAGCAGCCCACGTCGTGTCTCCAGCCGGCTTAAACCGACCGACTCGGGCAGTCGCAGTGACTCAATCGAGAAGTCAGGATCATCAGGGTGCTGCGAGATGCGGAACGGATCGAACTTCCGACCGATCAGACCTCCGCCTTGTCCTGGCGTCACGGCGCCGTTGGTCGTCGAGATGATCTCTGGCAGCGAGACGAACGTTGGCTGTCCCGAACTGTTTGGCCGCAGTGCAGACAACACAGATCCGAAGTGGGGGAAATCAGTCTGCCGGGCTCCGAAGCTTTCAGCCTTGAGTTCGTGTCGACGGCCAGTCAGTCCAGCGTGAGCACCTGTCGAATGATTGTTGTCTTCCTGTCCGACGGACCGAATTACCGCCAGCTTATCGGCATGCTGTGCGAGCAGCGGAAAGTGCTCAGACACATGAAGTCCTGGGACATTGGTCGCGATCGGAAGAAACTCGCCGCGACTTTCGATGGGGCCTTCCGGCTTCAAATCCCACGTATCCTGGTGAGCTGGTCCTCCCCACATAAACAGCAGGATTACGCGTTTGGCTCTGCCGAAAACGCTGCTGGTTTCGATGCGACCGGGACGAGCCTCTGCCTTCTGTGAAAGCAGCTCCGGCAGAGACAGCCCCATTGTCCCCAGCGAACCAGCCTGCAACATCGTCCGACGATCGAGTCGATCGCAGAACGACATCTGCTGGTTGTTGAAGAGTTCGAGCATCGACTCGCTCCGCCGTTCGGCATTGGTTACGCCAGGATGTCGTGTACGACTTCGCCGTAGACATCGGTCAGACGGAAATCGCGGCCCGCGTATTTATAGGTCAGCTTCCTGTGGTCGATCCCGAGCAGGTGCAGCATCGTGGAATGCAGATCGTGCATGTGGACTCGGTTTTCCACGGCGTAGTAGCCGTAGTCATCCGTGTTGCCGTAGGCCATGCCCGCCTTCGCGCCGCCGCCAGCCAACCATGTGGTAAAGCCCTGCGGATTGTGGTCGCGGCCGTTCGTTCCCTGGGCAATTGGCGTTCGACCAAACTCGCCGCCCCAGACGACAAGCGTGTCGTCCAGCATGCCTCGAGCTTTCAGGTCAGCCAGTAGTGCCGCAATCGGCTGGTCGGTCAGCAGCGCATTTTTTGCATGACCCGACTTCAAGTTGCCATGCTGATCCCACTTGTTGCCGGTTGAAACTTCGATGTACCGCACGCCTGCTTCGGCCAGTCTTCTCGCGAGCAGGCACTGCCGTCCGAAGTTGTCTGTTTCGCCTTGCCCAACGCCGTAAGCAGCCTGCACGTGTTTCGGTTCGCGAGCGATGTCGAGGACGTCCGGCGCAGCATTCTGCATGCGATAGGCGAGATCGACCGACTCGATCGCTCCCTGTACCTGCTCGTCTTTGTTGAGACGTTTCAGATGGTCACGATTCATTTCCTGCAGCAGCGAGATCTGTCGCTGCTGCTCGTCTGACGACAGTCTCGAATTGCCCAGGTAGTCGATTTTCGCATCACCAAGCGACCCCGAATGCCCGACGGTCGTCGCCTGATGAATGGCCGGCAGAAACGCGCATCCATAATTGCGAGGTCCGCCGTGCCCGCTGGCCGGGCTGATCGAAACGAACGAAGGCAGGTCGGGGTTGTCTGTCCCGAGCCCGTACGAAATCCACGCTCCCACCGAAGGACGGACCAGGTTGTCACTCCCGGTGTGCAGCATCGAAACCGCCTGACCATGCGATTGGCCTCGGCTGTGCATTGACCGGATGATGCACAGGTCATCGACATGCCTGGCAGTGTGAGGCAGCAGCTCGGAAACCCATTGGCCGCACTCGCCATGCCGCGCGAACTTCCAGGGCGACTTCAGCAGTTTTGGTGTGGCATCGATCCTCGCCGCCTTTTCGAAGGGAAGATCTTTCCCGTCATCGCGATCAAGCAGTGGCTTATGGTCGAACGTGTCCACCTGACTGGGGCCGCCGTGCATAAACAGAAAGATTACGCGACGGGCCTTCGGCTCGTGATGCGGTGTCTGCGGCGTCAACGAATTCGGCGTAGCGCCGGCGAGGGCACCCGTGAGACCATTCAAAGCAAGTCCCCCCAGACCGAGGGCAGACAGGTTCAGGGCGTCGCGGCGTGAAAATGAGGTGGGCATGGCAGGACCATTGAGGGCAACGTGGGGGATGTGGAAACGGTAAGCAGCAACGCGGTGGTCATTCCAGCATACGGAATTCGACAGACGCGAACAAAGTGTGAATCAGCTGGCCAAGCGGCGTCATCACACCAGCGTCTCCCTTTTTCTTATCGGTTGCCGCGTCGTCGGTCCGTGTTGCCGCTTCGAGAAACGACTCGGCCCTTGCGATTTCAGCATCCGTTGCCTGTCGCGACAGCACCAGCTCGTACGTTCGTTTGATTGTCGCATTGCGATCGAGCGCGACTTTGCCAACGTTCTCAGTCAGAGACGCTCGAACACGTTCGGCGGCGATTTCAGCCTGCTCCATCACGAACGGACTGTTCAGCAGCAGCAATGCCTGAGCCGGCACGTTTGTCACAGACCGACGTCCGACAACAAGGTCCGGGTCTGCGAAGTCGAACACTGCCAGCATCGGAGGCAGTTGGGATCGAATGATCGGCAGATACGCGCTGCGATGCGGAGATTCTTTTCTGTCAAGCTGCTTCTCGTCCGCAACATTCTGGGTGACCAATGTTCCAAGCCCCTTGACTGGCGAATCGTCGGGAGACAGGTCGAGCTTGCCACTGACAGCCAGAATCGAATCCCGAATTGACTCGGCCGGGATCCCCCGGCGGTGAGCCCTCCACAGCAGCCGGTTCTGGGGATCGGCGTTCCAGGATGTTTCGTTGTGCTGGCTGCTCAGTCGATATGTTCGGCTCAGCACGATCTGACGAACCATCTTCTTTGTTGACCATCCGTCTCGCATGAAATCCGCAGCCAGTCGGTCAAGCAATTCCGGATGAGTAGGTGCATCGCCAAGCCGTCCAAAGTTGTCGACGCTGGCAACGATGCCCTGTCCCATTAGATGATGCCAGATTCGGTTGACGTAGACTCGCGCTGTCAGCGGGTGTTCCGGGCTGGCGATCCAGTTGGCCAGCTCGACGCGACCGCTTTGCTTCTCTGCAATTCTGGGAGCAGATCCTGAGTACGCCACCTGCAGAAACCCTCGCGGCGCTTTCGGGCCGAGATTGCGATGCTCGCCGCGGATGTTGATTTCGCAGTCGTCGATTTTGTCCGCCTCAGCGACTGCGATGGCAACCGGCAACGGAGGCGGAGCGTTCTTATCGAGCTGATCAAGGTCATTTTCGAGCTGTTTGAGCTGCTCACTGGACGCTTCCAGATCAGCCTCTTCTTTCGTCAACTCCTTGTCTTCTTTTGAAACCTCGTTGACAACTGGAATACCTTTATCATCCAGCTCAACCAGCCGCAGCGCATCAATGAGGACATACCCTTCCGTGCCTCGCGTTGAGATCGTGATGACGGCGGGTTTCTCTGCGTCGAAAGGAAAATGTCCGAGCGACGCGAAGAGACCATCAATCGGGCCTTTGATTTCCTGATTGAGCGTTACTTCAGTTTCGGACCTGGCATGCTTCACGCTGATTGGAACGTTTGTCGCTCGGCCGCGAGTGCCGGCATAAGCCAATTGCACGTCGTACGTTGCCGATCGAGGAATCCTGATCGTGAACTCGGCCCACTTCTCACCTTTTTCAGATTTGCCGTCGTGAATGTAGCCTTTGCCGATGAATGGTTTTGAGTAAGTCGATGCTTCCCAGTTGCCCGTCAGCTTTGCTTCGGGATCGTCGATCAGTAGCGAGTTTGTTCCCTTTTTAAGCTCGTCGACCTTGTTCTTGAGCGAGTCAGTTTCGGTCTTCGCACTCTTGATTGACGCCTGCAGTTCTTTCTTTGTGACGTCGAACTTCTTCACCGCAGCAACGTGATCCGCTTCCGCCGGAAGTTCACGCCTGGGCCAGGTTGAAACATACTGCTGGCTTTCTCCCCGCAGAGTGCGTGTACTTTTCAGAATCCCCGCGAGCGAGTAATAGTCCTTCGTCGGAATCGGGTCGAACTTATGATCGTGGCAACGGGCGCAGCCCAGCGTCACTGCCATCAACGCCTGACCGATTGTGTTGAGTTGCTCGTCGACGACGTCCATCGTCAGTTTCTCTTTGTCGCGTTCGCTGAGCATCTTGGTGCCGAGCATCAGGAAGCCGGTGGCGACGATTCCTTCGGTCAATTGTTCATCGTTTTCGTGAGGCAGCAGGTCGCCGGCAATCTGCTCTCGCACAAACTGATCGAACGGTTTGTCGCGGTTGAACGAGTCGATTACGTAATCGCGATACTTCCACGCGTTGTGAAATGTGGCGTTGAAATCAGCGCCGTTTGAATCCGCGTACCGAGCGACGTCGAGCCAGTGCCGCCCCCAGTGGACTCCAAACTGCGGAGACTTAAGCAGTTGATCGACGACCGTTTTCAATGCATCGTCGGATGTGTCGTCGAGAAACTCGGCCACGTCTTCGGGAGACGGCGGCAACCCGATCAGATCGAAATAGACTCGACGGATCAGCGTGCGTCGCTCGGCATCGGCAGCCGGCTTGAGTCCCGCTGCTTCGAGCTGCTGCAGGACGAATGCGTCAATGTCTGAGATCGGCCACGACTTGTCCGAGACCTTAGGCGGTCCATGATCGACAATCGGCCTGAACGCCCAGAACTGCCGACCCGCTTCGAGATCGATAGTTCGCTGCGGTTTAACGACTCCGGGTGCCGGATTGTCGGTCCGAGGATCTGGCGAACCCATCTCCACCCAGCGTTCGAAATCTTTAACTACGTTTGCTGGAAGACGACCGGCAGGCGGCATTTCGACGCCTTCATATCGCAAGGCTTCGATCAGCGGACTTTCGTTCGGCTTGCCGGCGATGATCGCCGGGCCAGAATCTCCACCCTTCAACAAGCCCGGCGCCGAGTCTAATAGCAGGCTACCTTTCACCTCTTTCGACGTTGTCGAGTGGCATTCGTAACAGTGTTTGACAAGCACTGGGCGAATCCGGGCTTCAAAGAATTCCAGCTTCACGGGGTCGATCGCTTCTTTATCGTCCGCGTACGGTGATGTCGCATCGATCAGAAAGATCAGCGTGCAAAAGAGGGTGGCCTGCACGAATTGTCGAGTGGGAATCGACATCATGATCATGGCTCGCTCTGCTTGAACAAACTCGCCGCGCATTTGCTACTCCGATTCAACGAGAAACACTCGCTCCCGCAAAGTGTGCGAGAGCGAGTGTCCTGTCACAACGCTTCTTTAGTTACACGCGAGGAATATCGAATCCTTTGCGGCGTTCGCGGGCGATGAACGATGCCGCCTGATCGTCGCCGATGATCTGCTCGGTCTTTGGATCCCATTTGATCTTTCGACCAAGACGTCCGGCAATGGCACTCAAATGGCAGGCGCTCATGGCCTGAACATGAGAGAACACGTCGGAGACTGTCAGGCCGCCTTCAGCGATGCAACGGTAGAAGTTGTTCTTGTGACCTTCTGCCGGTTTACCTTTGTAGAGGTTCACAAGATCCTCTTCACTGAACTGGTCCTTGTCCCAGTTTTCTTCGATCGGCGTACCGACGATCTTGCCACGATTCACAAAGATGCGGCCCTTCGTTCCTTCGAAGGTGATGCCGTTGTCACCTCGGCTGGTCACGTCCATGACGACGCCATTGGCGAAGGTGTTGATGACCGAGAAATCGTGCGACGTGTTGTAGCTGTCGTCGACGACGGCGTAGCCATCCTTGTACTCGACCGGGTGCTTGACGTCGGTACCGTCGATCTCGACCGGACCCTGACCTTCGCCGTTCTGACCGAGAGCCCACATCGCAATGTCAACGTGGTGAGCACCCCAGTCGGTGAATTTGCCGCCCGAGTATTCGTACCACCAGCGGAACTCGTAGTGGCAACGTTTTGTGCGGTACTCGACAGGATTCACCTGCCCCTGCCACATGTCCCAGTTGAGGTTCTCAGGAACTTCAGCCACCGGGAACGGTCCGCCTTTTGGACTGCCGTTGATGCCGACGGTCACTTTGGTGATGTCGCCGAGCAGGCCTTTCTGAACCATGTTGACGGCTCGCAGAAACTTGTCCTTCGTGCTGCGCTGCTGAGTTCCGACCAGGAAGACCCGGTCGTCGTACTTCTTGCAGGCATTGCGAATCAACTGGTTTTCTTCCAGCGTCAGCGTCAGTGGCTTCTGGCAGAAGACATGCTTGCCAGCCTGCAAGGCTTCGATGGCAATCTTCACATGCCAGTGATCAGGAGTTACGACGCTGACGACGTCGATGTCGTCTCGTTCCAGAACCTTGCGGTAGTCGCCGTAAGCATCTGCTTTGCCCTTGCCAATCCGCTCATGGTTCTTCGCCCGGTCCGCATGCTTCGAATCGACGTCGCACACGGCGAGGACATCGCCGAAACCTGCGTGCCCTTGAGCGTCGCCTGTCCCCATGCTGCCAACGCCGATGCAGCCAATGCGTGGTCGCGAGTTCGCCTCCTGGTTGGCGAATGCTGGCTTGCTCCATGCAAAGTAGGGAACCGACGTTGCCGCCGCGGCGAGGGCCGATGTCTTCAGAAAGTCACGGCGATTGGCTGATTGCTTCTGTTTCTTCATTGTGTGATCTCTTTCGAGGAGAGGTACGGACACACGCCACTAAGGAGAGCGTCCGCGCTGAAAGCATCAAAACGAACCGGTAAGTCTACCCTGGACGGGGGGACCGCTTCCAGGCGGAGCGATCGGCAAAAGTCCATTACGTGAAGTTAAGGCTTCAACAGGTGTTGCCGAACAAACTCGATGGCGCGTTTGGCGACCTGATCGCTGGCACCCGAGACGCCGTGGTTGCCTCCTGGAATGACCACTAACTCTGACTGCGATCCCACACTTTTGAGTTTTTCCTCAAGAATCTTCGCGTGCTCCACGGGAACGATATCGTCATTGTCGCCGTGAACCTGCATCAACGGGGGATCGTCTTTGCTGGCGAACGAAACTGGCGACACGTCGGTCATCAGGCGAGCGGATAGTTCGGCGGCGGGCGTGCCCGGCTCGTACCCGATTAACTGTCGGTATGCAGGATGCCTGTGTTCGATTTTACTCAACAGAGACCAGTCTGTGGGGCCGGCGAAGCTCACGGCGCAGGCGACGCGTGATGAGTGACGCTCGATGGGATCCTTCGACTCCGGTTTGGCCGCATCGTCATGCAAAGCGACCCAGGCCGATAGGTGGCCGCCAGCGGAACCTCCCGTCACTCCGATTCGTTCCGGATTGATGTTCCACTTCGCGGCGTTGTGGCGGACGAACTGAATCGCTCTTTGACAGTCGTTTACCTGAGCCGGATGCGGAGCGACATCCGTGAATCGATACTCGACCGATACCAGCGACATTTGCCCGTCAGCAACGAACTGCTTCAGCCAGCGCGGAACATGGTTCTTCGAACCAGCACGCCAGCCGCCGCCGTGAATGTGGATCATGACAGGGACCGGCTTGTCAGACTTCGCCAGATAGACGTCCAGGCATTGGGCTGTGTGGTCCGTGTCGTACGCGATGTCCTTGTGTGTTGCGACAGGTTCAGCGGCCTGTGCGAAACATGTCGCGCAGGAACCCAGCGGCAGCGAGACGCCAACAGCCAGAGCGACGAACAGTTTCATGGCAGTCTGCATGTGCAATCTCCGAGTGAGCGTGAGTGAGTGATCAGCGAGTAACTCTTTAACGCTGACAATTCGTTGACAATGTGTGCCACCGGATCGGCCAGTGTCAGTGCAGGATGAGAAACGTAGCGTGCGTGAACCGAAGAGCTGCGAATGGCAGTGCTGCAGACTATGAAGATTCCAGACCGGTCAGCGTGCTGCTGCCGGAGGAGAACTCGGCCGCTTCCAGTCCCAGATGCTGCAGGCAGGACACGAACAGGTTGCACAGCGGAGGCGACTTGTCCGGATCGAAGGCCAGGTGCTGGCCGTGTTTAAAGTGTCCACCGGCGGTGATGATTGGCAGGTTTGTGTTGTTATGGCTGGACGCGTTTCCGAGGTTTGAACCCATCACGATCGCCGTCTGGTCGAGCAATGTGTGCTCGCCCTCGCGGACACTCTGCAGCTTTTCCATTAACGCTGCGAACAGCCGCATTTCCTCGCGTTCGATGATCGCGAGCTGCTCGATCTTTATTGGGTCCCGCCCATGATGACTGAGGTTGTGCCAGCCGTCTTCGACACCCTTTAACGCGACAACTTCACTGCCACCGGCACCACAGAACGTGATGAGTCGAGTCGAATCCGTCTGAAACGCGAGGAAGATCAAGTCATACATCAACTCCATTCGCCCGGTAAAATCGGCTCGGTCTTCGATGTCGGTTGGCGGCTTGCGGTCCACCTTTGGTTTGGGCAGTCTGGCCCACTCTTCGGCACTGACCAGTCGCTGTTCCAGTTCTCGAACGCTGGTGAAATATTGATGCAGCGTTTGCTGGTCGTCTCGACCGATTCCTCTCGTGACCTGCTTCGTCTGCTCGCGAACCAGATCCATGATGCTCTGTCCGTCCTGGATTCTTCGAATCTGCGCCTGCTTCTCCGATTCCGTTCCTTCCAGAAACAGTCGAGCAAACAGGCGAGATGGTCGCGTCTCTGGAGGAATCCTTACTCCGGAACGAGTGTAGGACAGTCCGGAATTGTTTGCTGACAAGGCCAGCGAGGCGACTCGTGTCTGATGGCCGATCAACTCGGCGGCGTACTGGTCGACGGAAATCGTGTTGCGGAAGCTGGGCTGCCCTGGATGAGCCGCGCCGGTCAGAAAACTCTCTTCCGCCGAGTGCCCGCCGTCGACATCCGGATGTCTCAGGCCAGACATGACGGTGAACTTCTCCCGCACCTTCTGAAGCGGCTCCAGGTACGGTGTCACCTCGTAATCAGCGCCAGCCGTTTTCGGAAACAGCAGTGGCGTGTGAATACCCAGTGGAGCGCAGATCGCAAGCATCCGACGCACATCACTTTTCGTCGCTGCCGCGTGAGCCGTTGATGATCTGCCCGGCAGCATGGCATCAAGCAGTGGCAATCCCATCGCCACGCCAGAACCTCGTAGAAATCGTCGGCGATCAATTCTGTTATTCAACATTGGATGACTTCTCATGTTCTGTGGTTGGTGAACGCTCGCAGGCCGCTGACCAGTCAGGGGCGACTGAACAACTCACTTGCGACGACGGCATGGATCAGGGAACGCAAACCGAAGTTGCTGCTTCTGGTGGCTTCGACGACAGAGTAGACGACGTCACGATCCACGACCGTGACAGGCCGACCTGTCCCATAGATCAGCAGCTTACGAGCGAGGGCGTGAGCAACGCGGTCCGGGTCGGACATCAGAATCTGGCGGAACTCGCGAAAGCCATCGAACGAACGGGCATCGGAAGTAATGCCACTGGTTTCGACGTTCGGGCCAACCCGGTACGAGACGTTGCGAATACTCTGGCCGTCACCCATCGAGCGATACCAGCTGCGTTCTCCACCGATCGGATCGAAGCTCTCCAGCGCGAAGCCGGGAGGATCAATCCGCACGTGACAGTGGGCACAGGATTCGATGGCTCGATGCTTGTTCAACTGTTCGCGGATCGTCGTTGCGCCGCGGATGTCCGGCTCGACAGCTGGTACTCCGGCGGGCGGCGGCGGAACGGGCTCGCCAAGCAGGTTGTTGAGAACCCACACACCACGTAGCACCGGCGAAGTGCTCGTCCCGTTTGCCGTGACCTTCAGGACACTGGCCTGTGCGAGCACGCCGCCTCGGATACTGTCTTCCGGAAGCTTCACGATCTGAAAGTTCTCGTGCCCTTTCACACCGGGGATGCCGTAATGATTGGCCAGTCGCTCGTTGAGAACGGTGAAGTCGGAGTCGACGAAGTTCAGCACGCTTAGATCATTCTTCAGAATGTGATCAAAGAAACCGCGAGTTTCTTCGAGCATTGCTGCCTGCAGTAATTCATCAAACTCGGGATAGAGTTTTTTATCCGGTGTCGTGAAATCGATATCCCGCTGATCAAGCCACTGTCCGATGAAGTTCGTGACGAATTGCCCGCTGCGAGGATCCTGCAGCATTCGCTCAACCTGAGCGTGCTGCACTTTGGGATCGCGCAGCTTGTTTTCACTCGCGAGTGTGAGCAGCTCAGCGTCGGGCATCGTCGACCACAGGAAGTACGACAGGCGCGAGGCGAGTGTGTAGTCATCGACCGTCGTGTCTCGATTCAGCAGCAGAAACTGAGGTGAACACAGCACTGCGGTAACCCCGGCACGGACAGCCTGCTCGAACGTCCGACCGGCATCCAGTCGCGCATGGGCCAGCGCGACGTACTGCTGGATCAGCGACTCTTCGACCGGTCGTCGGAACGCCCGTGGAATGAAGTCGCCCAGGATTCTGGCAATGTCGTCGCGTGGCTGGGTCGACTCAACATTGTGCAGCTTCATCCCTCGACGATGCCGCATGTAAATCGGAAGGCCCTCGGCCATGCTGAGACTTTCGGGCTCTCCGAACAGTCGACGCTGAGGCTCCGACGGAAACGCCTGATCAAGAGGTCCGTGAGTTTCCGCCCATTCGATACCAATGCCCGGTCGTGGCTCGTGCTTATCCCGCCAGGTAACGTGCTCGGGATAGACCCGAGGCTCGATGTGCATTGTGTGTGCTTCTTTCATCCGCGTCGTAAATTCGATGATGCGAGGTTTCTGCGGAGTCCCGGTCACGTCGAAGATGCCCATCAGTTGTCGCTTGCCGGGGCCGAACAGGGGGCCGACATAGATCGCGACGGCCAGCGTCCGATCACTCGGGTCGTGAGGCCACACGGCAAGCCGACAGCGATAGACGCCGTCTTCGATCGGATGGACAGGGTCGATTCGCGCGGGTGGCCAGCCGGGTGTGAACTTCACAAAGGAACCCTCGGCCTCGATCGTCCCGCCTTTCTTCTGCTTCACCGAATCGATGTTCTCTTTGCCGTCCATCATGACAGCCCGGCGTGTCTCCGGCGGCAACGGCCTGATTCGACGGATCACACTTTCGAACGCAGTATCCGCTGCTTCGAGATACCGCTCCATCAGAATCGAAGAGATTCCCAGACCATCGGCCACATTGTCGAAACCCTGCACGCTGCCGTCGTCTGGTAATAATTCCGCAAGCGGCGTGTCGATTCCCAGCAGGTCGTGGATTGTGTTTTCGTACTCGACACGGTTGAGCCGCCGCAGCGCGAGCGGGCGAACTCCCGCCGATTGCGCCATCGCCTGAGTGATCAGTTGCAGGACATTGCTGATCTCGGTCGCGCCCGGTCGAGGCTGCTTCTTAGGCGGCATTTCACCGGACTCGATCACCTCCAGAATCCGGGCCCACGTTTCACCGACCGCCCCTGCTGCTGTCGGTTCCGCCAGCGTGTCAAGCTGCACTTCACCTTTCGGCTTTTCGGCACCGTGACACTTCAGACAATGTTTCTGAAGAAACGACTGAACCTCGGACTCTGCCGGGAAGCACAAAGTGGTCCACAACAAAACAATCGCCAGCGCAGCAAGGAAATACTTATTCACGGGTATCGTCTCTACCGGTTTGATCAGTGCGGGGTCCGTCAAGTCAATGTCCAGGATACCGCAAACGTCGAAGAAACGCTTCCGTACAAGGAGCCAGACTGTTGTCCCTGGCGGCATGAATCTCCAGTGCAGCCAGAGCTACGTGCTGCTACGGGCAAACCGTTGATGGAGCGTCCGCCGTCGTATCCAACTCAGGTAACGAACAGCCAGATCGTGCTGCTGCGTTCGCTCGATATGCCCCGTGCGGCTGAATTGTCACTCCCACCCGCCGAACTTTTCGCGCCAGCGATCGGCGGTGGCGGTCAGTGTTGCCTGGTGCGTCTTGTAGTAAATCGCGCCGAACACCAGAGACACGCCAATCAACAGTACAACCGAACCGACGGCAGTCATCTGGATACTGCGTTCCATGTTCGTCAGGACTTTGCCGACAAGCGACACGAGATCGACCAGCAATACCGTAAAGCCCAGAGTCACGTACAGTCGGATGCGGAAGAAACTGCCGAGTCCCATCGCCGCCAGGCACAGCAGAATCAGGCTGAGATTAAACACGACGGGATACCGATCATCGATCAGCGCGTAATAGCCGGCACTGCACAGCATTGTCAGGATCGTGACCAGCCGGATTCGATTTCGAGTGTCGCGGTCGATGAGCTGTCCGAAGATCTGCAGCAGGATCAGGATGCCCGTTCCAACCGGCACCGTGTACGCGTACAGAACCCGCAACTCCAGCTTCGTCCAGAAGACGATCAGGACGAACGCGACGAAGCCCCCGATGCCGATAATGTGGTACGGCGACTGGCGGTCGTCTTTGCCCATGAACGTAAACATCATGCTGTGCAGGCCGACGACCAGCAGCGCCACGTTGGTTCCCAGGTTGTGATAGAGAACCCACACCAGTGCGACGACCGGCATCGTAAACAACGTTCCCAGCAGCGGAATGCGGACCTGCCGAGGCTGCAGATCGAACAACTGCTTGCTGGCGGCCAGTCCGAAGCTCACGACAAGACTCGCCCAGACGTCGTACTCGTAATTCCAGAAATCCGTGGTCAGCAGAAGGTGACGACGAATCACGCCGAAGAAACCCAGCACAGATAACTGCAGCAGAACATACGACGGAATGTTCTGGCGCAGTCGCCCTTCGAAGTACCAGCCAACGGACAGGGCCGCGAACAGTCCGGCAGTCAGGATCAGCGAAGGTGTGTCGAACGGCTGACCATAATGCAGCAGTTGAGCGGCCACCGTGATGGTGAACGAAATCCCCAGGACGACACTGTTGGCCAGCGATCCCGACGTCGCCATCCACTGGCACGTCTGATCGAACAGTCTCGGTTGTGAACGATCCAACTGGTCGTAAACGGCAAACAGTCTCGCCTGGAAGACGCGAGCGAATGTTCCGACCGCAAACAGGGCAGCGGTCGTCGTCAGCAATGGCCAGCTTCTGAAGATGTCCTGTATCCCTGCGTCTCGAATCTGCGTCTGACTGAAAAATGCCAGCCACACCGGGACGAGCAGGATCAGTGCGGCAAAGAACCGCTCTTCGTTGTTGCGTGCAGCCGACGTGGGCCGTGGCGTGAGCGCTGTCAGACAGCTTCCGAGGGCAACTGCTGTCAGACCGGTGAGTGATTCGGGATGATGCCACATCACGTGTGCCAGCGTGAGACTCGACAGAGCGAGCGTCATCGTGCCCATCTTCGGCAGCGGTGTGAACGACAGTGAAATCTGATGACCGATCAGTAGAACGCCCTGGATCGCCAGCACCGTCCAGATGACATGTTCCTTCGGCAGCCAGCTGTCGACGAAGAAATCCATGTGCAGCGCCAGCAGAAGCTGCAGGCCGGCGATCGCAAAGTACACCGGCGCCCGGCGAATGATTCCGTGGTGAATCAGCACGGTGGCACCGGCAGCGAGCAACGGAGCGACCAGCAGGCTGTTGGAACGCCAGTCGGTCAGTCCCCACAGCACCAGACCTTGAACGGCGACCTGTAGACAGGCTCCCCAGGAACGTCTCAGCGTGAACCATTGCGCTTCGTCGATGTTCGCCATTTGCTGAATGGCGGTTCGCAGTGGTGATCGGCGAGTGCTGAAGAGGATCCAGAAATGCCCGAGTGCGATACCGCCACCGGCGGCGGCCATCGGAAATTCGAACGGGCTGGTCCGAGGCAGCATCGTCACGGTGAAATAGCTACCGACCATCAGCGAGAGTCCGCCGTAAAACGCCAGCCAGGCGGTTCCGCCCAGGCCGTGCAGTCTCAGCAGAATCAACGCGACGACCATGATCAGCGGAGCGTTCCAGTGGTAGTAGTCGGTCTGGATGATCGGCTCGTCAGGAAACATGATCATCTGGAACAGCCCGCGACACGTGTAGAACGCCAGAATTGTGAGGCCGAGAACCGTTGCTGAGTTGCGGTATCGCCGACCGGAATCCAGCCCGGTGCGGAAGTCGGTTTCGGATCGGAAATAGAACCAGACAATCGGCAGTCCCAGCGCGAAGATCGCCGTCGCTGGTTGTCGCAGCGCGGGAATCATCAGAGCCGCACACCAGATCGCCAGCGTCACACCGAAGTGGTAGAGGCCTTCGCACCAGTCGGTGTATTCGGCTTCGCCTTCGTCGGGATGCCGTGCCGCTCGACGGAAATACCAGCCGGCCAGGAGAGCCATTGCGCCGGAAACGGCGAATCTCATCGCAGGGATTTCGACGAGGTTCGGATGCACGAAATAGTTGGCGCTCAACAGTGACATCACCAGCATCGCCAGCACCAGGCTCGCTCGATTCACGTAAGCGGTGATGGCTGGTCGCCGCACAGTTCGCCGAATGAGTGTTGCTTCGAGCAGACTTGCGGCCAGACCCAGGCAGATGAGATGGATTTCCGAAAGCCCGTGACCGCGCAGGTAGTCACCGCAGAAGACTCGGATGATGTGGACGTTTCCCAGCGTCAACAGAGGCGTTCCGATCGCGTAGAACACGCTGTTCTGCCACGACCATCCGATCACCGCCAGCGTTCCGGTCGCCAGGAACGGAGTGACCAGCTGTACTGACTGTTCCCGCAGCTCACCGCTGACCGTGTGGTAAAACGTGGCGAGCACAGCGAAGGCGATCGCCGGGAAGAATACCCAACAGGTGTCTGCGGCACGGAAGAACTTCAGCGGGAATGCACCACGGGTGAACTCGGGACGGCGAGCATCTACCAGACGTCCGGTATGTCCGACCGTTGCCATCGTCAGCGAGAACAGACTCCAGCGCCACGGCGACGTCAGCAGCTCGAGACGCTCCAGAATCGAAGTCGCGCGTAGTTCACGCAACTCTGAATGGCAGACCAGCAGATAACCCAGCAACAGTCCGAACAGTCCCAGCATCGCCGAGTGATGAGCCCTCGCCGTCAACACAACGACCACAATCACGGCGGACAAATGCATCGACGACAGCTCCAGTGCTCCGACCGAATCCAGCATGGCCGCCAGAGCAATCGATGCTACGAACACGCTGCCCAGACAATTGAATGGACGCAGCAGCGGTGAGAGCTTCTCGTAGAGTTCCCGCTTGATTTCCAGACCGAGATGCGCCAATTGAATTGCCAGGAGCAATCCAAGCGTTGGCCAGAACGCAGTGTCTACGCTCAGCCGAGCGAGCAGCATGTCGTCGCCTGGCACGCGAGCCAGCATTGTCAGCCAGATCAGGAAAAACAGCATCCCGCCAAACGCGTGCTGCCGGGTTCGTAATCCGTGCCAGGCAAGTTGAGCTGCGGTAAACGCGAGCAGTGGCAGCAGGAACTCGACTTCCCCGCCGGCCAGCAGTGATGCCATGCACAAACCGCTGACCAGCACGCTGCTACTGCTTAACAGCGATTGTGTTGGTTCGATGAGGAGTGACTCGACCCATTCGTATCGTGACTTCCGCGAGGTGTACGCGAAAAAGAGAACCTGCAGAACGATGCCGGTTGTCAATACCGGACCGTACCAGTGAGGATCGCCGGACAGCTGCCAGTGTCCGCACAGGAGGCTGATCAACAGGAACACGCCGCCGAGATAAGTACCGACAACCGCCTGGCGGTACTCGCGACCATAGACGGCAGCCAGAGTCCAGCAGACGGACGTCACGCCGATGGCGATGGACGTTTTGAGACCGACGCCATCACCCAGAAGGTGTTCGAACAGCACCCAGGTGTCGACTCGCGTGATCAGAAACAGTGCCGACGCGACCAGCGGCCACGTGAACAGCGTGTGGTCGTAACGCCGGATCGGAAACATCGCGCGGTCGAAGAAGCGATCGCCTTCGGACAGATCCTTCAGAAAGCCGGCATTCCTCAACGGAAATGACACGATCAGCAGACCCAGAGCGCTCAGTGAACCGCCCAGTCCGGTTCCCCAACTGAGCTGGTCGAACGTTTCCTGAAAGTTGGCTCGAAGTTCCGGAAACAGAATGATCACGATGACCATCGCCATCATCGCCGGGATGAGTGATCTGGAGAAATACGTCGCCGCGACCAGCACGCCCGCCATCAGCAGCGGACCGGTGTAATCCATCCACGCGTGAATCCAGTCGGGATTGATCGCCGAACCCTGCTCGACGACGACTCGCAGCACCATGCCGGCGACAGCCATCGCTCCGTACACCCAGAGAATTGTCGAGCGTGCTCGCAGCAGCAACGTTGATCGAGTGACGGCCAGCGCTGTCAGCCACAGGAGCGAGAGGACCGACAGACCAAACACGAGTGTGTTGCCCTGCAGGCTGCGACCTTCCATATCGACGCAGCCAAGGTACAGCAACGACAGAGCTGCAACCGACATTGCCGAATGCACCCAGCGAAGTTCGTTATCGCGGAACGCTCGCCAGAAGAACCAGACCACGATCACCAGCAGGCAGCCGCCGGTGTTGATCGGCGGAGTCTGAAATCGCCACTGACACAGACTCGCGACGATGGCGGTGAGCATCAGCACGGTTACCTGTATCCCGATCGCCGACTGGCTGATGGATTCGTGCTGGCGAAGCCGGAAGAAGTGGTGCAGCCCGCCGAGGATCGCCGCCGCTGTCAGGCCGAGTGCCGGCAACCACGGTTGTGGAAACTGCTCGCGCATTCCGACGGACGCCACGGACAGCATCAGGATCGTCAACCCGATCCAGTCATGAACCTTCGAGTCGCGACCGACCGCCTGATAAATCCAGACAACGCCGGCAAGAGCGAAGGACAGCACTCGAATCTCCGGCTGAGTGGCACCCATCAGAGTTCCCAGCAATACCAGTGCGAATCCGAGAAACGATTCGCCACCGTGGCCAGTCTGTCGGCTGGTCAGCATTCGAGCGCGGCGTTCCATCAGCAGGACCAGCCAGCCGGCGAGAATGATCATCGGCGCGTAAGTCCACACGTGAGGCAGATGCCGCAGATATCCGTGGACCCAGCCGAAGACCTGCAGAAACGTGATGACCAGCGTCGCGCCGAAGAACCAGGGGATTCGTCGATCATCCGCGAGTTCGGGTGTCAGCACTTTTCCCGAAAACCGAATGACGGTTCCGGCGAGCACGAGAAATCCCAGATGAAAACCGACACCCATGATGACATTGAGTTGTTCGCCACCGACTCCCGCGAAGGTTGTCGCCAATGGGCCGAGCATGACGAGGCTGTTGATCAACAACAGTGTTCCACCAAGGAGCCAGCCGAGTGATTCGTGAACCCGCCCGCACCACGTCTTCAGACCCCACGCTCCCAACGTCAGATAAACGGCACCCAGTAACGGCACGACCAGCAGTTTCTGTTCGACCTGCGGATCATTCGACAACAGCGCGACGGCCATGAAATTGATCGGCAACAGCCCGATCGCCGCCCCTCGCAAGATCGCCGCCGTCCCCTCGAACTGTTTGTCCTGCCGTTCGACCCACGTCCCCATCGCTCCCAGAGCCCAGGTGAACCCGGCCATCAGTGTTGGCATGATTGTGTATCGAACCAGCCAGTGCTTGTCCCACGTGTACCACGCCAGCAGCGAACTGCCGGCAATCACCATCAGCACGCCGGCCACCATGTACCAGTTTTCGGCAAAGAACGGCTGCACGTGATCCCGCCAGACCGACGGCGGAGGTGGTCCGACAGGTTCTGGTGGAGCCTTTGAAATGACGACTCGCGGTATTACCGGCGACGGTGGTTGATCGCGTTGAGGCTGACGAACCGGGATGACCGTTGCAGCAATCGGTTCTTCGATGCCAGGTGATGGCGTGGTCTCGGGAACGGTATCGGAACAGGGTACGAAATCGGCTGCGTCTTCCGGAACAAAGGCATCGTCGGCCAGGAATTCGACTCCCAGCAGGCCACTGACTTCTTCGTCAGGAATCACACTCGCCCATCGCTCGACAAAATGATCCGGATCGATCGCGGGAGTGTGTGCTCGACACCAGCTTTCCAGTACGGCGATCGCGTCGGCGTCGGGCTCTGATTGCTGGCGGCACCACAGCACGAGCATTTCGACAGGACTCTGCTGGACGAGTTTCGCGAATTCACGTTGTTGCTTTTCGAGAACTCGTGCGCTCTGTGTAAGCCAGTTCTTCCACCCGGCCCAGCCCGACACATTTCGAGAGCCGACTCGCAGTGTGAAGATCAGCGCGGCTCGCTCACGATCATCGTGAGTCTGCACGGCTTCATCGAGACGACCAGCCACGTTCACTCGCGGCCACGCGCACAGCATGTCGAGCCATCGTGGCCCATCACCTGTCGAGGACGATTTGCGATGTCGATCCAGCAGAGCTGCCAGCAAGTCCTCGTCATCGAGTTCGGGCGGAACGGGTGCTGGTAGTCGGTCGACCGCTTCGTTGACCGCTGCCTGATCGGCCTGCTGTTGTTCAGCGAGCTTCGCTTCCAACCGTTCCAGAGCTGTCGTGACAGCAGCATCGCCGGTACACCGTTGCCGTGTCTGAACGATCATCGATCGGACCAGACGCCGATCCCGAGGAAAGATCGGACTGTCGGAATCGACCAGCGCCGCCGTGAGAAACTCATCCAGTTTGGCCGCAGTTCGTGGAGCTTCGGTTTGTCGCTCGCAGGCAAATCGGGCATCGTTCGCCAGCGACAGAACGCGAGTGAGCGATTCCAGTTGATGTGCCAGCGTCTTCCAGCCCAGACAGACATCCAGCGGAAGATCAGCGATCAGCGGAAACTGCTCGGCGATCGATTGCGTTGTCGAAAGCCGCTTGTCCCGACGAGCCGCATGGCAATTCGCTGCGTCTGCCTGCCGAGCTGCAGCCACACGCGGAACCAACGCGGAGACCGCCGGATCGCTGTGTTTCAACAGGGCCTCGATCAATGTCTGGCCGTCGACAGGAGGCGTCGCCGAGTCGGCCAGTCGGCCAATGACGGGCAACGAGTATTGAGAATTCAGCGCACCATTGGCGGTATACCGTGCAAGCTGATTCAACAGAACGTCTGGATCGATATCTGTCACGATGGCTCCTGTTCTGGCGTGCTCGACTGAGCGTACCAGTACGGTTCCGGCTGTAACATGGTGCAACGAGAGAAATCGTCGACGGCGAAACACGACGGACAGTGGCCGTACAACGATACCTCACGCGGTCGCGGGCATGTTTTACCGCTCGGGATATCAGAGGCGAAAACATGATCACCGATATCACGCTACAAAATCACACAATCTTTTTGCGGGAGTCGCCCGGTGTGAAGCTGCGGCTTTGCAAGCACGTCAGCAATGCTGAGGTGAAGAAACTGCTGCGCGGTGCCTGTCGCCGTCAAGGGATTCACGTCGACCGTGCCGCAACGAACTCAGTATCGCTCACTAGCAGGTCGACACTTATTGATCGAGCGATGCTCAGTATGGCCGACAGGTTCACTCCGTTTTCTGAAACTCACGAAACAGGCTCGTCGCGTAGACTCCGGATGGAAGCGTGAACGAGAACTGCAGCTCGTTCTCGACGCCTTTAACAACCAGATCCTGCGGCCAGATCACCAGCGGTCGCCGAGTCCCACTGGTCAGCTTTCTGTACTTCTGAAACGATTCGCCGGAGAGACCGAAAGCGTCCAGCACCTGTTGTTCGCGCTCTTCAGGAATTCCCGTTGGCTGCTTCATCTTTGGACCAAAGATCGGCCCGGTAAGAACGGTTTCCTGGCTTTCGTAGCGAGCCTGCTCGACGGCGGAATCTGCGACAACGAACGGACCTTTCGAAGCGACAACCTGCATGACGTCGCCTTCCAGCACCTGTCGACTCAGCCCATCGGTGATGCGCACCGCAATCCAGGTGTTGAAGAGTCGCGACTGAACAGCGGACAACGTAAACCGAAGTCCGTCGCGGCTGAGACGACGAACACGTTCACCACGCAACAGGCGAAAACCATTGTCGTCCGTTGTGCCATCGTTTCCGAATCGTTGATCTCCGAAATAGTTCGGGAATCCAGTTCGAGAAATCTCGGCAGCGATGTTCGTGGCCAGTTCCTCTGCATCGGCAACAGTGTTGCGAATCACAATTCGGAAGGTGTTACCTCGCAGGTGTCCGGTCTTCAGCTTGTTGCCATGCCGCTCGGCACTGAGCACAGTGACGTAGTTTGTGTTGATCTGCTCAACAAGTTCCGCCTTCGTCGCCGGAATCGACACGTACTGCCGCGTGACCGCGTTGGCGTCTTTACGGCCAGCGCATCCGATGTCTTCAACCCTCAACGAGAGAACATGCCCGATATGTCGAACCAGGTCGGGAGTTGAAAGGCCTCGCTTCTCAATCCGGACAAAAAGGAATTCTCCTTCACCAGATGGTTCGTACGCGGGGATCTCGTCGACGAAGAAATCTTCGGGCGACTGTTTTAGAATTCCACCGATTCCTGGACCGGTTGTCAGAAACGGCAACTCACTGGATGCGGCGGCAGCCTGGCCATCAATGACCTGATCCGGATCCCGTCTCTGCCTGGTCACTCGTCACCAATCAGACGAACGTCGCTCTCGCTGCCGAGGCCAGAGAGGGCTTCACTTTCAAAGCTGTCACCGCTGCCGTGACCAGCTTCGGGAAAGGAAGTCATCATTTCCGTATTATCAGGTCGACCGTTTTCCTGCTCGGGCTCGTCAGGTCCGAGATAAACCCGGAAACGAGCGTTGGCAAAGGCGAGTTCGTCACCGGGCAAC
>JAQBWV010000094.1 GCA_027624335.1 Planctomycetota bacterium
TGCTTGGTTCGCCACATCTGTTGATGAGACCCATTAGCGTCCCGAAAGAATGGGAAACAGGATCGCAAGTGCCAAGTATAGAAACAGCGCCATCGTGAGGGTTAATGACGGCGAGAAAAATCCGACGAGCACTGCGACCCAGGGCCGGGCAATAGTCAGCGCGATACCTCCGCCGAGCAGCCAGCTTCCGACGATCCACAGCCTCGTTCCAATATATTCGTCGGTATCAGTCATTGGATGGAACAGAAAGTAGCGGGCACTGTATGCGAGAATTGAGGCCCCAGCCAAAGCGAGACCAATTCCACCGATCAGGTGGATTCGCGGTTTTTGGTATGGAACTTTCGAATAATCGCCGATTTCCGTAGCGTGGAATTCGATGACATTTTCGCGATTCAGGGCGGCGGATTGTGGTGTTTTTGTCGCAGGCGTGTCATCGCTTTGTCGGTGATCGGGGGGGATTTCCTGCCGCCTTGTTCCGAACGGATCGGGGCCTGTCTCCGTCGAATCCTCGCGTTTTCAGCCGCCAGACGGATTTCGGGGCTGACAGGCCGACGTTCTGAGTCGCACAATTCCGCTTCCAGGCTCGGAAATTCGATGACATTTCGCAGGGAGGCGATCATGGACCGAAGCGATCAGAAAGACTTCTTCCTCTGTCCCGATCATCCGGTGCAGCGACGCTATGAAGCGATCCGCGCGATCGTCATTGAGGAGAGGCCCCTCAAAGACGTCGCTGAGGAATTCGGTGTCAGTTACGGGACGGTCCGCAACTGGCACAGTCAGTTTCTGCAGGACAGACGAAACGCCAACTCGCCCCCCTTTTCGTGACACCGCAGCGAGGACGGCCGCCCGGACGGACTCGGCCCGAATCACCGGCGCGACCAACGTCGCAGATGCCTTCACAGACACAGACACCTTCACTGGAGCCGTCTCTTCCTGAGGCACCGTCCACTTCACCACAGCCGGACGATGACCGCATTGCCATCGCCGATACCCGGCAGTTGTCGCTCGAAACCGGACGCCGCCTGGTCACTCGGCACGCCGGGCTGTTTCTGTTTCTTCCATTGCTGGCCCACATGAGGTTTGACCAGATCGTCGCCAGGGCCGGCTATCCCGGGACGCCGATGGTTCCCGCCGCCAGCGCCTTCCTGAGCCTGCTCACACTCAAGCTGCTGGACAAGGAACGGCTCAGCCACATCGATGACTTCAACTGCGACGAAGCCCTCGGACTGTTTGCCGGTTTGAACATCCTGCCGAAGAAGAGCTTTGCCACCGACTACTCGTATCGCACGACTCGGGAACAACAGGTCGGGCTGCTTCAGGGCTGGGTCGGCCAGCTCGCACCGCTGCTGTTTCCTGAGGCGAATTCGTTCTCGCTGGACTTTCACGCCATCGGCCATCGCGGTGAAGAGACCGATCTGGAGAACCACTATCAGCCGATGCGTGGACAGGCCGGGCCGAGCGTGCTGACCTGCTTCGCGATGGAGCAGACCAGCCGCACATTCTGCTACTCCGACGCCAACCTGATCCGCGCCGACCAGTCGCGAGCGGTGCTCCAGTTTATCGACTTCTGGAAACAACTGGCGGGACACAATCCGCAGTGGCTGTACTTCGACTCGAAGTTCACGACGTACGCCGAGCTGTCGGAGATCATGCAGCAGGACGACATCTCGTTCGTCACGATTCGGCGACGAGGCAGCGCGATCCTGCGGCGGCTCTCGGCGCTGCCGTCGTCGTCGTGGAAGCCGGCGGTGATCGACATTCCGAAGCGTCGCCACAAACGCGTGCAGTACGTGGACGAGCGGGTGAAGCTGCGCGGCATCGACGGCGACGTCCGACAGCTCGCCGTGAAAGGCCTGGGCCGTGAAAACCCGACTCTGTTTCTGAGCAACAACTTCGCGGCCAGCCCCCGTGATCTGGTGATGAACTACGCCCGCCGCAACGGAGTCGAAGACGCGCTGGGCAGCAGCGTGAACTTCTTCCACCTGGACTGTCTGTCGAGCGAAGTCCGGTTGAACGTGGATCTGGACACCGTGCTGACGGTCCTGGCGAATGGCTGTTACCGCTGGCTGGCGAGCCAACTTCACGGCTTCACGCAGAGCCAGCCGAAGGCGCTGTACCGCAAATTCGTGGAGTGTTCCGGAGCGGTGGAAATCGAAACCGACGGTCGTATCGTGGTGTCCTTCGACCGCCGCAGCCACAACCCGATCCTGCGTGAAGCGGGACTTGACCGCGACCACCCGAAGATCCCCTGGCTCGCCAACCGCCGCCTCGAGTTCGTGTACTCCTGATCCAAATTGTCATCGAATTCCAGCCTGCGGAAATCGGCGATAATTCGTCTTGTCAGCAGAATCGCCCGGGTTCCCCGTCGATGCCCCCGTCAACGATGAATCGTAAGGGTTGAGCATCTCCTCAATCACGTCATCGGCTGCCGAAGGGATCCGTGTGGCGGGCTGCCATGACGGATCGCGTTTCATCTTCCGCACCTGGATCGAGTGCCAAATGGCTCCCGCGATCGCACCCACGATTGCACCCACAATCGCACCGAAAAACGGAAGAACGACACCGTATCGTATGAGACCGACCAGAATCTGAATCCCACTGCCCGTAAACGCCCCGATCACCATCCGGCGGCGGCCTTCTGCTTCAAACTCGCTCGGCGAGATTCTGTCGCGCCGCCGCCCCACCGCCGCACCCAACAGAATTCCCAGCCCGGCACCGGCGGCGCCGCCGAACATCAGTCCGGCGATTGCTGCCATGTCATTTGGCTGTCCGTGCCCCACAGAGTATCAAACACCCAAGCTCCGGTGATTGCACCGATCAAGCCGCCGAGCACAAGTCCGATGATGGCAAGTAAAATCGCCTTCATTATCCCATCGCATTCCATCAGGCGTAGGGCCGGTTCCTACCGGCCGATTATCTGGAACACCGAAAGATTGGCCGGTGGGAACCGGCCCTACGTTAGATGTTGCGTTCGCGGATCCAGTCGGTGTGGAACTTTTCGCCGCGGGGTTTGTCAGTTCGCTCGTAGGTGTGAGCGCCGAAGTAGTCTCGTTGAGCCTGCAACAGGTTGGCAGGCAGACTCGCTCGGCGGTAACCGTCGAAGTAAGTCAGAGCCGCACTGAAGGCTGGAACCGGCAGTCCCAGTTGAACAGCCGTTGAGACGACTCGACGCCATGATGGCTGAGCGGCGTTGACTTCGTTCTTGAAGAAGTCATCCAGCAGCAGGTTTTCAAGTTCCGGGTTCTTGTCGAACGCGTTCTTGATGTCCTGCAGGAATACCGACCGAATGATGCAGCCGCCTCGCCACAGCAGCGCGATCGGGCCGTTGTTCAGATTCCAGCCGAACTCTTTGGCGGCGGCGTTCAACTGAACGTAACCCTGGGCATAGCTGACCAGTTTCGAGGCGTACAACGCCTGACGAACGTCGTCGATAAACTGCTGACGATCGCCTTCGAACTTGCCATCCGGTCCGGAGAGGACTTCGCTGGCGCGAACCCGTTCGTCTTTCTGTGACGACAGACAACGAGCGTAAACGGCTTCGGTAACCAGCGTCGTGGGAACGCCGAGTTCCAGAGCGTGCTGGCACATCCAGCGGCCCGTTCCCTTCTGGCCGGCGGTGTCGAGAATCTTGTCGACCAGTTCGCCGTCACCTTCTTTGTCAGCGACGGTGAAGATGTCTCGCGTGATCTCGATCAGGTAACTGTCAAGCTGACCTTCGTTCCACTCTTTGAAGACTTTGTAGAGTTCCTGATTGGTCAGGCCCAGGCCGTGCTTGAGAATGTAGTAGGCTTCGCAGATCAACTGCATGTCGCCGTACTCAATGCCGTTGTGAACCATTTTGACATAATGCCCTGCTCCGGCTTCGCCGACCCATTCGCAGCAGGGGATGTCGTTGTTTTCGCCGACCTTCGCGCTGATGGCCTGCAGAATGTCTTTGACGAACGGCCAGGCTTCAGGATCGCCGCCAGGCATGATGCTGGGGCCTTTGAGGGCTCCTTCTTCGCCGCCGGAAACTCCAGTACCGATGAAGCGAAAGCCTTCCGCCTTGAGCTCCGGACAGCGGCGGTTGGTGTCGACGTAATCGGCGTTGCCGCCGTCGATAATGATGTCACCTTCGTCGAGCAGCGGCTTCAAGCCTTCGATCACCGCGTCGACCGGTTTGCCGGCTTTGACCATGACCATCACGCGGCGAGGCGACGCCAGGCTGTTCACGAAATCTTCGAGCGATTCGTAACCGTGAATTCGGTCAGCGGTTCCTTCTTCAACAACGCCTGCCGGACGATCACCCAGGCCGTTGATGAAATCCGTCATCGTTTCGGTCGTACGGTTGTAAACGGCGACGTTGAACCCTTTGTTGGCCATGTTCATGACCAGATTCTGTCCCATGACGGCAAGGCCGATGAGGCCGATATCGTTGTTAGACATTTTGAATGCTCTTTGTGAACGAGTGATTGCAGGCCGGATCAAGCGAAACGCCGCTCCGGCAATTCCATGTTCTTATCACAGAAGCAGGTGCCGGAACGTCGTCGCTTCGCTCCCTGGTCCGGCCTGCTTTCGTTTCCCGGAATCAGCGCTGGATTCGAGCAGAACCTCCAGCGGCAAAGTCTTCAACCTGAGACAGTGTCGCCATCGTCGTGTCGCCAGGGAACGTTGTCATCAAGGCTCCGTGAGCCCAGCCAAGTCGCAGCGAATCTTCAGGAGACTTGCCGCTGAGCAGCCCGTAGATCAGGCCGGACGCGAATCCGTCTCCGCCGCCTACTCGGTCGAGGACATCGAGCGACGCTTCCGGAGCCTGGAAGGTTTGTCCTTCCAGCCACAACACGGCACTCCAGTTGTGGCGGTTGGTCGTAATGACTTCTCGAAGAGTTGTCGCCACGGCTTTGACGTTCGGCAGTTCTTTGGCAACGCCTTCCATCATGCCAAAGAAGGCGCTGGGGTCGAGCTTGCCCTTCGACTCGACGTCCTGGCCTGTGATGCCAAGCCCCTTCTGAAGATCTTCTTCATTGCCGACGAGGACGTCGCAGAGTTCCACGATGCTTCGCAATGTTGACCGGCAAGTGTCGAGACCACCAGAAATCTGCCAGAGCTTTGCCCGGTAGTTCAGGTCGAAACTAATAATTGCCCCCGCGTCTTTCGCTGCTTTCATCCCTTCAATGATGACTGCGGGAGTCGTCGCTGACAGCGCGGCGAAGATGCCTCCGCAATGGAACCAGCGGCAACCGCCGGCGAGAATCGACTTCCAGTCAATGTCGCCTGGCTTAAGCTGAGCGGCGGCTTCGTTCGCTCGATTGTAAAAGACGACGGGCGCACGAACGCCGCAACCCTGATCACTGTAAACGGTCGCCATGTTCGGGCCATTCACTCCGTTGTGGTCGTATCGCTTGTAGAACGGAGTCACGCCCATCGCTCGAACGCGTTCGTTAATCAGATCACCCAGCGGATAGTTGACCATCGCCGTCGCGATGCCGGTATTCATACCGAAGCAGTCGGAGAGGTTCGCGGCACAGTTGAACTCGCCGCCGCTCACATGGATGGCGCACTGAGTCGCCTTCCGGAAAGGGATACGGCCTGGATCGATGCGATTAACCAAAGCGCCGAGGGCCAGGAAGTCGAGTGCACCATCAGCGGCAGGAGGAATGCTGAGCATGACGTTTCCTTAAGTGTTCTGAGTTTCTGATCTGGTGAGTTCGGTTGGCCCTGGCGAGCGCCAGGGCACTGAAGTCTTCCGCGAACGGAATCCGTACGCGGTTGGTTCTGCTGTCGCCGACGGAGCAGCCCCGCTGGCCGGTGGCATTGCGTCCGCGAGCCGCCACTGAAACCAAACTGCCTGGAAGAAAGAGACTTACGACTCACGGCAGTGTCGAGTCGATGCCAGTGGGTCGCGAATTCGTCAGCATAATACTGACTCAGGAAGCAATGCAAAAGTCGACGAAAAGCCCATGGCCACTCTGGGTGCAATCACGGATTTCGTTCTTTTTCGCAGGGCTGGAGCTACATCTCGAAAATTAACAATCATTCGAGACGGCAGCGGTCCGGGGTGGATTCAGGCGGCCTCGTCCACTGAATCAGGCGAACCTGTGTTTTCGGCGATCACGTCGTCAGTCGACTCCGCACCGTCAGCTTCTTCGGCCTCATCGACTTCTGCTTCCACGTCAGCGGGCTTGTCCTGGCGGCGGAGCGTCTCGGCCATCGGAAGATCGTCGAGGCTCCCGAATCCATACTCTTCCAGAAACTGACGGGTAGTTCCATAGAGAAACGGGCGCCCCAGCGAGTTGTCTTCTCCGGTAATTCGAACAAGACCACGTTCCATCAACTGTTTCAGCATTTCGGACGCCTGAACGCCGCGAATTTTCTCAACGTCGGCACGAGTCGCCGGTTGTCGGTACGCAACAATCGCCAACGTCTCCAGCATCGGCGGCGACAATTTGGCTTTTGCCTGACGATTATGGAGCCGATCCAGCCAGGTTGCAAACTGTGGCCGGGTCATCATGCGAAAGCCTGTCGCGACTTTCTCGATGCGGAACGCTGCACCGGATCGGGAGAGACGATCGTTAAGCTCCTGCACCAATCGGCGAGCCTCGGCAGCGTCGGCCAACGTTGCAAATTGAGCGAGCTTCCGTAACGACAACGCACCATCGGCAACCAGCAGCACTGCTTCCAGCCTGGCAAGCTTTCGTGTGCGGCGAGTTGAATGACCTTCTTCTGTCTCTCCATTGGAGTCGACATCAGACTGAGAACCAGTCCGAATTCGGAACGACCATTCCCATCCGTTTGGCTGGATGTCATTCTGAAATGTCACCGACACACTTCGGCACGGCGGTCGCCCGATTTCAGAAGCCGTCGACCATCCGGTCGGAGTGGTCATTGGTGCTGATTCCAGTCTTCGACCTGAGCAAGAACTCGACCGACGGCCAGCAGCGGATCGGTCGCCTCTGCTTCAAATCGTCGCGAAACTCGCGGATCTTCAACCGACGTCACCAGACAAACGAAGCAGTATCCGCTTTGTCCGGAATCCGGTGAGAGCCGGAATGTTCGAATGCCGAGTTCTTTCAGCCGATCAACTGCTTCCTGCCACGAGAATGATTCGACGTGCGTCTGGCGAATTCCTTCAACGGTCGATCGATTCTCAACAGCGGTTTTCGCATACCGCCCTGCATTATCACCAGGACTGGCTCCTGCAAAACCCGCGAGCGTTTGATCGGTGAATGCACGGTCAGCCATGCCGGGTGACGAACGACGATCTGGCAACTCGCCGTTTGACGTGGTGCTGAAAGCCGCCCGCTGGGAACGTGTTCCGCTGGCAGCTGGTACCGCTTGACCTGAAAACGACGTCGTTGACTGTTCGTCGACCGAACGCTTTCCGTTGGACAGTGGGTCGGTCCAGTTGAGTCGACGACGTTCCAGTTCGCTGGAAGCGGCGTTGGCAACAACTCCCGCCGCGTCCGGATTGTTCCTTCCGGGTGCCGCGTCGTACGGCTGGAACAAGTCCAGCGATGCGGCGGGCTCGGTCGAAATATTCCGCACCAGCAGAGCGTGCGACTGGCCAGCCCGGCGTTCGAACAGTCCACCGCCGGACGTCGCCTCGTCAGACCGACTCGACGGTGACGCAGAAACCGGTACGAACTGCGGAATACCAAGGATCGCCATCACCGGGACAGCCGTCATTGGAATCAGCATCAGCAAAGTCGTAAACAGACTTTTAATCCGGCGCATTCCGCCTCCCTGTGGAATACCGCAGTGTCAACGCCCTTATTACGCACGCTGTCGTTCCTCCCTGAACAACAACGACGGGCGATTTCGGGATGATAGGAGACATTGCGAAACGGCCACAATCGCAGTTCTGAAACCCGTCATGAATGGCTTGAGGCACGTATGTTCGTACTGTCTCTGTTCAATCCCGACGCGGGTTGATCATCACCAGAAGCAGTCCTACACTGAGGTTTCTATGTATTCTGTTGCTGAAACCCGCACTGAAGATGCTGCTGACTCCAAGTTTCTGCGGATGTTCAGAGCGTGCTGCGTTTGTGTCAATGACCCACCGTATGCACCCAGAACGCCAACTCTGCCAATTGACCCCGGGGACGTACTGCCATGAATTCTATGCACCCGTTGCCTCAGCTCGTTACATCGGTGACGAAATATGTCGTCCGCGCATGCAGCTTGAGCATTGCAATCGCCGTCCTGGTAACAGGAGCATCAAACGCACTTGCACAGGATGACAAAGTCAGAGAAGACGGTGTGCCGGGTGTGGTTACCACGGCTGACGGGTGGGATATCCACTACACCTATTGGCAGTCGCCGATGGGGAAGGAGGCTCCCGTTGTCATTCTGTTGCATGGAAAAGGCCAGGCTCGACTCGTCTGGACAGCTCTTCCGCTGGCAAAAGACCTCGCAAAAGAACAGTACGCCGTGATCGCGGTCGATCTCCGAAAGCATGGCGAATCGAAACCGCCGGAAAATGCTTCAGCTCAGGAGAAAAGCAGCAAACTGACCAAGTTCGATTACGAAGCCATGGTCCTCGGTGACCTCGAAGCGATCAAGAAGTTCATCTACAGCGAACATCAGGGACAGCGATTGAATATGCGAAAGCTCGGCATCGTTGCCACCGACATGAGCTCGGTCATCGCTCTGAACTGGACTGCGTACGACTGGGCCAAGACGCCTTATGACGACTCTCCGACGCTGGCGACAAGAACACCTCGCGGGCAGGACGTGCAATCGGTCATCCTCATCTCGCCCGTGGAGTCGCTGAACGGAGTCGGTACGATCGACTCGACTCGTTTTCTCCGAGCGACGGGGATCTCGGCGATGCTGCTGTATTCAAACACGACAGGCGGTGAAAAACGGACGGCAACCAAGATGTACTCGCAGCTCGGCGGTGAGCAGCAGGACGAAGAGAACAAGCGGATTCACAGTTACGGATTCGATCTCAAACTGTCGGGAACGGATTTGATCGCTCGCCAGCCGCAACTGCAGCCAGCGATTAAGAAATTCCTGAGCGACCACGTAAAAATGCATGTCGCCCCCTGGAAGGACCGGGAATCGCGGCTGAAGTAACCTTCGTTGGGGACCGGACAACGTCCCAACGTTGGCATTGGACGTTGCATGAGCCAACCGTTCTGCCGTCACCATTGGAAAGGAGTCCAGTCGATGAACGATGCTGTTGCAATTGTACTTGCTGCGGGAAAAGGCACGCGGATGAAGTCCAACCTGCCGAAGGTTCTTCATGAAGTCTGCGGTCGATCCATGGTTGAGCATGTCTTCGATGCCGTCCGCGGCGCGGGAGTCACTCGAATCATCTGCGTCATCGGTCACGAAGCAGACCTGATGCGTGAACGACTCGGCGGGCACACGGACGTCGAGTTCGCCTTGCAGGTTGAACAGAACGGAACGGGACACGCAGTCCAGATGACAACACACATCCTGAGGGATTACCAGGGACCGGTTCTAATCCTGGCAGGCGACACTCCGCTGCTTCGTGCCGAATCACTTAAAGGATTACTGGACGAGTTGACCGAGAATTCGGCGGTCAGCGTTGTCGGCTCGGCAGTCACTGAAAACAACGTCGGCCTCGGTCGCATCGTGAGAGACGCCAGCGGAGAGTTCACTCACATCGTTGAAGAAAAGGACGCAGACGACGAACAACGCCAGATCAAAGAGATCAACACCGGCTGCTACGCCTTTGACGCTCAGTCACTATTTGAGGCACTTTCCGAAGTCAAGCCGCTGAACACGCAAGGCGAGTACTACCTCACCGATTGTCCGGCGATTCTTCGCAAACAAGGCAAGAAGGTTCTGGCAGCGGCGAAACTCGACATCGACGAGGCGATGGGAGTCAACACGAAAGACCAGCTGGCCGCCGTCGCCGAAGTCATCACCCGCCGAGCCGCCACGTCATCCGACAAACCCACTTAGGTCAGGCTGTGCCTGACGTAGTTGTCCGCGGCCCACCCCCTCCAGCCGACCCAAAAAACGAGAAAGGCGTCGCGAGTCGAAACTCACGACGCCTTCCTTCGTTTAACAACAGGCAAGTGCGGGCCAGTACTTGCATTGCTGTCGAGCTTCCCGAGAAGCGACTCTTGTGCCGAAGCCAACGGAAGTTATGAATTAACGTGTCGTCGTTCAACAACTCGTCTCCACCTAAGCCTTTACACATCGAAGGTTACCTTCTTGCACACGCCATTGACGTTTCGCCAGGCCTGATCGCCCGAAGCGGTGGTTGCAGAATGATGCACGGTTTCGATCATGGTTCGATTTTGAAGCCAGCTTCTGTGTGATGATTCAATCGAGTTCATCGACGCCTAACTCGCAGATCGCCGGGGAAAGTCCATGACTGGCGGCGCTATCCCCCAGCATCCGCAGGAATCAGCAACACGCGGTCGCCGTCGTTCAGCTCGGTGCTCAGATCGCGGGTAAAAGTGGCCCCGTTGATATTCAGCAGCCAGCCAGGAGCGAGCTGCCCCTCCTCGATGCAAAGCTGAATCAACGGCGGAAACTGTTCCTGCAGGAGCACGATGACGTCTCGCAGTAAATCGACGTCCAGCGTCACTGCGGCGACATTCGTCCGGCTTCGAGCAACTCCAAAGAATTCCACCTGAATCGAAGCCAACGTTCGCTCGTTTCTGAAAGAGTTGTGTCAGCACGCTCGATCACGAAGCAGTACATCTCCGCAATCCCGCGTGAGAGCACTGCGGCGATCCAAAACAGACCTGACATCGGTCTGTCACCCAATTGCCGACGACTCGACGGAATCGACGTGAAACTCTACGCGAGGTAGGAATCGAACACTCGCACGCGCTTCCAGTTGGACTTGTTCTCTTCGATGAAAGCCAGGTGTCTTTCGTGAGTCTGGTAAACGTCGTGAGCGGCTTTACTTTCAAACACGACATGCAGCGAGACGCTGTAGTCGTGGTCGTTCACCGGGCGAGTGAATTCATCGCCGACAATCCCTACGGAGAAATATACGGTACCGTCGTGCCCCGACAGGTATTTCGTGGCGGCTTCGCACAAAGCCTGGCGTGCTTCTGCGGAGTCATCGTTCAGATCAAAGCATACGATGTGAGCGAGTTGGCGATTGGCGTTGTCAGTCATGTTGTTCCTCTGTCATGGTCCTGCATGTTCGTGAAATAATTCACGCCGCGTTCTGGTACCTGACGAATCGAGGCAGTCGCAGCGTTCCGGGTATGGTGGACATCTCGCAGGCACAGAGCAAGCGGCGGAGCGACCAGTCGACCGTGACGAGCAACTTGTTCCTGACTCCCGCGAGGATATACTCGCGTTTTTCAAATCGAATGCGGAGCGGGCTTCCTGAGTGCCGGTTCCGCCATCGGATAAACTCTCATCTGCAGGAAAGAAACCGCCGTGCTCGTCGAAATGGAGCTGTCGCGGATCATCATCAGCGAAATCAATGATCAGCAGGTTGTGTACCTGCGCGAGATCAACGGTGATCGGTCCTTCCCGATCCTGATAGGGATATTTGAGGCGACCAGCATCAATCGTCGGTTGACGGCTCCGCCTCCACCGCGACCGTTGACGCACGATTTATTGAAAAGCGTGATCACTGAAGTCGGGGCGGAACTGACGGATATCGTTATCACCAGCATGGTCGATCATACTTACTACGCCGTGCTGCGTGTCAGGACCCCCGCGGGTGAAATGATCGAAGTCGACAGCCGTCCCAGCGATGCCATTGCTCTGGCCGTTCATTACGATCCGGTGCTACCGATTTTCGTCGATGATTCCGTGCTTGAAAGCGTCGCTTAAGCAGGAATACTTCTGCCGCGACTCCTCAGAGGAAGCAGCCCGTAAATGATCCTCGAGGGAATCGTCACCACACAAAACCGGGCAGGCGATGTCAACGTGGCTCCGATGGGACCGATCGTTGACGAATCCATGCAGTCGTTCGTGCTCAGACCATTCCAGACGTCGACCACTTTTCAGAACCTCAAGCTCCATCCGTTCGGAGTACTGCACGTCGTTGACGACGTCCTGCTGCTGGCGAGGGCCGCGATCAGCCAACTGCACGAAACTCCGGAAACGTTCGCCGCGTTGACGATTCCCGCACGAGTCCTGAAGTCTGCCTGTCGCTGGTACGAGTTTCGTATCGTGTCGCTGGACGATTCGCAGGACCGCACGCGAATCAATGCTCGCGTTGTTCACGCCGGTCGTCTGCGGGATTTCTTCGGATTCAACCGGGCGAAGCATGCTGTTCTGGAAGCAGCCATCCTCGCAACCAGGATTCACATTCTTCCCGCATGCGAAATCCACAGCCAGTTCAACGCACTTCGATCGCCCGTTGAGAAAACAGCTGGAGCGGACGAACGTGCGGCATTCCAGCTTCTCGATGACTACGTCCGTTCGTCGCTGAGTGGAGGCGACAGCTCATGACGTCAGCCCGCCGTGTCACCGTTTCAACCGGAGCGAGGCTGCACTTCGGGCTGCTGACTCACCGCCCGACGTCTGGCCGAGAGTTCGGCGGGATGGGGGTGATGGTCAACTCGCCCGGCTGGACCATCGCCGTTACAGCAATCGACGCTGCGGAAGACTCGCAACCTGATCGAATCATCGTGGAAGATTCAGCGACTCTTGCCTGTCCAGAAACCAAAAGCCGAATCGCGACAGTCATCGATCGGATGCGCCGAGAGCAGTTCTTGAATGTCCCGCCTCTCGACGTCCGCGTGCTTTCAGCGATTCCGTCTCATCGCGGCCTCGGATCAGGGACGCAGCTGGCGCTCGCAACTGCTCGTGCGATTGACGCCTGTATGAATGCTGGTGTGATTCCAGTGGATCAACTCGCGCAACTGACCGGTCGGGGATTGAGATCTGCGGTTGGCACCTGGGGATTCGAATCAGGCGGACTGATCGTCGATGGTGGAAAACTGGAGTTTGAACCTGTCGGGACTCTGGCGACGCGGCTGCAGTTTCCAGCCGACTGGCGGTTTCTGTTGATCTTTCCGAAATCCGCGAGCGGGCTGTCCGGAGAAGACGAGATCGCCGCATTCGAAAACCTGTCAGGAATGCCTCAGGAAACAACGGACATGCTGTGCCGACTGACCGTGATGCAGTTTCTCCCCGCCGTTCAGAATGGTGATTTTGGTCGGGCCTCGGCGGCCCTTTGCCAGTACGGTCGGCGAGTTGGAGAGTATTTCGCACCGGCACAGGGCGGTATTTATGTTGATTCGCGAATGCTCGATCTCAGTCTCAGATTAGCTGACGACGGGATCGAGGGCTTCGCGCAAACGTCGTGGGGACCAACCTGCGCAGTCCTTTGCCAGGATGAAATCATGGCCGCCCGGATCTCAGCACTCGTCCAGTCAAAGTCGCAAACCCGCGACTTCGAATGCCTCATCACGAGCCCACTGAATTGTGGTGCGTCGGTCGAGATTGCTCAGGCCGCTAGCGGATAACCTACTGCCAATAATTGCGGTCCAGCGTTCGATAGTTAATCGCTTCGCTGAGATGCACGGCAGAGATTTGATCGCTGGTTTCAAGATCGGCGATTGTGCGGCTGACTCGAAGAATCTTGTCGTGGGCTCGCGCTGAGAGGCCCATTTCTTCCATCGCCGTCTTGAGCAGGTTTTCGGCATCCGGTTCGAGCTGGCAGTATTTCCGAATCTGTTTCGGAGACATGCGTCCGTTGACCATCGCTGGCTGTCCTTCAAAACGACGTGTCTGCATTTCCCGGGCGACTCCCACGTCGCTGCGCATTTGCGCGCTGGTGGTTCCGGACGTCTTGTTCGACAATTCTCGAAAGGGAACGTTCGGAACTTCGACGTGAATGTCGATCCGGTCGAGCAGCGGCCCGCTGATCCGGCCAATGTACCGTTCAACCTGCATCGGCGAGCAATTGCAGGTTCGCTTGGGGTCTCCACGAAATCCGCACGGACACGGATTCATCGCGGCAACAAGCATCAGGTTTGCCGGAAATGTCACGCTGCCCATCGCTCGGGAAATCGTGACGCAGGCTTCTTCAAGTGGCTGACGGAGAACCTCCAGCGTCCGACGATTGAACTCGGGAAGCTCGTCCAGAAACAGAATACCGTTATGAGCGAGGCTGATCTCGCCGGGTGCCGGAATGCTGCCGCCTCCGACCAGTCCCGCTTCGCTGATCGTGTGGTGAGGTGATCGGAACGGACGAGTTGCCATCAACGCCTGCTGACGATCCAGTCTTCCGACAGCACTCCAGATGCGAGTCGTCTCCAGACTTTCCTCAGGATGCAGTCGCGGCAGAATCGTCGCGAGCCGGCGAGCCAGCAATGTCTTTCCCGTGCCGGGCGAACCGATCATCAGCAGATGGTGCATCCCGGCAGCGGCCACTGAAACTGCTCTCTTGGCGTTTTCCTGGCCTTTGACATCGGAATAGTCGACGTCGTACTTGTCCAGTTCTTCAATCGCGTCGTCCCAGCTGAACGGCAGCGGGTCAATCGGAATCTGTTCCGCAAAGAAGCCGACTGCTTCTGTCAGGCTTCCGACCGGGATGACTTCCAGCCCATCGACGACAGCCGCCTCCCTGCCATTTTCCACGGGAACAACGATTCCCCGCATGCCCTGAGTACGAGCGGAAATCGCCATCGACAGGACACCTTTGATCGGTCGCACTGTGCCGTCAAGGGCCAACTCGCCGACCGACGAATACTTCGCGAACAGGTCCGAACCGAGCTGACCGCTGGCGGCCAGCATGCCCAGCGAAATCGGCAGGTCGAATGACGCGGCGTCCTTCGGCAGATCAGCTGGCGACAGGTTGATCACAATTCGGTCGACCGGTCGCGTGTATCCGCTGTTGACCAGAGCCCGTTCGATCCGATGAATGCTCTCCTTGACGGCGGCCTCCGCCAGACCGACAAGTGTCGTTCTCGGCATGGCCGCAGGAGAAATGTCGACCTCGACTTCGACAGGGTGCGCGTCGATTCCCAGCAGCGAATACGTCGCCAGTTTTCCCAGCATGAGCCCGCCATTCCCGGCGACAAACAGTTGGCTGTCGCGTCTTCGTATGAATTCCGAGCGGCCAGCGCAGACAACACCACATCACAATGGCAACGCGCAGCCTCGTCGGACGCACAGTTCACGGAAGAGCAGCCAGTCTGTCAACCCGGTGGCAACATTTGTTGCTGACGACTTCTCAAAGACAGTCGAGATTCGATCTGCTGAGGTTGCTCCCACAACGGTCAGATCAGTTACCGGGGAGCCTTCGAAGCAGACTCGTCGTGGAACTCTCGCCAGCGGTCCCAGGCGTAGGACCATTCCATCCACATTCGCAGCAGAGACCACAACAGCCGCATTTTTGCGATACCGTCGTTCGAGATCGCTCTTTGTGCCTCGGCTGACGAACTCACCTCGTTACGCAGTCCCCATCGTTCCGCGAGCAGTCTGGCGACGGAATCGGAACTCAGACTTGGTTCGAGTTCGTCGTCGATCAGCCCCGCTCCATCGGCCAGAACAAACAGCTCGAACAGCCGACCGCGATAGGGCTCCATTTCCAGTGGTTTGACCCTGGATTCGGCCTCGTCAACGACTTCCTGAAGCTGAGCCGCGACATGTTCGATCAACGACGCCTGAGAAATAGGAGTATCGATTTTCAAATTCTCAGTCACGGATCATTTTCCTGATGCGAACATACGATCAATCAGGTCGGCATGGTACGCCCTTGGAACGACGATTCCAACAAAGCAAACCGTCACGTGACCCGGATTCTGCAAGCGGTCCGCAGTAGCCGTAACAACCAGAACGGATGAAACAACGGCAACCACCGAACGTCCGAAGAATTACTCTGCTGAGGTCTTCACGAGAAGCCGTGGAATCTTCACGTGACAAAGCGTGCAGAGTGAATCGAACTATCCCTCGAGTTCGAACTTCAACTCGTTTTCGCCTTTCTTGATTTCCGCCGACAATTCGGATTCTTCGTTGTACTGTGACGGGATGACTTCCTTCAGCACTTCAATCGTTTCACCACTTGCGTCTGTTTTCGTCTCGCCAGTGGCCTGTGCAGAGCTGATCTCGACCCGGTACGTCCCGACATTGGGTCCATTGGGTTCTGGAATTGTGAATGCTCCCGCCTGTATCTGTGCGGTTACCTTCCGGAGAGTCTCGTCTTCTGGAATCATCTTGAGCGTGCCAGATTCAAGAGGCTGTCCGCCTAGCGTCACGGTCCCAGTGACAGCAACTCGTGGTGGTCCAATGTAAGCATTCGGGTCATCACCGCCACAGCCGAGACTCGCGGCAACAAGAATGAGTAACAGAGATGATGCTTCGGTGATTCTCTGAGGTTGTCTCATGTGAGTCGTTCTTTTCGCGAAAGGTGTCGGCGTTTCTTGCAATCTCGAATTGAATTCCCGTGAAACGCGACGAGTGTTAAAGGAAGCCGGGGCCTCAGGTTACCCGAGGCCCCGGCCCACATGTAGAAGTATTTGACTGGACGTTAGAAGTCGCCAATCTCGCGCTCGTCGTCAATATCCCACAGATTGGGATACAGAAAATCGGTGGACGTGGTATCGCTCCCGCAGGCCGTTGTGATGTCATCAGCCTCAAGATTCTCGCTGAGGAACTTCACCGCACCGTCACAAAACAAGAAATGCACGCCACCAGTGTGAGGGCTTGATGCATTGTATCGCGTGCAGGATCCGTCGCCCGAAACGGGGTTCGTGGAGCTGGTAATCGTTGTCGGGCCATTAATTTTATGGTTTGCGCGAAAATGAGAAGATGCGGTCGAGCTATTGTGACGGCCAAAAACGATGGCTCCCGGCTGGCGGTTAACGCCTCCTGTGCCGCCTGGCTTTAGTGCCCGTTCGCCGTGCATCAATACATTGCTGAGTCCGTCCGTGATATCTCGGAATCGAGTGCTGCTATTGCCTCTTCCGATCTGGGTGCTCACGACATAGTTGCTCTTGGCATAGGAACCGTAGTAAGGATTGAGCGGCGGTCCGGTGTCTGATGGGCAGACCCAGGCTGCAAGCGGCGTTTGAAACAGTATGTTTGTGTTGGCCGCTGGAATGAAGTTGAGGCCTACCGGGAGTGCTTCGTACATTCCGGCTTGATCCATGTAGGGAAGCAGGAACGTTCCGGTTCCCCAATCCCTGTTGGTCGCCGAAGGATTATCGACCCAGCCAGGTGGCAAGGTATTCATCACGTCGTGGTAGTTGTGCATCGCCAGGCCAATCTGCTTGAGATTGTTCTTGCACTGGCTGCGGCGAGCGGCTTCTCGCGCCTGTTGCACTGCGGGCAGAAGAAGGGCGACCAGAATGGCAATGATCGCGATCACGACCAGCAATTCGATCAGGGTGAAGCCGCGAGGCTTCTGACGGGTTTGAGTCATCAAGAGGTCTCCAAATAAGGTAAAGGTAAAAGCACTCTGGAATTCACCAGACGCAACACTGAAGCGTGACAGCAAACTGAACTTGCTTAAACAACTGAAATCTCTGCACGCCGATCCTTCGATTCTTACACAGGAAGCCCAAACGGCGGGGCGGGGCGGAATTTACCGACCCCGATAAGACTTTGCCAGTAGAAACCGCAGAACCGACAAGGTATCGACAGCGAAAATTTCGCTGCCGGCAAGTTTTTCCGGTGGCAATCAATTCATTCCGCACGTTTAGACGTTCAACCGAACGAGTTCACGCAAGAATCTCGTGTTGAACATCCCCGTGAACGTCGGTCAGGCGGAAGTCGCGACCCTGGAAGCGAACCGTCAGTTGCTTATGGTCGATGCCGAGCAGATGCAGCATGGTGGCGTGCATATCGTGAACACTGACGACATTTTCCACGGCGTTGTAACCGAGTTCGTCAGTCGCTCCGTACGTCATGCCGCCTTTCACGCCGCCGCCGGCCATCCACATCGAGTAACCCTTGATGTGATGATCGCGACCGCTGCCCTGAGCCATCGGCGTGCGACCGAATTCGCTGGCCCAGATGATCAGCGTGTCTTTGAGCATGTCTCGTTGCTTCAGATCTTTGATCAGAGCGGCCGTGCCCTGGTCACAGAGTTTCGCCGTCACCTGTGACGCGTTTTTGATCCCGCCGTGGTGGTCCCAGCCTCGGTGGTAGAGCTGGATAAATCGAACGCCTCGCTCGGCCAGTCGACGAGCCAGCAGGCAGTTCGATGCGTAGGTGCCGTCGGATCCTTTTGTGCCGTAGGACTCCAGCGTCTCTTTCGACTCGCCCGAGAAGTCCATCAGCTGCGGAACGCTTGTCTGCATCCGGAACGCGAGTTCGTACTGCGCGATTCGAGTGGCGATTTCAGGATCGTCGACGGTCTCGTTGCGAATACTGTTGAGCTGCTGAACGGCGTCGACCGTTTCACGCTGTTGAGCGACTGAAATTCCAGGCGGGTTCTTCACGTAGAGAACCGGATCGCCCTGCGAGTGAAACTGCACACCCTGAAATCGACTCTGCAGGAAGCCGCTGTGCCATTGCCGGGCGGCGATCGGTTGATTCTGCCCACCGCCGACGGAAGTCATCACCACGAAGCCAGGCAGGTCGTCGGCTTCGGCTCCCAGACCGTATAGCAGCCACGAGCCCATCGATGGCCGACCGCTGATCGACGTTCCGGTATTCATGAACGTGTGAGCCGGATCGTGATTGATGGCTTCAGTCTTCAGCGACCGAATGATGCACATCTCGTCGGCAACTTCGGCGAGGTGCGGGAAGATGCTGGCCATCTCGATGCCGGACTGACCGCACTTCTGAAACGGATGCTGTGGAGCCAGACACGTCAACGCCTTGCCCTGCAACTGTGCGATCGGCTGCCCCTTCGTGTAGGACTCGGGCATCGGCTGCCCGTTCAGTTCGGCCAGTTTCGGCTTATTGTCGAACGTCTCCAGATGCGAACTGCCTCCGGCCATGCAGAGAAAAATCACCCGCTTCGCCTTCTGTGGAAACGGCAATTTTGTGATCGCTCCAGGCCAGCGATCTGCCTGTGGTCCAGGTTGCTGTGCCTGAGCAACCGACTGCCCCAGCATCGAAGCCAGCGCGTAAGCACCGAGCCCCTGAGACGAGCGACCGAGGAACGCGCGGCGGGCGAGTGATTCGTTAAACATGTCGGACTTCCTGGTGATCTTGAAATGCGGCTCAGAGTTGAGCGCACGGGGCACGCGAAGCAACTTCGGCGAACGGTCCATGGTAACAACGACCTGTCTCACTCCGATCAGCCAAGCAGATCGTAGACAACCTCGCCGGTCGGAACGAGTCGATGCGGTCGGTTGAGCTGATCCGGGATAAATCGATCATGTCGAATTCCCAGACAGTGATAAATCGTCGACACAATATCGCCGGGAATCAAAGGGTCACGTGCGGGAAACGCCCCCGTCTCATCGCTCGCTCCGTAAATCAATCCCTGATGAAAGCCACCGCCGATGAGTTGCAGGCTGTAACAGTAGTTCCAGTGGTCTCGCCCGGCGCTGTTTCCGTTGACCTTCGGCGTTCGTCCAAAGTCACCCATGACGGCAATCACCGTGCGTTCGAGCATACCTCGGTCAGCGAGGTCTTCGACAAGGCCCGCCACACCGGCATCGAGTTGCGGAAGCAGCGTCCCCTTCAGTTTGACAAAGTTACTGCTGTGAGTGTCCCAGGTGGCGTTCGCATCGGGAGCCCACGACAGCGTAACCAGCCGAGTCCCGGCCTCGAGCAGTCGACGAGCCAGCAGCAGACTCTGACCGTAGATGTTTCGACCGTACGAATCCCGCAACGACTCAGGTTCGGACGAAATCTGAAACGCCTGTTGAGCCGCTGGCGACGTCAGTAAATCGATCGCCCGATTCTGCAAACCGGTCATGGCGCGTGATTCCAGCCGGGAAGAAACTCGCCGATCCAGACCGTCGAACAAGGCACGTCGAGCCTGCAATCGCTCCGTTGAAACACTGGTCTGCAATGTCAATTCAGGAATCGAAAAGTCTGCCGCATTCGGATCCTTCAGAACGAACAGCGGGTCATGACTGCGTCCCATGAAGCCAGCAAAGAATCCTGGCTGAGGCGGTCCTTGAGCACCTTCCTTCGTGATGTAAGGCAGAACGACATGAGACACCGCGTTCGCTTCAGGCGGACGGATCATGCTGACAACCGATCCGAGTGTGGGATAATCCGTCTGCTTCGCTCCGCCGCCGATTTCACCGCGATCGTGTCCCGTCATCGCGGCGTAAACGGCAGCGGCGTGAGCGTTGTTCACTCCGTGGTGCATCGAACGAACAATCGTCGAACGATGAGCGAGCTGTGCCATCCGAGGCAGATGCTCCGACATCTGATAGCCAGGCAGCGACGTGGCGATCGATTTGAACTCGCCTCGGATCCCTTCTCCCGCGTCGGGCTTCATATCCCACATATCGAGATGCGATGGTCCTCCGTTTAAAAAAATCACGACACAGGCATCCGCACTCGCCGTAAGACCCTGTGCACTTTGGTCTGCTGCAGCTTGAAGAAGCCGAGGCAAAGTCACGCCCATCAGGCCCAGGCCACCAACCTGTAGCATCTGGCGACGGGAAGTGTTCTGTGGTTGTGTCGTGCTCATGTTTGCGGCGATCTGGTAGTGAGTCCGTTTTGGGCCGAAGATTGTAGCAGTCTGAGATGTTAATCAGCTCGCTTTTCTGGAGGCAGTGCCCCGGAGCCATGCCCGACCGATGCCGCTTCGAAAGCGATCTGTGCAAACTTTGCTTCGGCACGATCGTAAGCGGCGCGTGCGTCGGGGCGTTCTTTCTCTGAGATGTGTTTGCTCCGAAACTTCCACAATTCTTTGATGACTTCCTGGCACCAGCGCGCGCTGTCTGCCGATGCTCGGATCGGCTTTCCTTCGACGATCACGTTTACCGGATTTGTGTGCAGCTGCGGAAAGTGACGTAGAGCGACCCAGCTGCTTTGCAGGATGCGGACAGGCACCTCGATTTCGTGTGGCTGTCCGTCGGCTGGAACTTCAACAGACGCGAATACTTCGCCGTTGACGACAATCTCCACCTTCTTCTTTCCACCGTTGACATAGTCCATCGATCGAGGAGCGTGCAGATTGACCGTGTCGCCGACGATTCTTCGTCCGGCAGACGGCATGACGTTTCCGTAAGCGACTCCGATCGGCGTGGCCGGCGCGAAGGCAACGGTTGCTTTCACTTTGACTGTGCCGCGTTCCTGGAGTTCGACGTCGCCGAACCCCGGTCTTTGGCTATCGACCGAGAATTCCAGCGCGTGTGCAAAGCCGTCCGACACGTATGACTGCCCGGCCGCGATACCGTTGCACCATTTCTCAAAGTCAAGGCGAGCGACCTTGCCGAGCTGCACGTAAACTCGCCCCTGCCCGACGCGGCGACTGCTCATGCAGGGAAAGTCGGTCTCGCCGCTCAGCTTGAGCGGGAAACCACAATTCATGAGATGGTACCAGGTATTCCATTCGGGAATCCGAGCGGTATCCATCGCGCTGATAAAGTCGCAAACACCTTCCGCAGTGCTGACGCAGATTTCGAGAGCACCTCCGCCGTTCATAAAGGGAATCGCCGTGTTCGGAAGTTCGTTAGCAGCTCGTTCGACGCTTCGTGAAAGTTCTGCAAACGACAGTTGCGTGTTGCCGTCAGTGTCGATCTTTGCGAACGGTTCGGGCATCAGGGCGAACTCGATTTCGTTCGCGTCCAGCCCTTCACTGGCGTCGGAGTCGTACTTCTCCAACAGCCGCTTACCTTCATAACCTGAGTTCACCTGCAACGCGGAATGCGGATATCCAGTGACGCCACCCTGGTCCTTGCACCAATTCAGAACGGGAACCGTCCAGGTCGGCCAGCCGCGATCCTTGGTCCCTTCTGAACCGGGATACGTCTGATCTTTCAGGTTGAGCAGGCAAACGTGTCCCAGAGCAGCGGATCCAAAGCCACTGATCTCAAGGTCGTACTTCAGCACGGTCGACGCTTCGCTGATGACGTCCGCTTTCGGACTGAAGTAGTCACGCTGAAACTCAAAACACGGCCCCCACGTCAACACGCACCCGACGTTCAGGCCTTCGCCTTTGACCTGCAGAAACATGTCCTGTGGACTGACGCCTTTCGTCGGTGAGTCGTAATGCGAACACCCGGCACCGTGAATGTGATGGTCTCCGCAATAGAACCCGCTGGTCATCGGGTCCACCCAGCGCTTGAGACGAAACTCAGCTGGAGGATCGTCCTTTCCTGTAACAGTCAGTTGCTTCCGCAGGACGAGGTATTCCGGCCCGCGAGAATACTCAACGTCAAACTCGCCCGGCGGCAGCAGGACGACATCTCCATGCTGGCGATAAATCTGGGGCTGAAAGAAGAAGTCAGGAGCCAGCCGTTTCGCCTGAGACGGATAAACACGCTGGAACCGGTCGTGAATGATCAATCGACCAACGGTGGGCTGACCATCGACGTCGTAGATCGACAACTTCACGGGAATCGCCGGCTTCACGTCAAACAGGATCGGCACTTCACCGCGAAAACCGAGGTCCTGCGTGCCCGCTCCAACGTCAAACTCCAGAGTCGCTTCACGTTTGCCGGACTCGCTGGAGTAGACCAGCACGATCGCATACTCGACTTCCAGTCCACTGAGCTGTCGCGTCATCGGCGGACTTTGAAACATCTCGACGGCGAGAAAACGGTCTGTGGCGCCTTCCGTGTTCTCACCGAGTTTGAGTTCCGTTTGAGCCTGTCGCAGCAGGATCCCTTCGGACGACCCCGCGTAGACCGGACCGCCTTGAGGACTGAGAACTCTCAGCTGACTGGCCACCGTGCTGTGATTGACCACCTTGATCAGCAGCGGAGTGAACCCGCCCTGTTGAATGTCCGCCGCTCCAGGACCACGTTCGACCTTCACTCTAACTTCAGGATTCAGCGACACGACCGCGACCACGAGCGGGTCAAGCAACTTCTGAATCACTTTCGCATCACGTTTCTTTCGAGCCGCTGAAAGCTCGTCAGAAAGCGATGCCGGCAGCGGCTGACCAAGAAACTCAAATGCCTCAACCAGCCGACCGACATTCGCTGCCAGCGGTTGGCCTTCAACGGGTTCGTAGACAATTTCCGCCCCGATTGAGGTTGAGCTTCCGCTGATCGTCGAAAGTAGCACGGCAGCGGTCAAAAGGTGTCGCATCGTCGAAAGCTCCGAAGCTGTATGGGCCGTGTTGTCCAGGGAACGCCTCACGCAAAGCCGCGAAGATTCAAAGGAAACACGCAACGTATTCAGTAAACAGGTACGACTTCATCCTGATGCAAACAGGTTGGCGAAATACCACAATCTGTTTGTTGTCTGGACTCTTTGCGAACCTTCGCCTCTCTGCGACTTTGCATCCGAAACGGCTTTCGTTCAATCCACAATTGCCGACTCACACTTCCGGAAGTACCCACGGCTTGCGGTATTCCGGTCGAGTCCGCAGAGCGTTGGCTTCGGCGTCATTCTCAAACGACTCTGTCTTCGGATCGAGGATCAGCTGTCGTCCAACTCGGGCCGCGATGTTTCCGGTGTGGCACAGGACCGATGCCGGGTGTCCGACTGTTTCGAGGTCGCACGCGGGTTTGTCTCGCGACTTGATACAGTCGATAAAATTCTGCACATGCGGGCCTTCGAAACTGTCACCTTTCACTTCTTTGATCAGTTTGTTTCGAGCCGAGTAGGCACTCCAGCCAGTGTTGCCAATCACGATGTAACCCTGATCGCCGTAAACAGCCGCGCCTTCGGAGTTCTGATGCAGCGAGTATGGAGCCCAGATACGCATTTCGTAGGTCAGCAGTTTGCGATGCTCGCCCGAGTGATATTCGTAGTTGACCTGCAACGTGTCCGGGAATTCCTGGGCGTCGTCGAAATACCACTTGCCGCCGGCGGCCTGAATCTTTCGTGGAAGGCCCGGCAGTGGATCCCCTTGAGCTTCACACGCTGCCGACAACGCAGCCACCGCCATGTCGAGACGATGCACTCCGTCGTTGCCAAGGTCACCAGTGCCATAGTCGTAAAACCATCGCCAGTTCCCGTGAAAACGATTTCGATTGAATGGTCGTTGCGGAGCGGCTCCCAGCCAGAAGTCGTAATCAATTCCCGGCGGCGGATCGCTGTCCGGTGGGAATCCGATCGGTCCCTGCTTCGTGCTTTCCCACGCCTTGGCAACCATGCAGCGACCGAGCGCTCCGGTCCGGATGAAATCCAAAGCGGTGATCATTCGCT
>JAQBWV010000419.1 GCA_027624335.1 Planctomycetota bacterium
GAAGGTTCTGAAAATGGGGCGTCTGGCGGTCGATCGGCTCCTTGAACGCCAGGGCGACGGCGATCTGGGACGCGAACACCGGCAAGCGGCTTCACCGCCTCGAGGGGCATCGCGGAGCCGTGATGGCGGTTGCGTTCAGCCCGGACCAATCCACGCTGGCCACGGGCAGCATCGACGGCACGATCAAGCTGTGGGATGTCGCGTCGGGTGCTTGGAAGAAGACGCTGACGGGGCACAAGTCCTGGGTGAACACGCTGACGTATCGCTCGAACGGCGAGTGGCTCATCTCAGGAAGTTCCGACGGCACCGTGATGGTGTGGAACACGACGACGGGCACGTCGGTGCACACTCTGGATGCGACGAAGGCGGAAGTACGCTCGGTGGCGATTTCGCACGACGGCTCACGACTCGCTGCGGGCTTGCGATATGGCACGGTGAAGATCTGGGACACTGCCGAGTGGAAGGAATCGATCAGCATTCCGGGGCAAGGCGACATGTGCGCGGTGGCGTTCTCGCCGAATGGCAAACTGCTCGCGAGCACCGAGGGCGACTGGAATCGTGGCGGCTTCGTGAAGATTCGCGACGCGGCCACCGGCAACGTGGTGTGGCGATTTCAACACACTGGCGAAGTGACCTCGCTATCGTTCGGCAAGACCGATGACGTGCTCGCCGCCGGCGCGGCCGACAAGACCGTCCGCGTGTGGCACGGGGCGAAAGCAAAGCCGGATTAGCCACAACACCGTTCGTCAAACCTGAGGTTCCCGCAGTGAAGATACTCGATTGGATGGTGCTCTCCGGGTTCGCCGTGCTAATGCTGGCGGTCGGGGTGTTCTACTCGCGGCAGAACAAGACGGCGGACGACTATCTGCTGGGTGGGCGGAGGATGTCACCCATCGCGCTGGGACTGTCGTTGTTTGCCACGCTCGTCAGCACGTTGTCGTACCTCGGCAACCCGGGCGAGATGATCGCTCATGGTCCGATGCTGTTCACGCAACTGGCCGCACATCCTCTGGTCTTTGTGATCGTCGGCTACGGCCTGATTCCGCTGCTGATGCGGCAGCGGGTAACGAGTGCCTACGAGCTGCTCGAATCGCGACTGGGGATGAGCATTCGCATGGCCGGGGCGGGAGTCTTCCTGCTGCTGCGACTGGGCTGGATGGCGACGATTCTGTTCGCGACCAGCAGCGTGGTCATCGTCCCGTTGCTGGGGCAGGACCCGCACTGGATTCCGTGGTGGTGTGTCATCCTCGGTGTGATCACGGCCCTGTACACGTCGTCCGGCGGCCTGAAGGCAGTGGTCATGACCGACGCGATTCAGTCCGTCACCATGCTGGCCGGAGCCGTTCTCACGCTGGGCGTGATCACCGTGACGATGGGAGGCGTCGAAGCGTGGTGGCCGACCGAGTGGCCAGGCCACTGGCAGGAACCAAGCTGGGGCTTCGATCCTGATGTGCGTGTGTCGTTCGGGATTCTGATGGTCTCGACGACGCTGTGGTACGTCTGCACGAACGGCTCGGACCAGATGTCGATCCAGCGATTTCTATCGACGCGAGACTCATCCGCCGCTCGCCAGACGTTGTTTGTTGCGCAGGTCACGGATGGGTCCGTGTCGTTGCTGCTGGGGTTGACGGGCATCGGCAACGTGCATCCGAGAATCACAAACTCGACAACAATCCTCGTTGTGGGATCAGAAAATGCTGGAGAATCAAAAATCCGGACAGCAAGGGATCTTGTCGCCAGAGGTCGTCCACTGCGAATCATGACTGACGCTCAGTTTCGCAGTCTCCTCGAGTCTGCTCGGGAATAACTCTCGTCCGTCACTTCGTTGATGTTCTTTTACTCCCTGCATTCCAGTTATGAGAGGCGATCCATGAGTAACGAAATCCGAAAGCAAATCACTGCCGCCGCAATTGATCAGATGATGGTCAATGAGAATCAGATCCAAAGTCGATTCCTCCATCGATTGGAGAATTCGTCAGTGGAAAAGAACGTGGCCAGTGGTGAAGTGCTTGGTCCGCTGCGTGTCGTTGGGCAGGACCATCGGAACACGTATCTTGAAACAACGGCTTTCTACTCTCGATTCAGGAAAGGTGATGGCATTCAGCTTAGGACTCCTGTTGATGCCCGAAGTAGCGAACACGTCTGTAACCAGCAGGTTAAGGAAGTGAGCTACCCATCTGAGGGGAAAATTCGAATTGCTCTTGGCAAACCGAGGAATGTCAGCCTTGAAAGCGGAGGTGACCTTTTCATGTTTCCTGCCGAAAACAGCCACATGCCTTACAAGCTTAGAGAAACGGTGGCCATGCATGCAGAATCGCTGCATTCGAAACGGAGCTCAGTGAAGTTAGGGAAGACACTGACTAATGAGTACTCGGACCGGCTCAATGCTTCTCAATCGGAATCTCTCGCCTATCTGTTAGGTGAGAAAACAGACTCAGCGGTGCAGGGACCTCCTGGTACGGGAAAGACTCAGTTGCTGCAGGCAATTGTTGCCCAGGCCATGCATGCTGGATTGACGATCGGCATTGCTGCGTTCACGCACACCGCAGTAGACAATGCGTTATCCCGAGTCGCGGACATGGACATTCTTGGCGAGTTCACTCGACTTGGAAAAAGAGACAAAATCGATTTTTCCAAATATGACCTGAATAAAGTCAGGATTGACTTCGCTGACAGTTTTAGTCAGGCATCGCCTTCACGGCTCTACGCGGCAACGACCCACTCGTGGACTCTGAGTGACACTGCTCCTCAAGTGGATTTGCTGATCATCGACGAGGCCGCTCAGGTCCCTGTCTATTTTCTCGCACCGTTACAGCATCGGGGTAAACGCATCATTTGCCTTGGCGATCACAAACAACTGCCACCCGTATTGAAAGGCGACCATGATGCCACGATTGCCACGACAGAAATATTCTCGTGCTTCACAGGTGCGGAAACTCCGATGTTGGATATCCAGTATCGAATGAACGCCGCAATTCAGAATTGGCCTTCGTGTCGCTTCTATGGTGGCGAACTGCGCCCGGACGTGAGTGTTGAAAGTCGAGATGTTCTTTCGGCTGCTGGCGGCACTCTGGGAACCAGACCACTTCAACTGATCACCCACAAAGGCGGCTCCGCGCGTCATGCTGATCCGGCCGAAGCCAGTTGCGTCGCAGATATCGTCGGCCAGCTGTTTCGTGAAAGTGAGATGCTTGCAGCCGAGCAGATTGGAATCATCTCACCGCATCGGATGCACAACGGCGCCATTATTCGTGCATTGCAATCTAGTTTTGGTGTCGAGATCGCGTCGCGGATGCAAGTCGACACCGTCGAACGCTACCAAGGGCAGGAACGTGAAGTGATCCTCTTCTCGTTTGGCACCACGCCAAAGAAGATCGCTGATGTGGAATTCCTCGGCAATGCGAATAGACTCAATGTTGCTGTAACCAGAGCAAGGAGCCGCTTGTACTGCTTTGCATCCAGCAAATTCACAAGCTCGTTCGGTGCTGAAATCATCGACGAGCAGACGCCAAAAGGGCACTTGGCGAGTTTCTTTGCATCGTTTGGTGCGAATGTCGGGCAATAATAGCCATTTTCTGATCCGCAGCTCCAAACAAGAATCAACCTGCGATCATTGATACGCGTGTCGGCGCCCGGCATTCGAGACCGATTAAACGTAACCGTAATCAACATTGCCCAGTGCCAAGGATGATGTCAGATGTTTGACGATTACTTCATTCAAGAAGAGTTCATTTTCCCGGAAGACGGTGGAGACTGATAGGCAATTTGATTTCTCCTGAGTCTACCAGGGAGACGGGCTAAATCAAGAGATTCCGGGGGG
>JAQBWV010000420.1 GCA_027624335.1 Planctomycetota bacterium
CAGTTCTGTCAGATTTCCGTTGCATGAGTGCCGATCCGAAATTCCGGGATGATTGGCATCTCAGAGTTGTCCGCCTGGAATGGGCAGCCACTCTGAAGCTGAATCTCCTGCCTGTTCGGACTTCCCACGGCGCATGGAGCGTATGATGCCTCGGAACTGGATCAAACTACTGCGTCAGCGGTTCATCACTGACGCTGCTCGAAGAAGACTCAGTCCGATGGGGCGACGGTCGGAATCTCTGGAGCAGCGGATTTACCTGTCAACCACCAGTCTGTTTGCCAGCGGGCATCTTCAGATTCTTTCAGACGCCAACGACAGCATTGTTGTCGGCACGAATCCGGCAGTTCCGGGGATGGTACAGGTCACGGTGAACGGGACGGCGGAACCGTCGCTGGCTTCGATTCAGGCGAGCACCGTTCAGGCGATTACCATCATCGGCAGTGATGCCGAAAACCTGATTGACGTCAGTGGAGTGACCGCCGCTGAATTCACGTTCGTCGATCCTGACACGGGCCTCGGCGTTCAAATCTTCGTTGATGGCGACGACGGACACGACACGATTACCGGCAGCCTGGACCTTGGCGGAACGCTGCGGGGCGGGAATGGTGCGGACACGATTGTCGGTCTGGACGGTGCGGACTCGATCGACGGTGGCGATGGAGACGACTCGATTACGGCTGGCGCCGGAAATGACACGGTCGACAGCGGCAATGGCAGCGACATCATCGACGGTAGCACCGGCAATGACGTGATCGACTCCGGCGACGGACAGGACTCAGTCAGCGGCAATGATGGCGACGACACCATTAACAGCGGCGACGGATCAGATACGGTCGACGGTGGTGCCGGTGCTGACTCGATCAACGGCATGTCCGGCGAAGATTCGCTGATTGGTGGGATGGACAACGACACGATCTTTGGTGGATCCGAGGACGACATCATCGAAGGTGGCGACGGTGACGACATTCTGAATGGCCAGGCAGGCAACGATGTCATAAACGGAAATGCTGGTAACGACATCGCTCTTGGCGGTGGTGGCAGAGACTCACTTCTGGGCGGCGACGGCGACGACATCCTGAACGGGCAAAGCGGCAACGACATGCTGCAGGGTGAATCGAACGACGATCGACTTTTCGGAGGTTCTGGTGACGACAATCTTGATGGGGGAGCAGGCTCCGACACGCTCCGTGGCAACTCCGGTAACGACACACTCGTTGGATCAAGCGGCTCGGACTCTGTCGACGGTGGCAGCGGAAACGATCGAATCTCAGGCAGCGCGACAGGCATCTTTATCATGGATCCCGCGAACGTGGCTGAAGGTGACGCGGGGACGACACCGGGCGTCTTTACGATCATGCTTGATGGGCCCAGCATTCTGACGGTGACCGTCGATGTCTCGACCAGCGACGGAACGGCAACTGTTGCGAACTCCGACTACAACCCCATCACTCTGCAGACAGTGACGTTTCAGCCTGGTGAAACGTCACAGACGGTGACGGTCGACCTGGTTGGTGACAACACGTTTGAGAATGACGAAACGTACTTTCTCAACCTTTCCAATGCCGTCAACGGATTCATCGAGGATAACCAGGCACAAGGAGGCATCGCCGACGATGATGCCGGCAAGGGAGTGCTGCTGGGACTGAATTTCACAGGAACTCTCGTATCCGACACCAACGTAATTCCGCCGGGCACAAACGGCGCTGTTGGTCCGGACCACATCATTGAAATGCCGAATCGCCGGTACGTTGTTTACGACAAGACGACAGGCACGCTCGTTTCATCCAGCACGCTTGATCAATTCTGGATTGATGCGGGGGTCACGACATCGAATACAGCGTTCAATCCACAAGTCATCTATGACCCGTCCGTGTCCCGGTGGATTTCGTCCAGCATCCTTCGAAATGCCGCTGACCCGAACAATCTCGGCAATTCTTTATTGCTCGCCATATCAAACACGTCAGACCCGACTCAGGGCTGGCAGGGTTTCGAATTCGTCGGTGACCTGACAGGAACGACGTTCAACCTTGGTAATCAACTTGGAATTGATGGCGACGCCGTTTATGTCACCACGAACAACTTTCCCGTGCCCGGTGGTGGTCCCACTACCGTCTCGATTTACACTTTTCCCAAGGCGGATTTGCTGACAGCGACTCCCCTGATTGCCAACATGTCTCGCTTCACCGGACTCGACACTGCCTTGTTCGGCAACGTGCTCCAGCCGTCAACCGAGTTTGACGTCCCAGACGGACGCGCGATTTTTCTTGGTGTGGATATCGCCGGAAGCAGCCGGCTCGTGCGAACCGACGTCACCGGTGCTGGCGGTGCTGGAGCGACTCTTGGCACACCCCTCGACATTATTGTCCCAGCGTATTCGCCTGCTTCGGCGGCTCGGCAGCCAAACGGTGAAGTGCCGCTTCAGACGGACAGTCCTTCGATCAGAGCGAGGGTAAGTGAGATCAATGGCAGGTTGTGGGCAGTTCATACGGTTCTCGACGCGGCGAACAACAGCTCGGCGATTCGCTGGTACGAAATTGACGAATCAACCAGTGCGGTTCTCCAGACCGGACTCATCACGGACCCGAACATTGATTTCCTTGTCCCGTCGATCGCGGTGAATTCTCTGAACGATGTCGTCATTGCCTTCACTGCAAGTGGACCGGCTTTGAATCCGAGCAGTTACTTCGTCTCGGGGATCACCGTCGCCGGAGTCACCACATTCCTGTCTCCAGCACCCGCGATTACTGGAGCAGGCACTTACCTCCTCAATGGTGGACAGGGCAATCAATGGGGTAACCGCAGTTCGACTATCTTCGACCCGGTCGATCCAGCACGGGCGTGGACGTTTCAGGAGTTTGCTGTCGCGCAAAACCAGTGGGGAATTCAGATCACCGAGATTCAGGTTCGTCCCGATCCGGTTCCGCCGTCTGCACAGGCTCCAGTCCCGCAACTAACTCTCGACACGCTTCTCGGTGGATCCGGTTCAGACACGATCGAGGGCAGCAGTGGTGCTGACCTCATCAATGGCCAGGACGGTGATGACAGTATTCTCGCTGGCCAGGGCGATGACACAGTCAACGGTGGCGACGGCAACGACACGATCGATAGCGGAGAAGGCGACGACACGGTGGCGGGGCAGAGTGGTGACGATGTCATCTCGACTGGTTCGGGGAACGATACGATTCTCTGGAATGGGCTGGGGCACGGTCTCGACACGATTCTGGACTCAATCGGAGTGCAGACGCTGACGGTCCAAGGGGACTCCGGGGTGAACAACTTCGGGATCGACAGCAACTCGGGGTTGCTGCGCGTGTCCGAAGGCGGCGCTTCGATCACGGTCAGCAACTCGACCACCACAGTCAACGTGCTGGGTGGCGGCGATAATGACTCGATCACCATCAGCTCACTGGCTGATGTGACGGCGCTGGTGTTGAACATCGAGGGACAGGGCGGCGACGACACGATCTCCGCAGCGGGAGCGTCTCTGGGCGGTGTCCGACTGCTGATGGATGGCGGAGCGGGTGACGACACCATTACCGGCAGCAGTGACGCCGACACGATCACCGGCGGTGACGGCGACGACATGGTCTCTGGTGCTGATGGCAACGATACGCTGCGGGGTGGACTCGGGAACGATGTTCTGTTCGGTGAGAACGGAAACGATCTGATCGACGGTGAAGACGGCAACGACACGCTTCAGGGCGATGCCGGCAACGATTCACTGCTGGGCAGCTTCGGCAATGACAATCTGACGGGCGGCGATGGCGATGATACGGCTCGCGGTGGCTTCGGAGACGACAGCCTCAA
>JAQBWV010000421.1 GCA_027624335.1 Planctomycetota bacterium
AACCGTTACGACCGGAACATTCTGCCCATATCGCCTACAGTCGCCATGCAGCAGGTTCCAACAATTACCTGGATGTTCTGAACACGAACTCGGTCGCGCTGAACAAGGGGCCGCCGGATGGTGAAGCCGCAGTCACGCAGGCAAAAGCGCGGTAGCCTCGGAAACAGCTCACGATCTGACCACGATTACCACGGCAAATGAGTGATTATTTTCACTGCCGCTTCTGCGTCCCTGCCCAGAGGCAAGACCGTGATGGGAATAGACCGTGAAGCGGTACTGCGGTCGGCGGAGTTCAATCACGCCGGGAAATAATGGCATTTCGGTTCCAGCCTGCGAGCTTGCTCCAGCCTGTTCGCGTCTGCCTTCGTCTACCCATCGCCCAACTGCGAGATCACAGCCTCGACGGACTCAAGCTGCTTCTCCAGACCGGCCAGAGTTTCGCGAACTTCCGCGACCACCTTCTCTGGAGCATTGCTCACGAACTTCTCGTTCTGCAGCTTGCCGGAGTGACCTCTGATGAAGCCGCGCAGCTTGTCAGCTTCCTTCTTCTGCCGCTCCAGCTCCGCAGCGACATCAACGAGCCCTTCCAGTGGCACGAAGCCATCGGCGTCTTTCAGATTGAAACTTGCCGACGCTGCCGGACGGTCAACCTCAGCCCCGGCCGCTTCCAGAATCGTCTTCGCGAGGTTCTCGAACTGGTCTGCGCAGACCTGTAGCTCTTCGGCGACGCCAGGTTCGCACTTCATGAACAGCTTGACGGGAACGCTCGAGCCGATTCCATAAACAGCTCGAATGTTTCGCACGGCGACGACGGTTTCCTGGAGTCGGCTGAAGCGATGCTCAAGAATGTCGTCCTGCAACGAAGGCGGGAAAAGTGACTGATCGGCGTTGTCAACGTCGTAAGGCCACGACGCAATCATGACGCTCTCGACAGCCTTCACAGGCTCAAAGAGTCCGCGTTCAGGAGCCACTTCATTCAACCGTTGCCAAAGCTCTTCACAGATAAACGGAGTAAACGGTTGCAGCAATCGAACGAGTCCGTCCAGAACACCGACCAGCACCCGCTGAGCCGATGCCTTCTCGCTGTCACCCTGCCCCTCGTCCCTCGCCCCTTGACCCTCGCCCTTCAGTCGAGGCTTGATCATCTCAAGGTACCAGTCGCAAAACTCGTTCCACGTAAAGTCGCGGATCGCCTGCGTCGCCTTATCAAACTGGTAGCGTCCCAGCAGTGTGGTCACTTCTTCAGTGACTCGTGAAAGTCGACTGAGAATCCAGCGATCTTCCAGCCGCAGGTCAGACTCTTCGATTTTGCCGGGCGTGTAGCCTTCCAGATTCAGAATGGCGAACCGCGCGGCGTTCCACAGCTTGTTACAGAAGTTGCGACCGTACTCAAACCGCTCGCTGACCATCCGGGCGGCTGGCTGAGCGGGATCGAGATCGTACTGCGGCGTCGAGAACTGCGATTCCTTTTTGCACTTCGGACAAGGCATCAGTACTTTGTCTGAAGTACCTTTCAGTGTGCCTTTGACCGTCTCCGGCTTCACCATCGGCCCCTTGCCGTCGAGTGCCTGCGGAACGACGTGCTGACAATGCGGGCACTCGTAGCCCATCGGCAGCTTGACGTCCTGCGTCTCACCGGCGAACGACGCAATCGAAAACCGTACTGCATCCGTCCCGTACCGATCGATCAAGTCCTGAGGGTCGCAGCCGTTCCCCTTCGACTTACTCATCGTCTGCCCGAAGCCATCGAGGATCTTCGGATGAACATGCACGTGCGAGAACGGCACATCGCCCATGTTATACAGCCCGGTGAGAACCATCCGAGCCACCCACAACGTGATAATGTCGCGAGACGTAATCAGCACGTTGCCTGGGTAAAAGTAGTCGAGTACTTCGTTGCGGGAGGGCTGAGAGTCGAGGGTCGAGGGTCCAGAGCTTCCATCAGCCAGCGGCGGATTGTTCTCCGTGTCCGGCCACCCAAGCGTCGCATGTGGCCAAAGCGCCGAGCTGAACCAAGTGTCGAGAACGTCTTCTTCCTGATCGAGAGAAAGCACAGTCTGCATCAGATGAGGCCCTGACGGATAAAGTTTCCCATACTCTTCATCTGACGACTTGTCTGCTTCCTCAAGAACTTGTGCGAACTCAGCCAGTTTGTGGTCTGCATCCTCGGTGAGAGTGCAGATAAGGATCGTCTCATTCGCCGAATCCGGTCGAACTTCGGTTTCGTCATCCAATCCGGACTCTGAGATCCACTCCATCAGCAGAGCCACGACCTCACTCTCGCTCCAGATGTTCTCTGATGATTCCGAAGTGTTGACGCCCCACTTCAGTTGCCAAACCGGAATCCGGTGTCCCCACCAAAGTTGGCGGCTGATGCACCAGTCGCGTTTTTCTCCGAGCCAGTCGAGATACGTTCGCTGGTAACGCTGCGGGAAGAAGCGGACCCGGCGGTCGTTGACAGCGTCCATTGCTGATTGAGCAAGACCCGGCTTGCCGTCAGCCCAGTCGTCCATTTTCACGAACCACTGGTCCGACAAATACGGTTCGACCGGCGACTTGGAACGGTCGCTATGGGCCAGTTCAATTTTGCGATCTTCAACTTCGACGAAGTGGCCGAGAGCTTCCATGTCCTCGACGATTTTCGTCCGGCAGTCGTACCGGTCCATGCCCTGGTACTTCTCGCCGCCGTGCTCGTTGATCGTTGCGTCCGGGTTGAGAATGTTGATCTGCTCCAGATTGTTCCGCAGACCGCAGGCGTAGTCGTTGTGATCGTGCGCCGGCGTCACCTTCACGCAGCCGGTCCCAAGTTCCTTCTTTGCCAGCAACGCGTCGGCAATGATCGGAATCACTCGGCCTGTCACCGGAATTCGCACGTGCTTCCCGACAAGATGCTCATACCGTTCGTCAGTCGGGTGAACACAGATCGCCGAGTCACCAATCATCGTCTCCGGCCGCGTTGTCGAGAACGCCAGCTTCTCGCCGGTCTCACGGTAGTTGATTGTTGAGAGTTGAGAGTTAATAGATGTCGTGGCAGTTCCACTATCAACTATCGACTCTCCACTATCGACTTTCTCAACTACCGGATACGTGAACGTCCAGAAGTGGCCGTCAACTTCCTCGTGAAACACTTCGTCGTTGGCCACTGCCGTCTGCAGATGCGGATCCCAGTTGACCAGTCGTTTCCCTCGGAAGATCAGCCCGTCTTTGAAGAACCGGAAGAAAGTCCGACGCACGGCCTTCGAGCAGGTCTCATCCAGCGTGAACCGAGTCCGTCGCCAGTCGCAGCTCGCGCCGAGCTGCCGAAGCTGCTCAAGAATCCGCTTCTCGTAAGAGTCTTTCCACGCCCAGATCCGCTCGACGAGAGCGTCGCGACCGATGTCGTGCCGAGTGAGACCTTCTTCCTCAAACATCCGCCGCTCGACAACCGCCTGTGTCGCGATGCCGGCGTGATCGGTGCCGGGCATCCACAGAGCTTCGTAACCCTGCATCCGTCGCCAGCGAGTGATCAGATCCTGCAGCGTACCATTCAGCGCGTGTCCCATGTGCAACGCACCGGTCACGTTCGGCAGCGGAATCATAATCGTATGCGGCTTCTTATTCGGATTCGGATTGGCATCGAAGTAGCCGTTCTCTTTCCAGTAATCGAGCCACCGGCTCTGCACTTCAGACGGCTGATACTGCTTGGGAAGTTCAGTGTTCATGGTTCTGCGACGCTATGAAAACAGGTGATATGTGTCTTGTAAAAATGGTGTCCGCAGGGTGCGTCTTGACGCACCATCGGTCCACATGCCGCAATGGTGCGT
>JAQBWV010000422.1 GCA_027624335.1 Planctomycetota bacterium
TCTGTGCTGTCGTCGTACAGCCGGACCATCGACGACAGGGAATCGGCCGCGAACTCGTCAGCCGAGCCGAATCTTATCTGCAGGACAAAGGCGCGAAGCAGGTTTTCGCGGGACCGTCGCGACTCAAAGACCCGTTTTATTTCGGGCTCTACGGAGGCGCTCGACCCGCGGGGTTTCTTCAGTCCGACGTCGCCGCCGCTCCGTTTTTCACGAGCCTCGGTTACGAAACGACTCATCGTTACGCCATCACCAGTCGCCAGATGAGCGATCGAGACCCGGTCCATTTTCGCTCGACGATGATCCGTCGCAAATGGGAGTTGGTTCTCGTCGACCGTCCGAACCCAAGTTCGTGGTGGTGGATGTGTCGCTACGGTCGCCTGGACGCGGTGTACTGTGTTCTGATCCCAAAGACTGGTGGAGACCCGGTTGCCGGGGTGACGATCGTTGGCCTGGACGCGTACGCGAATTCCTGGCGAGAACAGGCGATCGGCCTGGTTGATCTGTGGGTCGACGAAGCGCATCGTCGACAGGGTTTCGGTCAAGCGCTGCTGCTGGAAGTCATCAAGCGGCTTCGCAAGGAAACAGTAACCAGACTCACGGCCAATTTCGCGGACGATGACGTCGCTGCCAGGAAAGTGTTCGAGTCTGTTGGCTTCGCGAAGTTCGACGAAGGTGTCGTTTACAAGTCATCATCCATCTGATCCGATTTCGCCTGGAAGAGAGAACACATGCCAGATAGTGTCGTCGATCTACTGTGCGATCTGGTGGCGATCCCCAGCGTCAACCCCATGGGCCGCGACCTTTCCGGACCGATCTACTTCGAAGCAAACATGACGGAATATCTCCGTCAGTTCTTCGTCGAACTTAGCTGCCCTCACGAAGTGATCGAAGTCTCGCTCGGTCGCTGTAACGTACTCGCGAAGTTCGAATCACCAGGTGCAACGCACACGTTCCTGCTCGACGCGCATCAGGACACGGTTCCCGTCGATGGAATGACGATTCCGCCCTTCGAGCCGACGATCAGGGACGGTCGAATCTATGGGCGAGGTTCGTCGGACGTGAAAGGTGGCATGGCAGCCATGCTGTGGGCGTTTCGGCGTCTGATTCTGGAACAACCTGCCGGCGCCGCCAACGTCGTTATGAGCTGCACCTGCGACGAGGAAGCAACCACCACCGGCATCAGCGACCTGATTCGATACTGGCAGGACGGTGATGGTCGCTCGAAGTTACTCGACCGCAAACCCGACGGAGCGATCATTGCTGAGCCGACGCTGCTGGATGTCGTGATCGCGCATCGAGGCGTCACTCGGTTCGTGATCACGACGGGCGGTCGAGCGTGTCACAGTTCGGACCCGACGCAAGGCGTCAACGCGATTTACCGCATGGCTCGTCTGGTCAGCTGTCTGGAAGAATACGCCGCCGAACTTCCGGGACGGTCACCGGCACATCCATTGTGTGGACCGGCCACATTGAGTGTCGGGCTCATCTCCGGTGGAGCGAGCGTCAATGTCGTGCCGGACGAATGCTCGATCGAAGTCGACCGCCGGCTCACTCCCGGAGACAACGCCGACGAAGCCTACGACGACATCCGCAACTTCCTGACAGAGAAGCTCGACTTCGAATTCGACATGAAGCCGCCGTACATCGTAAGCCCCACACTAAGCAACGACGACAACGACTGGCTGAGCGACTCGCTGCAGGAACACATCGCAGAAGTCGCGGGTCCGCACACTTCGGTCGGAGTCCCCTACGGCACGCACGCTTCTCGAACATGCAGCGCGGGCGTCCCATCGGTCGTATTCGGCCCCGGCTCGATTGATCAGGCACACACGAAAGACGAATGGCTTGAAATCGATCAACTGGAAAAGGCCAGCGAAGTCTATTACCGCTTCTGCTGCAAGCCTCCTGCGTCACCGGCGTTGTGAGCCGGCTTCAGGTTCCGATGTCGAAAGCCCGCTGCTAGTATCTTCCGCTTTCGCCGCACGTCCAGATACGAGGCCGCCTGCGAACACTGCCCCAGCCACTTCGGGAGATTCCTGATGCACTGCCTGTTCCGCTCTCAGTGTCTTCTGACCGCCATTGTCGTCGGGATGTTGACGTTCAATGATTCGCTGGCGAACGCTCAGGAGCCAGAGGGCGAAACTCCCATCGGAAGCATGACCGCCGAATCTCCGGACGCCTCAGCCGCTCAGACTGAAACGGCACCGGACCCTCCGGTCGAGACCGCGCCGGCTGGAACATTCGAGAAGTTCGAAGCGTCGTTAGACCACTTGGCGGGCTACGTTGCTTCAGGCCTGGGTGTGGTGTTGTTCTTCGACATTCTGTTCGGCACAGGACCGTCGTTCGAATCCATCGATGGAAGTGTCTCTCAGGTTAAGCTGCCTTTCGTCGTTGCCTGGCTGATTGCCGGCGCGGTGCTTTTCACTATCCGATCACGCCTGATCTGTTTTCGCGGGTTTCGACACGCGATCCGTGTGACTGCTGGTCACTACGACAATCCAGATGATGCTGGCGAAGTCAGCCATTTTCAGGCACTGACAGCCGCACTTTCGGCGACTGTCGGGCTGGGAAACATCGCCGGAGTCGCCATCGCCGTTGGCCTGGGTGGTCCAGGAGCGACGTTCTGGATGATCGTTGCTGGCGTGCTGGGAATGTCGTCCAAACTCATGGAATGTACGCTTGGGCAGAAGTTCCGGCATGTCCGCCCCGACGGAACCATCATGGGCGGCGCGATGTATTACCTGTCTCAAGGACTGAAAGAAAAAGGTCTGGGACCGCTGGGCAAAGTCCTGGCGGTGATGTTCGTGATTCTGTGCATCGGAGGCTCGTTCGGTGGCGGATGCGCATTCCAGGTAAATCAATCGATGACGGCGATTCGCGAATCCGTTCCGTTTCTCAGAGGCAACGAATGGATTTATGGAGCGGTCATGACACTACTGGTCGGTATCGAGATCATCGGAGGGATTCAACGGATTGCTGCAACCGCTGAGAAAATCGTTCCGCTGATGTGCTGCGTTTATGTGCTGGCGTGTCTCTGGATTCTGATCATGAAAGCGTCCGAGGTGCCTGCTGCATTCGCGCTGATCCTGTCGAGCGCATTCTCGCCCGAGTCGATGTATGGAGGCTTTATTGGAGTGCTGGTCACCGGGTTCAAGCGCGCCGCTTTTTCGAACGAAGCAGGTGTCGTCTCTGCCGCCATTGCTCATGCTGCCGCGAAAACAGAGTACCCGGTCAGAGAAGGAATTGTGGCTCTGCTGGAACCGTTCATTGATACCGTCGTGATCTGCACCATGACGGCGCTGGTGATCATCGTGACGGGCGCCTACAACAATCCTGTCTACCAGATTCACGTGCTCAGTGATGAAGGGGCCGCGTTGACTTCAAAAGCAATGTCCGAAGTCATCTCATGGTTCCCCATCGTTCTTTCTGTCGCCGTATTTCTGTTCGCTTACTCGACCATGATCTCGTGGTCCTACTACGGGGAGCGATGCTGGACCTGGCTGTTCGGTGACCGGGCTTCGATGTCGTATCGAATCCTGTTTCTCGTCGCCGTCTTCATGGGTTCACTGGTTTCCTCAACCCACGTGAAAGACCTCAGCGATCTGATGATTCTCGGTATGGCATTTCCCAACATCCTGGGAGTCGCAATTCTTTCCGGAGTCGTATCGCAGGATTTGAAGGACTACTGGCAGAAATACGAGAACGGCGAATTCGTTGAATACAACAAGCCGAAATAGCAATCTCGCAATTCACTTCAGGACTTCAGGAGACTCGTCTCATGCTGACTTCGTTACTGCT
>JAQBWV010000423.1 GCA_027624335.1 Planctomycetota bacterium
GATCGGATGGCGCGGGCGTAATTGCTCGTGTCTCTCATCGGCTAAGTCCTCGTCGTGATGGGACGCGCGCCATCACCGCCGTTTCGCTACCGCCAGAATCATGTGACTGACATACGATGCCGGGAGAACCAGCGCACCCACCCGGCTCGCCATCGCATACGGACGAGACCCCTTCGCAAACAGGGGAAAGCCCCACTGGAGCATACGCCCCACACCGGTCAGTTTGCCAACTGGCGTCACTCCCAAAACACTGAACCCGTGCAACTCCAGCTCGCGCCGCAGCTCCTCTCTCGTCAGCCGCCATTGATAGAAGCGTTGCGGCGTCCTGTACCCCGACTGCGCGTCGAATTCCTCATCCCAGTGCTCCAGCGCTCGCGCGTCACGAAGCACGAGGCGCCAATTCTGAAATGGGACACTGACGAACAACCAGCCGCCTCTCCTGACGATTCGGCTCGCCTCCGTGAGACAGTCGCCTAACCCGTTCTCGAAGTGCTCGAAAGTCCCCCACGAGAAATAGGCATCGAACGAAGCGTCTGGGAAGTCAGTGCGACGAAGGTCCCCATGGCGAAACGAAGCGGTGGGAAACCATGTCGCCAGGCGGGCGATGGTTGCCTCGCTGATGTCCAGTCCTGTGACATCGAACCCTTGCTGTGCGAGGAACACCGTCCATTCCCCAAGCCCGCAGCCGCCATCGAGAATGCGGCTTCCCGATGGCAGCCCGCGCAGATGTGGAGCCATCAGGCGGTACTCCTCTCGGCGCGCAATCGCCGAGACGTCGGGAGGGCTATCCCGGTTCTGCCACTGCTCGGTCCAGAAGCGTTCGACGAACGCCGCCTCCTCCAGCGAGCTCGCTGCGGCGTCCACCGGAAGGTAGTCTTTCCTCACAGAGCAGGTGCTACAGCTTCAGAAACTCGTCCGAACTGATCGTGGGAATGCCGTCGACCGGCGTGGAGTACCGCCAGGGCTCGTACACTCTGGTGAACTTCAGGGGCGCGTCCTGCCACAGCATCCGGAGATCGTGAAACTCGCTCTGCGGGCGTCGAAAGAACCAACCATTCGCCTTGTAGTTCGCGTTGAACACATGACGGCTGCGGCGAAAGAACCACCAGAAATGGGCCATCGAACGGAACGTGTACGGCGCCGCGTACTCAAGCGAACCAAGCATGGACATGTCCATGCCGAGAAAGTACACCTCTCGGAAACCCATGTACCGCAAAAGCGGATACATGGCAATGGCCGCGGAATTCAGAAACGCGTTTACACATCGGACCAACACCACGTCGTCACGCTCAACCGGAGCGAAATACTTCTCCAGCTCGAACCTCGTTTGCCCCGTGTCCTGACCGAAGTAGCACGTTCGATCGCTATGCGGAAACCGTGGAAAACAACGCTTAAGTAGCGCCCCGTTCGCTATGATCCGAGGCCGTGGCATCTGCGGTAACAGGTCGTACGGAGAATCCCGGAGATAGACGTCCGGCCGCATGCGGTATCGCTTGTGAGGTCCGCGCTCTGGCCGCCAGGTCTCAAAGTACTCGTCGAACCGGCGTCGCATCTCGCGAGCGACGCCCCGGTGTTCCGCTTGCAGCAAGCCCTCAATATTCGACCCGGCCAGGAAGGAGCGGTAGACGAAATGCTGCAGCGAGTTATCCTGAGCCTTTTCCGGAAACGGCATCAGGAAATAGTCAGGAACAAACCCACTTTCCAGGACACGGGGTGTCAGGGCCTTGGTGTCCAGGAACGTGATCAGACCACGGCCTTGCAGGGCGGCGAAGTCGAATCCGCTTTCAATGAGGGATGGACCCGGCAAGACCACGACGGCTCGCTCACCTTGATGGGCGTCCTTAAGCCGAATCACTGGAACCTGATGATGATGGCGGGACGTCTACAATTCCGCGCAGGCGCGCTCAGTGGCCGGGTTGCTCCACCGGCATCCTGTGCTTGACCTTCCACATCTGCTCGGCGTACGCAAACTCGTGTTCCTCATCGATGTCGAAGAACTGGGATTGATCGACGGAGAGTTCGATGACTCGGGCATCGCTCCATGCCCAATAAGCGCCGTTGTCAAGAAAGTATCGGCGGTCGTAGAAGTAGAACGCGTGAACCATCTCAAGGATGGGCTCCAACGTCTTCGTATTGAGAGTCTTGACTGTCGCATCGAAGTTGACGGCAGTCAGATCCTGCCGGAGAAAATGAGTCTTTCTCCGAAACACTGGAAAGGTCGGCCGACAACCGCCCTTGATGCAGTCGTCAAGAAATGCCCTGATCGTCTGCGTCTCGAGCAGCGGAAGACACGGATTGACCCACAGCAAGTAGTCGTAGTCCACGTCGCGCAGGAACGAGAGGATATCCAGAATCGGCTCGTCGATCGACACAGAATTCTTATCGCGGCGCACGAACGCGACACCAGCGGCGTCTGCCTCGGTGCGAAACTCGTCCTCATATCCTGCAAAGAACGTATTCGGCCCAAGCTCCGCGAGTTTCGTCAACATGATTCTGGCGAGATTGGTGTCGGCAAAGGGCCGCAACAGCTTGTCCGGGCAACGCTGGCTCTGCCGACGACCAAACGAGAACACTCCGACGGTTTTGTCCATTGGGCTCCGAGGGTTCTGTCAGCGGTGAGAGGCGACGGCTCGAAGGCCAACGCGAAGGCGCTGCCTTACGTGGGATAGCTGTATGCAACCCCTTGCCACTCCATGGGACCCTTGTGAAGATCTTGCGCTTCCGGTTCATCGAGGGTCGCCTGCTCCAGTTTCCGCTTCCAGACACGTAATTCCTCATCGGGAATATCAGTGAAGTTCATGAGCTGATTCACGCTATTTTCACCGAGTGACTCGATATGCCCGATCGGGTCTGGTATGAAGCCGTTGCTGGACGCATAGTCCCACAGCCAGGTCCCCGGATATGGGGTGGCAAAGAACACCGCGTTCGGACGGAAATCGGGCCCAATGCGCTGCATGTTCTGAATTGTTTCCCGGATAGTCTCGCGGGACTCCCCAGGGTAGCCGATAATGAACGACGTATCGACGTCCTCGATGATCTCTCGCGCCAGCCGAAGCTTCTCGACCAGCGCATCGACGCCGCCCTCGAGCTGCTGATACTTATCCATCTTCGTAAGCAATTCCACGCTGAGCGACTCGACGCCCCCACCGACGTGAAGGCAGCCGGCGGAAGCCATTGCCTCGAATGATTCACGGTCGTGAATATCCATTCGGGTTGCACCACCCCACTTCACGACCTTGTGAAGTCCCCGGCGCAGCATTTCCTCGGAGAACAACAGTGCCTTCCGTCGGCTGAAGAAACACAGCTCGTCGGTGAAGTGCATATACGTAACGCCGTACTGCTCCACCAGACGTTCTAGATCGTCACACACCTTCTGCGCTGATCGCGTTCTTGGCGCGTCACCGAGATATCTCGGCTGACAGAACCGGCATCGAAACGGACAGCCTCGGGTCGTGATTAGGGTGAGGTTGTTGATATTCTCCGCAGCGCCGTCCAGCCATTTCACTTTCGTGTTCGTGCCGCCGACCGGATTGCCCTGGTAAATCGAGATCGTGTCGAGATTCTGGAAGTCGGGAAACGGAAGATCGTCCAGAGTCGGCATCGAGGGAGATTGGTACACCGGCTTGGAGATCGCCATCTCAGTGGAAAGAAGGCCCGTGCGCGTCGTCGCGCCAACAGGCTGCAGCGTGAGCCTGACGGTCGTCTTTCCGGCCAGCTTCCTCTGTTCGACGTCCTTCACCACGTCGAGAATCGCCAGTTCCCCTTCGCCGACTACGAGCGCATCGACAGAG
>JAQBWV010000095.1 GCA_027624335.1 Planctomycetota bacterium
ATCACGCCATTGGCGGGCAAGTTCCGGACTGGGAGTTCTCGGCATGGGGTTCTCCTGAAAGGGGAAGGACACCCACCACATTAGCTCCCGAGTCAACATGGCCGGATAGAACGCTTACCTGGCTCTTCTTTGGCAGTCCCGTCGGCGGCCAGGCCGCAGCCATCCTCTACACACTGACCGCCACCTGCCGACGCCTGAAGATCGATCCCTGCGCGTACCTGAAAGACGTGTTCGAGCGATTGCCTCTGCTGATGCAGAACTCGTCCGCCCCTGACGTCCCGACTTTGCTGATGCCCTTACTGCCCGATCGCTGGCTGGCCGAACATCCCGAGTCTCAACTGCAACTCCGCACCGCCGAGGCAAAAACAAAATCCGCACGCCGCCGCTCAGCACGCACTCGCCGCCTCAAGGCCCGCAACCAAGCCCAGCAAAACCGCTCATGACACGGCCCCGTTGCAACGCTCACCAATGAACAACGACCGGGTGACACTCAGATATTGCAGCAGTGGCGACCAGCGGGATCGTCTGATGACGTGTCGGTATTCCAATCCTAGCGTCGCTTCCTGCAGCACCGACTTCCCCGGCGGCGGCAGTAGATCCGACATTACGGCTTCCTGAGCCACCGTGCAATGACCGACCGTGATGACGTACGCGTCGTAATCCTTGATTCACTCAGAAATGTCGATCCGGTCTGGCCGACCGGCACTGCGTCCGGGTTACATCACGTCCGAAACAAGTGTCAACTCACAGCGCCGTTGATTTCATCATGACATCACGAACCACTCACTACTTCCTATCCACGCACTCAAGCAACTTTCGGGACACCCGAGAGCCCCAGAACCGTCACTCATCAACCGAGTCACCAATGGACTCCGAAGGGGGCGCCTCGACACTAGCCCTAACAGTCAATTTGTCCAAGGTCGCTGTTCGTCGAACTCGATCATTCTGACCAACAAACTCTATGAGCGCTCGCTTACCCGCATCTCCAAGCCTTGGAGTCGCAAGCTTCACTATCCGCGTATAGCCGCCATTTCTCCCTGCAAACCGTTCCGCAAGCTCTGAAAACAATATCTCAACAGCCTCTTGATCCCGCAATACCGCAAACGCTCTACGCCGCAATGCCAAAGCCGGACCGATTGTCTGACTCCACTCAATCCAACGACTCGACTGCCTCCACTCCTTCCACGCATCCGATCCTTTCTCGGCTCCCGACTCGAACTCTCTAGCTCGCTCCTCAATCAAGACCGCCCTACACGCAATCGTGACGAGCCTCTCAATACGTGGCCTTAGTTCCTTTGCCTTAGCGACCGTTGTGACGATCCGCCCGGGCACTTTTGCCTGTCCTATTCCGTCATCATCGTGAATCAACGACCTAATCAGACTCGAAGCCATGTTCCTAAACATAGCCTTTCGATGAGAGCCATTTCGACCAAGCTTCTTACCCTTAACCTGATGCCGCATGACTTAACCTTCACGCACCTACGCTGGGAATTAAAATTTACGCACACGAATCCACGACTTGCGGGACCGCCATTACCCATGATTCTGCTGAGGAACTTTCATTCCCAAACGCAATCCTATAGCGCCCAACTGGTCGCGAACTTCGACAAGCGTCGTTTCTCCAAAATTACGCACCTGAAGCAACTGATCTTCCGACCGACTAACCAAATCCCGCACGGTATTGATACCCTCCGACTCTAAGCAGTTTGTAGCCCTCACCGAGAGATTCAACTCGGCCAAACTTTGCCCAAGTTTCTCCTCCAACTCCAAGTCGATGGGTGCATACCCGGTCGCTTCCATCATACCCTTCAAGCCACCTTCCGGCGACACCTCAGGACCGGGTTCACGATAGGCAATAAACGCATTTAGATGCTTTCGCATAATCTTCGCCGACTCAACCAAAGCCATCTCCGGCGACACCGTCCCGTTCGTCCATATTTCAAGAATCAACCTATCGTAATTCGTGCGCTGGCCCACGCGTGTTTCTTCAACATGGTGCCTCACACGAACCACCGGCGAAAAACTCGCATCCAACGGAATTACGCCCGGCTCAATTCCATCGTTATACCGCTCAATAGCAGGAACGTAACCGCGCCCCGTCTCGACTGCCAATTCCACACTAAAAGGCACGTCGTCTGTCATCGTTGCAATAACCAATTCCCGATTGACAATCTCTACCTGGTCATCACAGATGATGTCACCCGCCGTCACCACCCCACGCTCATGCCGATCGATACGGACCACCTTCGGCCCCGCACCATAGTGCTTCAATACGACAGACTTAAGGTTAAGACAAATCTCTGTCACGTCTTCAACGACGCCCGGTATAGCTGTAAACTCATGCTGAACACCTTGCACTCTAGCCTGCGTGATTGCCGCACCTTCAAGACTCGACAACAGAATTCGGCGCAGACTATTACCGACTGTATGACCAAAGCCACGCTCGAACGGCTCCACCACAAACTTACCAAAAGTTGGAGTAAGTGAGTCGGTTTCCGGGACCACCTGACTCGGAAGTTCAAACCCTCGCCATCGAATTCTCATTATCTGCCACTCCGACTAAACGTTACGTTCACCCCTGCCTCGCTCACCGCACGTCTCACACGCGTCGTTTCTTACGCGGACGGCAACCATTGTGCGGCAAAGGCGTCACATCTTCAATAACCTTAATCGATATTCCGGCAGACTGCAGACCAGTGATCGCACTCTCACGACCGGCCCCGGGCCCCTTCACACGGACCTCCAACTCCTTCACGCCATGCTTCGCCGCCCGCTCTGCACAAATCTCCGCTGCGCGCTGAGCGGCAAACGGTGTACTCTTCCGACTACCCTTAAACCCTGATGTCCCAGCTGTCGCCCAACATAAGACGTCGCCTGTGGCATCGGTAATCGTAACCAACGTGTTGTTGAACGTCGCCTTCACGTGGGCGACTGCCTTCGTCACGTTTTTTCGGATTTTCTTACGCTTAATCTTTGCCATTATCTATACCTTGAAGTCCACCCTTCGACGTTCCTAAAAACACTCCCGATTAGTGCTTCATGTCCTTGACGCCCTTTTTACCTGCAACCGTCTTCTTAACACCTTTTCGAGTTCGAGCATTAGTGCGTGTCCGTTGCCCACGAACCGGCAATCCGCGTCGATGCCTAATGCCTCGATAGCACCGAATCTCCCTCAAGCGAGAAATGTCTTGCTGCACCTTTCGACGCAATGCTCCCTCAACGGTCAACTCCTTATCAAGATAAGTGTTGACCCTTGCGATATCGTCCTCGCCGAGTTGAGAAGCTTTAGCCTGAGGATCAATACTAAGCGCCACACATAATTCTATCGCCGTTACCGTCCCCACTCCGTATAGATAGGTCAGAGCGACATAAGTAGGCTTATCGTTTGGTACGTCAACACCGAGTATACGTGGCATATTCCTATCCCTGCCTCTGCTTATGCTTCGGATTCGCAGGGCAGATCACATACACTTTGCCCCTGCGCCGAACTATTTTGCACTGCTCACAAATACGTTTAATACTAGACCGAACCTTCATTGCCTCACCCTGCCCAGAGAATCAAGTCAGTTATCCGACTCAAGGAGCCCGGAATAATTTCTCGTAATCAAGTGGCTATCGATCTTTTGCACCAAATCCAGTGCGACAGACACAACTATCAATAGCCCCGTACCACCGTAGAAACTTGCGATCAGCGGATTAACGCCCATGGCGCTCGCGATTAAAGTCGGAATCACTGCAATCAGCGACAAGAACGCCGCCCCTACATATGTGATCCTTACCATAACAGCCTCAAGATAATTCGACGTCCTAGCCCCGGGCCGATAACCTGGAATGAAACTACCATGATCTTTCAAGTTTGCGGCAATCTCCCGTGGATTAAACGTAATTGCCGTCCAGAAATAGCAAAAGAAATAGATCAACCCGATGTAGCACATCGAATAGATATAGCCGCGTCCACTCCCAAACGCCTGACTCAGCACCGTGACGAAGCGATTATCAACAACCTGGTCCAGCCAATTGAACACCATATACGGAAACATCAACAAGCTCGACGCAAAAATAATCGGCATAACTCCAGCCTGATTAAGCCTTAGCGGCAAAAACTGCCGCTGCCCACCGACTTGACGCCGACCCCTGACGTGTTTTGCACTCTGAATCGGAATTCTGCGCTGCCCCTGCGTAATTAATACCACCCACACAACGACGCCGACAAAGACCGCCGCAAGCATCAAAAACCGTTCGATTCCGGTATCTGTTCCGATCCTGACACCATTCCGCAGCGCTGGCTCAAACAACATCGCGCCACCAGCGGGCATCTGCGCGACTATCCCGGCCATGATCAACAGGCTGATCCCATTGCCCAGACCGTATGCATCAATCTGCTCTCCGATCCACATTAACACGACCGTCCCGGTGGTCATCCACAGCGCCCCAATGAGGTGCCAGTACCACAAATCCCACGCATCAAGGATGACATTGCTCCCGAGCAAGCCGCCGCTCGAAAGTGCTCTGACCCAGAAAAAACTCTGTCCCAGACAAATCACAACAGTCGCGTATCGTGTATACTCATTGATCTTTTTTCGCCCGGACTCCCCCTCCTTTTGAAGAGCTTCCAGCGGCGGATATACTTGGCCTAACAATTGAAAGATAATTGAGGCTGAAATATAGGGCATAATTCCCAGCCCGAAAATAGTCGCATTACCGACTCGCGAGGCTGAAAAAAGCGCCACTATCTGCATAACCTGGCCAAAGCCAGAATCGCCGCCTTCCTGCATTCGCTGGATACTTTCCTGCATCGCCGCCTGATCAACAAACGGCAACGGAATCCAGAATCCCATCCGGTATACGGCGAGCAGGATCACAGTCAAAAGTAACTTTCGACGCAGCTCTGGAATCTTAAAAAGCAGTAAGAACTTCTCAACCATCAAACTAAGTCCTCACGGCTTTCACACCCGAACAACAGTGCCACCGGCACCCGAAATCGCCTCCACCGCAGACGCCGAGAAGGCGTTGGCATGTACGATCAATTTCCGAGACAACGCACCGCGCCCAAGAATCTTCACTTCCACTTTTCGCGAGAGTGAGAATACAGACCTCAGCACATCCAACGACAGCTCCTGACCGTCCTCACATCGTTTCTCTAACTGATCGACGTTGATCACCACGATCTCGCTAGCAAAGGCAGCATTTGAGAATCCACGCTTAGCAACTCGTCGAAAGAGCGGCATCTGCCCACCCTGATAGCCCCGGCGACGTCGATTCCCTGACCTGCTGCCAGCACCGTTGTGACCGCGAGAAGCGGTTTTTCCGTAGCCACTACCAATTCCTCGTCCGACTCGACGTCTACGTTTATACGGAACTGAATCGCGATTTACGTCAGAAAGACTTACCATCATGCACTCCCGACGGCACTTTGCGTTGCCTACTTTTCCCGTTTAAAACTTAAAGCTTAACGCCACGAAGTCTCTGCACGTCCTCAAGGGCACGCAACTTAGATAGCCCATCGAGAGTCGCTTTTACCAAATTTAAGGGATTATTAGACCCCTGACTCTTCGTCAAGATGTCCGTAACTCCGACAGCGTCCAACACTGACCGAACGCATCCACCAGCAATAACACCTGTGCCAGGTCGAGCCGGAATCAAAAGGACCCTCGCAGCTCCAAAGCGTCCGACAATCTGATGCGGAACAGTAACGCCAGGCTCGATACGCTTAAGCCGTACCTCATCCATTTTTCGCTCAGCCTGCTTAACTGCTTTCTCTACCGCCTGTGGCACTTCAGGCGCCTTGCCATAGCCCCAACCGACCCGTCCGTTGCGATCTCCAACAACGACCATCGCTGAAAAGCTAAAGCGTCTGCCGCCTTTTACCACGCACGCACATCGCCGAATCTTAATGACATGCTCTGCTGACTCTTTGTGGCCACCGGATTCCGCCATCATTACCTCCAAAACGCCTCATATCGTCAACACGAAGCGGCATACAGACACTACAAAGTCAACCCAGCATCTCGAGCTGCATCAGCCAATGCTGCAACTCTCCCATGATACCGGTACGCCCCACGATCGAGAGTCGCCTCCGCAATATTCTTCCCGGCAGCCAACTCGCCAATCCGCTTGCCAACCGTCCGCGCCGCCTCTACGGAACCACCGTTGACCCCACTCATATCCAGTTGAAGCGTACTCACCGAACAGACAGTCACACCCAAGACGTCATCGATCAACTGTGCGTAGATATTGTCATTACTGCGAAAAACAGACAAACGATGCTGCCTCGTCGAACACCGTTTGACGGCGTTCCTGACGCGATTCACTCTTCGTTTCCGTCGAAATTGACGACGTCTCACACTGTTAACCATCGCTTAACCTCTACAACCGTCAACTCACCACCAAACTACCGGCGGCATGGATTACTTCGAACCAAACGCTTTTCCAGCTTTGCGTCGGACATGCTCGCCCTGGTACCTGATCCCTTTACCCTTATACGGTTCCGGGGGCCGAACGGCACGTATGTTTGCCGCGAATTGACCAACCGAGTGCTTGTCGCACCCCTTAACAATCACCTGTGTCGGGCTCCCCAACGTGCAACTGACGTCGACCGGGACGACCAAATCAACCGAGTGAGAAAACCCCACCTGCAAAGACAGAGTGCCGTCATTAAGAGTCGCCTGGTAACCCACTCCCTGAATTTCCAACCGTTTCTCAAATGGCGATACAACACCAAGCACCATGTTATTGATCAAAGCACGCGTCAAACCGTGGAACGCTCGAGCCTGGGGCTCGTCCGTCTCTCGACTAACCGTTATCTCATTCGCATCCAAGCACACGCTGGCAGAAACCCCTTCAGGGAACTCCCACGCCAAACTACCATTAGGCCCACGCACAGACACGCTGCGACCAACAATCTCAACCACCACACCAGTTGGTATGACGATCGCTTTTCTTCCGATACGTGACATGTACGTTCTCGATAATTCAGCCAACCACAATTCGCGACTCGCACTCCGGAGCCTACCAGATTTCAGCCAGAATCTCACCGCCTATATGACCTTTGCGGGCTTCCCTATTACTCAACACACCATTTGGCGTAGTCACGACAGTAATACCCGTCCCATTACGAACCTGTCTCATACTGCTCGCCGCCCCGTAGACCCGACAACCGGGCCGACTAACCCGCTGGATATGATTTATCACGATTTCGCCGTTCGGACCATACTTCAAGTTCACTCGAAGGGTGTTAACTGGCTTATTCTCAATAACCTCAGCATCCCAAATGAAACCCTCGCGCTGCAGTACCTCTGCAACGCCATGTTTCAGCTTCGAATATGGCATCTCAACGAACGGGCGCTCAATCCTCACACCGTTCCGGATCCGAGTAAGCATGTCCGCTATTGGATCACTGTGCATTCTATGCTCCGACCGTTACTTTACCAACTAGCTTTTCTTGCGCCTGGCACGAGACCGTCCAAGCACAAGTTCCTGAAACAGATTCTACACACATGAAACTTGCGATACACTGCCCTTGGACGTCCACACAATTCACAGCGTCGCTCAATACGACTGCTGAATTTGGGCGTCCTCTTCGCCTTCGCGATCTTTGACTTACTTGCCACTTCAGCACAACTCCCAGGCTCTAAACAACACTTTGGTAACAAAATACCTCAGCTCGCTGCATCAGCCTTCTGAAAAGGAAAACCCAGTGCCTTCAGCAGAGCACGCCCCTCGTCGTTCGTCTTCGCTGAGGTTACGACAGTAATGTTCATCCCTTGAACAAACTGAGCAGTATCCACATTGATCTCCGGAAACACGAGCTGCTCTGTCAAACCCATACTGAAATTGCCGCGGCCGTCAAACGCATTACTGTTCAACCCTCGAAAGTCACGGACACGAGGCAAAGCAATACTCACCAATCTATCAATAAACTCATACATCCGCGCCCGCCGCAGTGTCACGCAGCAACCAATCTCCATCCCCTCTCGCAGTTTGAAATTCGCAACCGATTTTCTCGCCCGCGTTATCTTTGCCTTCTGGCCTGTAATCGTTCCAAGTTGACTAGCAGCCTGCTCAAGCCGTTTTCGATCGCCATGAGCACAGGAAATACCCATGCTAACAACAACCCGTTCAACTCGCGGGACCGCAAGCTGATTTGCGAACCCAAGCTCTTTCGCAAGAGCCGGAATTATCTCTTTCTGAAACCTATCCCTTAACCGTGCCATTATCAGTTCGCCTCAGGCAAATCCACGTACTGGTGTTTTCTGGTTAGCTCAAACTACTTCACTGGCGAGACTAATTATCCTCATAAATTTACGCTCCCGAAGCTCTCTAGCAACCGCGCCAAAAATGCGAGTACCCCGAGGACTACCGTCTGCATCAACAAGAACGACGGCATTTCTGTCAAATTTCACGTACGAACCGTCACTCCGCCGCGTGGCCTTCTTACACCGAACAACCACGCCTCTAACGACCTGACCCTTCTTGATAGCCCCGCCGGGCACAGTCTTCTGAACACTAAGAATTACGACTTCACCCAAACCGGCTACACGCTTGCCGGTACCTCCCAACACCTTAATACACCTCGCAACTTTAGCACCGCTGTTATCAGCAACATCCAGCTCAGTCTGCATCTGGATCATATTCGCAACTTCCTATTCAACCAACTAAAGCAGACGACTATTCGACCAACTAAAGCAGACGAGTCCGACCTACCAACAAACAATCAATGCCGCGGCAAAACCTTAACCAGCTCCCATCGCTTCAGTCGAGAGTGCGGTCGGCTTTCAATAATTTCAACACGGTCATCCAGTTTAGCTACTCCGCACTCATCGTGAGCATGACACACCGTCCGTTGACTAACAATCTTCCCGTAGACTGCATGTCTAACCTTCCGAGGCACCTCAACTCTTAACGTCTTGGCTGCACTCGTACTGGTAACGATTCCAATAAGCTTCTGTTTCACCGTTCCACCCTCAATTCAGGTCAGACTTCAATTTCCCGTTCGCGCACGATCGTTAAAATTCTCGCGATATCCCCCCGCAGTTGGCTCCTGCTCGGACCAGTTTCATCCTGGGCGGCGGAAGCTCTCACCGACCGGTCCAGCAACTCTTTCCTGATTTCAACCAATTCATGAACCAGTTGATCCGTCGTTTTCTCTCTCAGTTGTCTTGCTCTTGCCATCTTATCCCCTAAGCCCCCGCTCCTGGCTGCCTGCCAACCAAACGAACTCGCAACGGAAGCTTATACGCGACACGTGCAAAACACTCTTTCGCAGCGTCCAACGACACTCCCGACACCTCAAACATAACGGTTCCAGGCTTAACCACCGCGACCCAGTGATCCGGATCACCCTTACCCTTCCCCATACGAGTTTCCAAAGGCCGCGAAGTCACGGACTTGTGAGGGAATATACGAATATATAACTTCCCCTCACCCCGAATATACTGCATGATCGCAATTCGACAGGCTTCAATCGTTTGAGCGCTTATGTGCCCCGGCTGAGTAGCCTGCAAGCCCCAATCCCCAAACGACACCCTGTGACCTCGAGTCGCATTACCTCTTATACGACCTCTTTGGCTTTTGCGATGCTTTACCCGTCTTGGCATCAGCGCCATCAGTCAACTCCTCACTGTAATCCCCGAGATCAATCCACACCTTCACACCAATTACGCCCATTTTCGTCTTAGCTTCGATGAAGCCATAGTCAATGTGGCGACGCAACGTTGAAAGCGGCACTGAACCCTTACTGGCCTTTTCACATCGAGACATTTCGGCGCCACCGAGTCGTCCCGACAACTGTACCTTAATCCCTTTCGCACCAGCATCGACCGTCTGCTCAAGAGCCCTCTTGATGGTCCGTCGAAATGATCCTCGTTTCGACAACTGCTGGGCAATATCCTGCGCGACTAAAGACGCATTTCTATTCGGCTGATTAACTTCAACGATCTTCAGATCCAGATGCCGGCCCGTCAAAACCTCCAGCTCGCCCTTAAGGCGATCAACCTCCTGACCCTTCCGACCAATAATTATACCCGGTCGCGAAGTATGAAGGTGAACTACTACCTGGTCACGAGTCCGCTCAATCTCAACTTGAGACACACCAGCAAACTGGTACTTATTCTTAATGAACGCCCGAATCTTCTGATCCTCGACCAACAGCTCCCCATAATATTTCTTGGGAGCATACCACCGACTCTTCCAAGCCTCAGTGATACCAACGCGAAAACCGGTCGGCCTTACTTTCTGCCCCATAGCTCTACTCCAGACGTAACGAGCACACAACAATCAGACGCCGACGATACCAACTACAACTCAGGAGCCTCGATCCGCACCAAAATATGCGACGTACGATGTTTCTCCATGTGTGCCATTCCACGCGCCCCAGGCCGAATCCTCTTAAACATGGGACCGCAATTTGCCACTGCCTCGACGATCTTCAGCTTTTCCACATTCCGAACCCCCGCTTCTGCTGCATTTGCGGCGGCAGTCTGAATGACGGCTTCCACCAACCGGGCAGCCCGATTCGGCAACACTTTCAACAGATCCAAGCTGTCACCCACGCCTCTCCCACGAATGATCGGAAGAATCCGATTTACCTTCGTGGGCGCGATCCGAGCATATCGATGTTCGCTTTTGACAAGCGCCATATTTCCACCCTTAGATTTAGCGACAGCTTTACAGCTTTACTACCTCTTGCCCCTTGCACCGTGACCCCGAAACGACCGAGTGGGAGCAAACTCACCGAGCTTGTGCCCGACCATTTCTTCTGTCACGTAGACATTCAGAAAAATCTTGCCGTTATGCACTAGAAACGTATGCCCGATGAATTCTGGAGCAATTGTGGAACTCCTAGCCCATGTCTTGATTGGTTGCTTCGTCGGCCCCATCCGATCAATTTTCAGCAGCAACTTCTCATTAACGTAGGGACCTTTTTTGAGCGACCTGGACATCTAGTCTTCCTCAACCTCGACATATACCGAGCAAAACTGCTCAGCATGATTTCCTATTAACTGGCCACAGTTACTTCAGCTGACCGTTTCGACGCGACTTCCGCCGTCTGAGTATGGCCTTTGTAGAACTCTTTCGCCTCTTCCGCGTCTTTCCACCCTTCGCCGGCTTCCCAGTCGGACTGCATGGATGTCGCCCACCCTTGGTCCGTCCTTCGCCGCCACCATGCGGGTGGTCCGTTGGATTCATAGTCGTCCCGCGGACGTGAGGCCGACGACCCAGCCAGCGACTCCGACCCGCTTTACCAAGCACTACATTCTGATGATCCGAGTTACCCACTTCCCCCATAGTTGCTCGACATGCCACTGGCACTCGCCGAACTTCGCCTGACGGAAGCGTCACCTGCGCCCAGTTTTTTTCGCGGGCGTTCAGAACCGCGCTCGTCCCCGCACTTCGACACAGTTGCCCACCACGACCTGGCTGTAATTCAACATTATGCACAACTGATCCCAGTGGAATTCGAGCGAGCGGCATCGCATTGCCAACCTTCGGCTCAACGCCCTCATCACCACTTCGAATCACTTGGCCAGCGACCAATCCCGCAGGAGCAATCACATAAGACTTCTGACCGTCCGAGTAATAAATCAATGCAATATTCGCGGTGCGACACGGATCATACTCGACCGACTTAACCACACCATCCACACCATCAATTCGCCGCTTGAAATCCACAAGTCGATACATCTGCTTGTGGCCACCACCACGATGGCGTGCTGTAATCTTGCCCTGACTATTACGCCCCCCAGTCTTACGCTGACGCACCAAAAGACTTTTCTCAGGCCTATTACCCTTGAAGGTCAATTCCTCAAACGTACTGACGGACGCATCCCGTCGGCCAGGACTGGTTGGTTTGTATTCCCGAATTCCCACGAATCTTCTCCGCAAACACTACAACTTAGTACAGCGAAATACGATCTTCAGCATGCAATCTCACCAAGGCACGCTTCCTGGTTTGCCCATAAGCCTGATGCGATCGATGTCGAACTGGACGCCCCAATCGAGTCAGCGTATTAACAGCCACGACCCGCACACCAAACGCTTCTTCCACCGCTTTTCGAATCTGCAACTTATTAGCATCCACTGGCACCTCGAACGCATAGACGTTTCGCGATTCCGCCAGAAATGCCGTCTTTTCCGTGAGCATCACCCCCTTAAGGATGTACTCTGGTCGATTTTCGTCTGACATTTCAAAGTCCTACCCCATTTACTCACCACCATACCACGGCAGCTGAGCGCCCGAATCATTCCCCAACAAGGAGACCCATCGCATCCTCAAACACTAAAATATTCCGATGCCGCATCACAGCATCAGCATTCAGATCACTTCGTGGCAGCACTGTCACTTTGGGAATATTGCGAGCTGCCCGTACAAATTCCGGGCGAACACCCTCAGTCACAAACAGGCAACTTTGCCCGGTGAAACCCCCAGATCTCAACGCCGCAGAGACATACCGGGTACGTGGCTCCGGCATTTCCATAACCGAAACAACCCGCAACTCGCCGGCCTCAGCTTTCAATCTTAGCGCCATCCGCGTTGCAACTCGCAACGCCTTACGAGGAAGTGAGTACGACCAATCTTTCGGTCGTTTCGCGAAAGCATGACCACCGCCTCGCCGTATAGGAGACTGCAGATGCCCCGCACGTGCGCGACCCGTACCCTTCTGCCGATACATCTTTGCGCGAGTACCACTAACTTCAGCTCGCGACCTGGTCCTGACCGTACCTTGACGCCTATTCGCGTGATACATGACGCAAGCATCATGAATCAGTTGCTTCGTAAGCTTTGCCGAGAACCGAACGTCGTCAATTTCGACTTCGCCAGCCACCGTCAAATCAGCATTCAATTGAGGTATCTGAGCCATCAGGCTGCCCCGAAACATTCACGTTATGTATTAACTACAGAAAAACACAGAAACACGGCAGACTACAACTCAACCGGCCGACGAATGGAAACCAAGCCGCCATTTGGCCCCGGAACCGCACCCTTAACAGCCAGCACGCCCTGCTCTACATCGTACCGTACGACACGCAGATTCCGCACAGTCGCCCTTGCGTTACCATAGCGACCGGACATCTTCGTACCTTTAATCACGCGAGCCGGGTCCGCACTCATGCCCGTCGAACCGCCATGCCGGTGACACTTCTTAACGCCATGCGACGCCCGCTGTCCGGCGAAATTGTGCCGCTTCATCACCCCAGCAGTCCCGCGACCTTTACTAGCCCCAATAACGTCAACCTTACCGTCAACCTCAATGAAGGGCGCATCAAGCAGCTCACCGACTTCATATTGCCGCAACGCCGGATCAATCCGCGACTCCTTACGAGCAACCACCCTGCCCTTCCGATTGAGCGACATCTGCAGCGCGTCATAGCCTTCACGCCCTGACGTCCGAAGCATCTCAACTCTACACGGCCCGACCTGAAGAACCGTCACCGGCTGCACATTGCCATCACTATCGTATACCTGCGTCATCCCAACTTTTGTCGCAAGAACTATATTATGCATCACTATCCCTGCCTCACTGAGAGGTTGCTTCACAGCAACTTCATCACCCCAACTGAACACGACCCCAGCCGGGAGCTTCATCCCCCGTTTACGCGAGAGAAGACTGCCAGCCAGATAGGCAAGCAACGCTGCCCACCATAACCAGGCCGACCCAACTGACACTTAGCGAGCACCAGCCTTAATTTTCACATCAACCCCAGCAGGCAACGACAGCTTATTCAAGGCATCAATCGTCTTACCCGTGGGCTGCAAAATTTCAATCAGTCTCTTGTGCGTTCGAATCTCGAACTGCTCTCGAGATTTCTTGTCGATGTGCGGACTACGCAACACCGTGTAACGCTCAATACGCGTCGGCAAGGGTACAGGCCCGCGAACATCAGCGCCAGTACGCTTCGCCGTGTTCACAATGTCCGTCGCGGACAGATCCAGAACAGCGTGATCGTACGCCTCCATCCGGATTCTAATTCGTTCCTGAGTCATCTCGCACTGCCTTTAGACGCTGTCCTGACCCGCCAAACTGTGCGGGAAAGCGAGGAATGTTATTGAGGAACATTCTGACTGTCAACGAACCGAGAACAGATCCATCGAGAAAGTCGCGAGTCGCGCAGAAGTATCGCTTATCGGCAGCGATACAGTCATCCGTGAGGCCGATTCTGCGAGTCCAATTGAGCAGAGAGTTGCCTGTCTCCGGTGACACGCTGGCTACTGCAAAGGCAGAAACTCTGAGAGCGTAACCAGGCCGCCATCTCCACTGAGTGCGGAATTCATGCTGCCTGAGCGGAATCCCTGCAAATCGAGCGTAACGTTACGAAATCCAAGTGCCAGGCACCGATGAACCAGTTGTTGACTGATCTCCGGCTCCGTGACCTGTGAAATATGGCTGAGTGGGACCTCAATCCGAGCAAGTTCTCCCGACTCCAATCGAACTCGAACTTCCCGGATCCCGAGCAGTTCAGAAAGAAGCCTTTCCGCAGCGTCGATCCGTCTGACACGCTCAGGCGTCACCTCAACTCCGTAGGCGATCCGGCTGGAAAGGCACGGTGTCGCGGGCTTGTCCCACACTGGTAAATCCCACAGCCGAGCCAAGGCCCGTACGTCATTCTTCGTGAATCCTGCTTCCACCAGAGGGCTACGGACGCCATTTTGCTTAGCCGCAGCCATGCCAGGGCGATAGTCCCCCAGGTCGTCAACATTCGCCCCGTTTAACATAACATTTAGTCCCAGTGAGTCAGCGAGCGGACGCATGTGGGCATAGAGTTCGGTTTTACAGAAATAGCAGCGGCTTCCGGGGTTAGCGAGATAGTCGAGATTGTTGAATTCGTCGGTCGAAACGATCTCGTGTCGAATCCCGATCTGTTTCGCAAGTTCACGAGCCTCATCGAGTTCACCGGACGCGAGGCTGGGGCTGACAGCCGTCACCGCGACCGCTCGGTCTCCGCAGGCAATAACGGCAGCTTTCGCGACGACAGTGCTGTCAACTCCTGCTGAGAAGGCGACAGCCACAGAGCCGTAGCCTCGAATAATCTCAAGCAGGCGTTCGCGTTTGTCGTCGAGAGCAGGGCTGGTCATCACGTGGTCCTGGCGTCAGGGAACAGGCTTTTCCACGCCCTTGGACGCGTTAGAGCGGCGACTTTGCTAGACGGGTGTGGCGACGAGCGGCTCGTCAGCGTGCCATTTTGCGCCGTCGCGGATGACGCGTCGATAGAGCGTGTCTCGTTCGACGGGTTCTCTTCCTGCTTCGCGGATCAAACCATGAAGGTGCTCGACAGTGATGCCTTCAGGTGTTTCGGCTCCCGCGTCGTGGTAAATCAGCTCGTGGATGACAGTGCCGTCGAGGTCGTCGGCCCCAAAGCTGAGGGCGGTCTGAGCGATTTTCTCGCCCAGCATGATCCAGTACGCCTTGATGTGGTCGAAGTTGTCCAGCATCAGACGCGAGATCGCGATCGTCTTTAAATCCTGCAGCCCACTAGGCCTGGGATTGTGAGACAGGCCCGTGTTTTCCGGATGAAAGGCGAGCGGGATAAACGTTTGAAAACCGCCGGTTTCGTCCTGCAATTCACGCAGCTTGCACAGATGATCGATGCGGTGTTTCGCCTGTTCGACATGTCCGTAAAGCATGGTCGCGTTGGTTCGCAGTCCCAACTGATGCGCGTCGCGGTGGATGTCGATCCACGACTGCGAATCCGCTTTGTGCTCACAGATTTGCGCTCGAACTTCCTCGTCGAAGATTTCAGCACCGCCGCCGGGCATGCTGCCAAGACCGGCGTCGATCAGTTGTTCGAGGCACCATTTGTAAGGTTTTTTTGTGATGTGGCTGAACCAGTTGATCTCAACGGCAGTCCAGGCCTTGATGTGCAGTTCCGGGCACGTTTCGTGAATTACTCTCACCACGTCGACGTACCACTGAAACGGTTTCTGATGGTGCAGACCGCCGACGACGTGGATTTCCGTCGCTCCCTGCGAGCGTGCTTCCAGCGCCCGCTCGCGGATCATGTCGTCGGTAAACGTGTAGGCCTTTTCCGCCTTTAGGTCCGCCCGAAATGCACAGAAAATGCAGCGGTAGACGCAGACGTTTGTCGGGTTCAGATGAATGTTTGTGTTGTAGTACGCGAGGTTTCCATTCTTTCGTTCTCTGACTGTGTTAGCCAGATGGCCGAGCGTCAGTACGTCGACGTTATCGTCGAGAAATAAGCCTTCGTCGAACGTCAGACGTTCGCCGGTATTGACCTTTTGTTCAATGCCCGCAAGCTGAGAACCAAATTCGCTCGACATGATGAAAAGTCCGTGAGGCGTGCAGTTTCCGACTGGCGATGTGACCCATTGATCCAGGCTAAGCCATCAGCAAATGACCGCAAAGCACCCCACTGCTTAACGGACTGCAACTGATCTCGCAATCGGACGCCGGGGAAATCCTGCCGGAAACCGAGCAACAATCAGTTGCTGACGTCCTTCACCCAGGCGTCGTGAAGCCGTTCGAGCTTCTGCACAATGTCGGGATGTCCAGCGGCGAGGTTCTTCATCTCGGAAGCGTCCTCCGCGAGGTTCACGAGGAACCTGCCATCGTCTTTCTCAATGGGAGCTTTGTTACTGGTATCGCGAGGATTTCCAATCAGTTTCCAGTCGCCATCGCGGACCGCCCATTGGGGATTGTTTCCGCCGCCGCTCTGCCAGTGAAACTGCTGATGGGGAGTTACCGCGTCGGCAGAACGAATGACCGACGTGATGCTGTGCCCGTCCAGCTTCTGCTCTGGCCGAGGAAGTTTGGCCAGATCGGCAATCGTCGGCATCCAGTCGCAGGCTGTCGCCATTTGATCTCGAACTTCTCCCGCCGGCAGCCTGCCGGGCCACGAAATCATCGCCGGCACGCGAATTCCGCCTTCGAACAGGCTGAATTTGGCTCCGCGATACGGGCCGGCACTGCCGCCTCCACCAAACGTTCGGTCCTCGTGAGAGTGACCGTGATCCGACTGAAAGATCACGATCGTGTCCTCACGAAGTTTCAGCTCGTCCAGCTTCGCCAGCAGCTTGCCGATCGATTCATCCATCGTCGAAACGAAGGCGTTGTACATTCGCCGTGGAGCTGGCAGGTGCTCGTACTTCTTCCGCCACTTATCGGTTCCCTGAAGTGGGTAATGCGGCAGGTTGATGGCCCAATAGAGAAAGAATGGCTGGTCTTTGTGCTGCTCGATGAAAGCGTGCCCCTGCTGAACCATCAGGTCCGGAAAGAATTCACCGTCACGCCAGATGTGCTCGCCGTTCAGCCACAGATCGTGCCGGTTCGGGCCGTTCCAGTAAAAAAAGTGCGACCAGTTATCGATGCAGCCGCCCATGTGCCCGAACGATGAATCAAACCCCTGCCCGTTCGGCATCGTCTCCGGCGTGTAACCAAGGTGCCACTTCCCGACATGCCCGGTCGCGTAGCCTGCTTTTTTCATCATCTCGGCAATCGTAATCTGTTCGGTCGGCATTCCCGCGTTGCCATGAGCCGACGAAACATTCCCCGGCACGCCTGCTCGCTGAGGCACTCTGCCCGTCAGCATCGCGGCCCTCGAGGGAGAACAAACCGGAGCCGCTGCGTAGAACTGAGTAAACCTCACGCCACGACTCGCCAGATCATCCAGCGACGGAGTAATCAAATCCTTCGCCCCGTAGCAGTTCACGTCGACCGAACCCTGATCATCGGTGTAAATCAGGATGACGTTCGGCGGCAGAGCATTTGCATCGTGCGCGAGCATCCCCAGACATCCAACAACCAAAGCCATGACCGCAAAACAGTGCCCCATTGGGCGATAAACCAAGCAAGCCATAAAAGTCAGACCTCCGGTTGCGAATTCGACAACGGTCAGGTTGTTTGTTGTGGGTAAAGCAAGGTCGTCACGATGACAATGCTCTTCGACCATGCATGCCACGGTCGAGAATAATTCTTCAGGCAAGCGTTTTCTGGCCTTGCAGAACCCGCAAGTCTTTGATGAGTCGCTGTTCTGCCCTTGAGAAACTCGATGTACTATCAATCGAGCAACCGCCGCTCGACACCAGTGATCCACACTGATGACCCGGCAGGCTGACGCCAGCGGCTCGCCTTCTGGCTTTTTCGGAGAATCGAAGAAACTGCCTAAACGACAGCGACTTTGACGCAGTTGATGGGCGGCAGCGAGTCGAACAGGCAGTCCCATTGGTCTCCGCTTTCGCGGCCGATCCAGAGTTGGCCGGTGGTTGTGCCGAAGTAGAGTGATGGCGACTTCAGATGGTCGATCGTCATCGCGTCGCGCAGGATCGTGAAGTAGCTCTCCTTCTTTGGTAGCCCTTTGGCGAGACGCTTCCAGTTGTCTCCGCCGTTGTCGCTGCGCCAGACTGCTGGGCGGTTTTCCGGGCAGGTCCTGGTGGCAGGATCCAGCGGGACAACATAAATCGTTTCCGCGTTATGAGGATGCACGACGATGGGGAATCCGAAGTCGGACGGTAGACCAGCGGCGATTGATCGCCAGGTGTGGCCGTGATCGTCGCTGCGGAGAACTCCGATGCCGGGACGGTCCTCCCAGCCGCCATGGTTCTGCATGTAGAGCCGACCGGGAGCGTCCGGGTGAGTGGCGATCTTGTGGACGCACTGACCGAACTCGGGGTACGGGTCCGGCACAAAGCCTGCGCCGACACCGTTGTTCGAAGCATTGAAAGTTTTGCCGCCGTCTTCACTGAGGTAATGCCCGCCAGTGGAGATTCCCAGATGCATTCGATTGCCTTCCCGGACGATCGTGTGCATGCACAATCCACCGTTGCCTGGATGCCACTGTCGAGAGTGTTCGTGGTTGCTGATGCCGGGCACAAGTTCCCAGGAATTTCCACCGTCTTTGCTGCGAAACAGCGACGCCGGTTCGACTCCGCAAAGCAGATCGCGTTTGCCGCTGCCGGGTTCGAGTGACCATATGTTGGCCAGTGCTCGACCGTCGTCCTTCGGGAATGCAGGAGCGGACTTCGTTTCTTTGAACGTCTGGCCAAGGTCTGTCGAGCGAAGAATTTTCATCCCGAAGAACGGGCAGCAGCTTGAAGCGAAAATGGTCGGCTTCGTGCCGCGTTGATCAATCAATGCAGAGTACACCCCGACGCCCGGTCGAAAGGGGCCTCGCAATTCGAAGCGGTGGCGAGTCTTCCCGGACTCGGCGATGAACAGGCCTTTTTTCGTTCCGATGCAAAGAATGAGTCGCTCAGCCATGTTCAGCCTCCCGAAACTGCAGGCATGATGAAAAAGATGTCGCCGGAATTCAGCGGTGTGTCAAAACTATTGTCGCCGAACACCAGATCCGAGTTTACAAAAAGATGGACGTGACGCCGAACGGTTCCCGTCTCGTCGCAGACGCTTCGATAAACGGCGGGATAGTTCTGCTCAAGCTGCAGCAGAGCCTCACCGACCGTCGCTGCGTACACGACCAACTGCGACTGTCCACCGCACTCCGATCTTAGCGTCGCAGGAATCTGAACTGGAATAGACGTCGCCATGAGACCCATGCCGTTATTTCAGATTGAACGTCATTGTGGTACTGCCGGACACATCAGTTGCCAGCATTCGAAACGCTGACGCAAGGGCGCTGAGCCGCATGAGACGGCAACGTGAAGAAACTGATCGATCGCAGATCGTTGCTCCGAAGTTCCCCCACGCGACTTCGACGCGATGAAAAAGTCTTTGCGAATCTCTGAGACCTGGCGGCAATATGTCAGGCCAGAAGGTCCGAGTATCTAATCGTTCGCTCAACAATAACTATTTCACGTATTCGACTTCTGAGCTTCGGCCAGGCGGATTTCTTCCTGGCGGTAACGTTCGTTGAGTTCCAGGTTGAATCTCGGGTGGTCGTCGTCGATGTTCGCTTTGCGATGCCTCGCGCTGCAGCGGTAACAGACAAGGACGTCTTTCATCACCGCGTACAGAACCATGTCGATCGCTGCGAAGCCCAGCAGAATACCCAGTGCGATGGCTGGTTCCATATAAGCCCAGGCAATGGTGCTCAGGATGCCGCCGGTCAGAACCATCAACAGACCGAGCGCCTGCGGGAAATCTTTCTGTCGCCAGAGATCCGGGTTTCCGCAACACAGACAGCGTTTCGGATTGTCGTCTTTGATGTCTGCCGCGGTGACTTCACGCGACCAGTCCTGGGAGACGCAGGCCAGCCTGCTGGTCTCACTCGACACCACTTCGATGTTCGGCGACTGGCAGACCGGACACTGATAAATGAGTTGCATGATCCAGGACTCGTTTCAAAGTGGCTCGTAGTTAAAGCGGCAGTTGCAGTTCTTGACGAAGGAGGGCGCCGGTCATCTCGCCGATGAACGCCAGGATGACCCCCACAAACAGCACGCCCGTCGCTGACTGCGTGTTTTTGTACTTCAGAATCCTGACCACCATAATCGATACCGCCAGTGGTCCAAGAATTCCGCCAATCCATTCCAGCATCAGGCACATCGCTGGATACGAATTCAAGACGGTCGACCTGATGGCAGCTGGTCCGTCAACACCAAACGGCCAGAAAAACCCAAGAGCAATCGCGCCGAGGGTAAGTCGACCGCCAGCCACAGTGCACAGAAACCAGTTGACACGATTCAGCGGGGTCGTCGACATCGTCGGAGTCGTAAGGTACCAGTGGCCGAGCAACATTCCACCGACGGTCGCGCCGGACACGGCGGACACGGTCAATTCGGTCAACCAGGTGAGATTTCCTTTTAACGTCAGAAATCCGTCAACTGGGACGCTGCTCAAAACGACGGTGAGCAGCGACACGGCAGCGATGCCAAAAGCGAATCGCGTGCCCGCCGCACGGCGTTCCAGCGTCCACATCACAGAGCCAAGAAACGACATCGTTGCCAGCCCGACTGAAATCCACCGAACGATCTCGACGGACAGCGTGGGTTCAGCGCCTTCGGCAATTGAAGCAGGGCCAATCGCCATCAACGCCAGAACCGACAGCCCCAGCGTGACGAGATTCTGAATTCGGAAGAAGCCCGACGTCACTTCAGAACGAGGCATGACGCACCACACCAGGCTCATGCCGCAGATCAGACGAATGGCAAATTGAGTGAGCATGGCGTTTCGGTCAGCGGGATGCAGTAGTCAGGTCAAGAGACCGGACCACAATCGTGAGTCTGAGTGGAGATCGCAGGATTCCCGCCTTCGCGGGAACGACTGCCAAGTAAAGTCAGCCCTGCAGTTTTCTGACGGTCTCGACCAGTTCCTCGGTGAGGGCGTCGATGCTGGCCTGTTTCCGTTCGTTGTTGAGCGTACCATCATCGTCAAATACGGTGTGGGCTTCGGACAGTGTGATCTGGTCGGGCATCACCAGCACGCCGATGTTCTGCAGGATGGATCGCAGATGAACCAGCCCTCGGATGCCGCCCAGTCCGCCAGGCGAGGCAGCCATGATCGCGGCCGTTTTGCCAAGAAACGCTGCCTTCATGGGTTCGCCTTTGGCACGACGTGACACCCAGTCGATCGCATTCTTCAGCACGGCACTGACCGAGCTGTTGTACTCGGGAGACGCAACCAACAAGGCGTTGTGTTCGATGAATAACTGCTTGAGCTTCTGTGCGTTCTCGGGCATGCCGTGTTCGGCTTCGTAGTCCTGATCAAAGATCGGCATGGGGAAGTCTGCCAGATCGATGAGCGTAACTTTGGCTCCCGCCCGCTCGGCAGCCTTCGCCGCTGCAGCGATGAGCTGCTTGTTCAATGATGCTTTTCGTGTGCTCCCGGCAAAGGCCAGTATCCGAGCCTGACTCATCGAGATTTCCTTCTGGACAGTAGCGGCAGCGCAATACCGGAACCGGTTGAGACCACCGAAGCTTCGCATAGACGATCAACAATGCGACAAGGCTCGTTTGACGAGCCCTTCAGACGTGAACTCTAATCGCGGTCGCATTGTGTGAACATCGTCCCGAATGACTGGCTGCAACCAGGCGGAGCATTGCGTCAGATGGTCGAAAATTCATACTTCTGGTAATGCGTCTCGCTTGTTGGTGGCCTGCTGCCCCAACATGATTGAGTAGAGTCGCGATTCCAATCGCCTGGAATTCAACATTCTGATCGCCCTCTGATTCGTCTCGCCAGTAGTTGGAAATTCGCTATGACCTCACATCCAGGAAACATCTTTGACATTGGCTTGCTGATTGCGGCGATTGCGATGGCATTTAACGGACCTCAGCTGGTGGCGGCTGGCGAGTTCAATCCGGTGCTCAGCATCGGTGACAAGGCTCCCGAGTGGAAAGAGCTGCCGGGTGTCGATGGGAAGAAGCACTCGTTGAGTGATCTCAAGAAGCAGGATGTCGTCGTCCTGGTGTTTACGTGCAACAGTTGCCCGTACGCCGTCGACTACGAGGACCGGTTGATCGCCTTTTCGAAGAAGTATTTCGCTCCAGACAGCAAAGTCGCGATCGTCGCCGTGAACGTCAACAAGGTCGAGGAAGACCTGCCGCCGAAGATGAAAGAGAAGGCAGCGGCGAAGGAGTTTCATTTCCCGTACCTCTTTGATGAATCCCAGCTGATCGCCAAAGTCTACGGAGCAGGATTCACTCCTGAATTCTTCGTGCTCAACCGCGACCGAGAGATAGTCTACATGGGGGCGATGGACGACAGCCCGAACGCCGACAAGGTGAAACGCCGTTACGTTGAGGAAGCCGTCGCTGCTGCACTTGGCGGAAAACTGCCGGAGATTCGTGAGTCCGTCCCCATCGGATGCCGCATTCGGATCGAGCGAACTCGCCGGAAATAGGAAGAGCCGAGCCGTCTCCCGCTCAATGCTCACTGCTTGACGGGAACAACCGCGAACAAAAAGAAATGACACGAAAGGCGTATTCCTTTTTCGAGTATTTCGTTTCTTTCGTGGTTCCTTCTACCGAGTATTGTTCAGTCAAATCGCAGATTCTCGACGGCCATGCGGCAGAAATTCTTTCCGTGTTATTCCGTGTATTCCGTGGTTCTGTATAGTGAAACCTCTGAGCAGTCGGATCAGCTTACGAGACCAAATCTCCAGACGTCGCGGGTGGTCATGCGGTATTTCCGTCGGTTCCGAATGGAATTCAATTTTGCAGAGCGGAACGTTCCGGATCCGGAGCTGCCGCCGGGGTACCGCTTCGTCGCGTGGGATCCGGAGCATCTCGACCGCCACGCCGTCACCAAGTTTGCTTGCTTCCGCAGCGAGCTTGATTCGCTGGTATTCCCGTCACTGTCGACGCTGGACGGCTGCCGCAGGTTGATGCTGGAAATCGCCAGCCAGCGATCGTTCCTGCCGCAGGCGACGTGGCTGATCTGTCACCAGAATTCCGAGTCGAACGCTGGTTCGGTCGACTGCGGCACGATTCAGGGACTGGCGAATGGTCGAGAAGCGGGATCGGTGCAGAACGTTGGCGTCGCGCCGGAGTATCGCGGCCTGGGACTCGGACGAGCACTTGTGCTGCAGTCGCTGATCGGGTTCCAGGCATCAGGCCTGCGGCGAGTCTATCTGGAAGCGACTGCCGAAAATGCGCCGGCCGTCGAACTGTACCGCTCGGTCGGATTTCGGCTCATCCGCACAACTTTCCGACAGGCACCAGACCGCTCGCCTGCCGCTTCTGACTGAAGAATCAGCCTGTTTCGCGGTCAATCGGCGGTAAACATTCGCCGAAGGGGTGAGCAGCAAGACTTGGACCTAAAACCATTGCGGCAGCCCATGGAAACACGGACAAGGACGGATTTTTTAGCCGAAATTTCTCACACCAGCCTGCACCTTTTGAACAACAATCAGCATTCCTAAACGGGCTGTTAGGCCCGGTTGAGCGGTTCAGTGTCCTGCGTGGAAGCAGTGCAATGACGATGGCTCGAAAGGTGTGGTGGATTCTTCGTTGACT